>JAQUDN010000044.1 GCA_028685665.1 Burkholderiaceae bacterium | reverse complement strand
CCGCCCGTGGAAGGCGGGGTGCTGCCGCTGCCCTTGCAGCTGAAGGTCACCAGCAAGGTGTTCAGGCCCTGGCGCTGCACGGTCTGCGTGCAGGCCGGGTCCTGCGGCAGGCTGTCGAGATCGGCCTGCTGCGGGGTGATGCAGCTTGGGGCCACGGTCTCCTTGCCGGCCAGGCCCAGGCCCTGCTGCTGCATCTGCTGCTCCAGGGCCTTGCGCTGCGCGGGGGGCAGGCTGGCCAGGGATTGCTGCAGCTGGGCCATGGCGGCCTCGAACTGCCCGCCCTGGGTTTTCAGGCTGATGCGGTTTTCCCACAGGCCCGGGCGAAGCTTCTGGTTCTGGGCCAGGGCGGGGCCGGCCGCGGCGCTCAGCAGGGCCGCAAGCAGGGCGACAGGGGTCAGGCAGCGGACGGGCATGGGGCAGTCCTCACGAAAATACGAAGGCGCCCAGTATCGCCAAAACCGCCCTGGCCGCGGCACCACCAGCGCACAGGGCGGCCCGCCCGGCCCCCGCACCCGGGCCTGCGGACGGCGCCAACGCTTCACTTTTAGGAGCTAGCAACGCTGGTGGATATTGGCCTTGTCCCCGCTAAGACGCGATACCGACCGCGCCCCGGTTACGATCGGTCCATGACCGTTCACTACGAAACCCTGCAGCAAGCCGCCCTCTACCCCGAAGCCTTTGGCGTGGAGCCGCCCGCCGCGCTGGGGGAGCGCCACCTGTGGCCGCGCATGCCGGGCTGGTTTGTCCGCAGCAGCCCCGCCGCGGCGGATGCGCCCGAGCCCTCGGCCCCCACGCGCACGCTGGTCGCGGCGCAATGGGGCCTGGTGCCGCACTGGGTCAAATCGGCCTCGGACGGGCGGCTGCGGGCCCCCAAGCTGGTCAACGCCAAGGCCGAGACCGCCGCCACGGCCACGGCCTTTCGCGATGCCTGGCTCCAGGGCCAGCGCTGCATCGTGCCCATGGCGGCCTTTTTTGCCGACGACTGGCGCAGCGGCAAGGCGGTGGCCACCCGCATCGCCCGCGTGGACGGCAAGCCGATGGGCGTGGCCGGCCTGTGGGCGCAATGGACCGGCCCCGAGGGCGAGGTGCTGCTGAGCTACACCCTGCTCACCGTGGCCGCCAGCAACCATGCGCTGATGCAGCGCTACCAGTCTCCGGGCAGCGAAAAGCGCATGCCCGTGGTGCTGGGCGAGGGCGCCTACGACGCCTGGCTGAACGCCCGCCCGGAAAAAGCCTCCGAATTCATGCGCCAGTACGCCCCCCAGTGGCTGACCGCCAACCCGGTCGAAACCAAGGCCGACAAGGTCCCCAAGGGCTGGCTGGGCTGAAGCGCCGGCGCCCCACCGTCCTTCTGGAAGAAGCACCCCATGACCCCCCAGCTCTGGCTGCTGGCGCTGTGCCAAGGCCTCTTTCTGACCAACAACGTGGTTTTCATCGCCATCAACGGGCTCGTGGGCCTGCAGCTGGCGCCCTATGGCTGGATGGCCACGCTGCCGGTGATGGGCTATGTGGTGGGCGGCGCGCTCTCCACGCCCCTGGTGGCGCGCAGCCAGGCGCGCTGGGGGCGGCAGGTGGCGTTCCAGATCGGCCTGGCGGTGGCCATGGGCTCGGCGGTGCTCGGGGCCTGGGCGGCCTTCACCGGCCAGTTCTGGCTGCTGTGCACCGCCACGCTGGTGGCGGGCTATTACAGCGCCAACGGCCAGCTCTACCGCTTTGCGGCGGCCGAGCTGGCGGCCCCGGCCTTCCGCGAAAAAGCGGTGTCGCTGGTGCTGGCCGGCGGCCTGATCGGCGCCATTGCCGGCCCCCAGCTGGCCAGCCGCACGCGCACGCTGTTCGCCGTGCCTTTTGCCGGAGCCTATGTGGCCCTGGTCGGGGTGGCGCTGCTGTCCATGGCCTGCATGGCTTTTGTCCGCTTCCCGGCGCCCGGCGTGCCCGCCGCCCGCACCGGGGGCGCCGGGGGCGCCGCACCGGGCCGCCCTTTGGCGGAACTGCTGCGCCAGCCCACTTTTGTGGTCGCCGTGCTGGCCTCGGCCCTGGGCTATGGGGTGATGAACCTGCTGATGGCCGCCACGCCGCTGGCCATGCAGGTCTGCGGTTTTGGCTTTGACGACGCCGCCCAGGTGCTGCAGTGGCATGTGATCGGCATGTTTGCGCCCGGCTTCTTCACTGGCCACCTGATCCAGCGCTGGGGCGTGCTGCGGATCATGGGCTGGGGGGTGGTGCTGAACGGCCTGTGCGTGGGCATCGCGCTGGCCGGGGTGGAGCTGGCGCATTTCACGGTCGCGCTGTTCCTGCTGGGCCTGGGCTGGAACTTCCTGTTCACCGGCGGCACCACGCTGGCCATGCAGGCCTACCGCCCCGAAGAAAAAGACCGCGCCCAGGCCGCCATCAATTTCTGCGTGTTCGCCACCATGGCCGTGACCTCGTTCGCCTCGGGCGCCCTGGTCACCACCCAGGGCTGGGCGCTGCTGAACTACGGCTCCCTGCTGCCCATCGCCCTCACCGGCCTCGCCCTGCTCTGGCTGGCCGCCCAGCGGCGCCAGGCGGCCTCGCCGCCCGCTGGCAACTCCTGAATCCATAGCTATCAGCGCTTACCAGGCATAGCCTGGAGGCACTTTTGATCGGAATCCCGTGGCGCCCGGCCAGCGGCTCACGCAGCGGCAGCGGCGATATCGCCAGCGGCCATGCGGGCCAGCACCTGGGCCACGGCGGCCGTGAGGCGCTTGGCGTAGGGCAGGTGCAGGAACTCGTTGGGTCCGTGGGCATTGCTCTTGGGGCCGAGCACGCCACAAACCATCATCTGTGCCTGGGGAAAGCCCTGGCTGAGCAGGTTCATCAGCGGAATCGTGCCGCCCTGGCCGATGGTGCCGCAGGGGGCGCCAAAGTGCGCCTGGCTGGCCGATTGCAGCGCCTGCTCGAACCACGGGGCGGTGGCCGGGGCGTTCCAGCCGGTGGCCGCGCCCTGGGGCTCGAAGGTGACCTTGGCCTGGTAGGGGGCGTTGTCTTCAAGCAGGGCCTTGAGCTGCTGCACGGCCTGCGCGGCATCGACCAGCGGCGGCAGGCGCAGGCTGAGCTTGAAGGCTGTCCAGGGGCGCAGCACGTTGCCGGCGTCCTTGAGGGCCGGAAAACCGTCGGCCCCGGTGACGCTGAGCGTGGGGCGCCAGGTGCGCGCGAGCAGGGCTTCGAGCGGGTCGGTGGTGGTGGGCAAGGTGAACTGGGTGGCGCCGCCGCAGTCGGCATGGGCCCAGGGAAAGCGCTTGAACAGCTCCTCGCCCAGGATGGCGGCGGTGGCCCGGGCCTGGTCCAGGCGCTCGGGAGGCACTTCGCAGTGAAAGCTGGCGGGCAGCAGGCGGCCGGTGGCGCTGTCTTCGAGCCGGTCGAGCAGGTGGCGCAGGATGCGGAAGGACGACGGCACCAGGCCCGAAGCATCGCCCGAATGCACCCCCTCGGTCAGCACTTCGACCTTCAGCAGGCCGGCGGCCATGCCGCGCAGGCTGGTGGTGAGCCAGAGCTGGTCGTAGTTGCCGGCGCCGCTGTCCAGGCAGATCACCAGCCCCACATCGCCCAGGCGCGGGCGCAGGGCATCGACGTAGGGCAGCAGGTCATAAGAGCCCGATTCTTCGCAGGTCTCGATCAGGCCGACGATGCGCGGGTGCGGCTGCTGCTGGTCTTTCAGGGCCTGCAGCGCGGCGATGCTGGCGTACACCGCATAGCCGTCGTCGGCGCCGCCGCGGCCGTAGAGCTTGCCGTCTTCCAGCTGGGGCGTCCACGGGCCAAGATCGGCGCGCCAGCCGGTGAACTCGGGCTGCTTGTCGAGGTGGCCGTACACCAGCGCGGTCTGGGTGCTGGCGCTGTCGGTGGCGGGCACCTCAAAGAACAGCACGGGCGTGCGCCCGGGCAGGCGCACGATCTCCAGCACCAGGCCCGGCACTTTCTGGGCCTGCACCCAATCGGCGGCATTGCGCACCACGGTCTCGATATGGCCGTGGGCCGCCCAGTCGGCATCGAACAGGGGCGACTTGGCGGGAATGGCGATGTAGTCGCTGAGCTGGCGCACGAGGTCGCCGTCCCAGGCGCGGTCGATGTGGGCCTGGAGCAAGGCAGCGTCCAGGGCGGTGGCGGGCAGTTCGCGGTGCAAAGGGGCGTTCATGGCGGGCTCCAAAGGGGGCCCCGCGCGGGCGGGGCGGTCAAAACGTGACTGTAGCGGCAAGCGCCAGCAGCACGCGGCCCCACCGGGGGCCAGCGCACCGATGGGACCCAAAATGGCTCCAGCGCTTGCAAACAGTGCGCAAGAAGCTATTATTTGCATAGCACTTCGCTGTGGCACTCTATCGACACACCATGCAACTCCTTTCCCTTGCGGCACTGCAAACCTACTGGTCGGGCGGTTTTCTGGAGGCCAATGCGCTGATCGGGCTCAATCTGGTCGGGGCCTTGCTGCTGGGCATGCTGGTGGGCTACGAGCGCACCTACCACGGCCGCGCGGCGGGCATGCGCACCTATGGCCTGGTGTGCATGGCGTCCACGGCGCTGACGGTGTTTGTCGGCTATGCGCACTTCTGGTACGGCGGCACCGCCCCGGTGGCGATGACCCCGGACCCCACCCGGGTGGTGCAGGGCGTGGTCACGGGCATCGGCTTTCTGGGGGCAGGGGTGATCATGAAAGACGGCCTGAGCATCAGCGGCCTGACCACGGCGGCCTCGATCTGGGCGGTGTCGGCCGTGGGGGTGCTGCTGGGCGTGGGTCTGTACGGGGCAGCGCTGCTGCTGGCCCTGCTGTGCGCCCTTTCGATGTCTTTTCTGCACCGGCTGGAAGACCTGCTGCCCATGCGCACCATGCTGGGGGTGACGCTGCAGTTCCGCGCGGGGCTGGCGCCCAGCGAAGACCAACTGGTCGAGGCCGCCACCCGCCGCGGCTACCAGTTCATGCACAACAGCGTGGCCATTGCCCAGGAGAACGGCCATGCCATCTGGAAATTCAATGTGGTGGCCGTGGACCGCAGCCAAACCCTGTCCCCGGCCCTGCTGGCGCAGGAGCTGTCCCGCATCGAAGACATCGTGCAGTTCAGCATTGCCCCCGCGCGCAACTGACGCCCCCGCGCCCCGCCAACCCCGGCGGCCCCCGGACACAAACCGCCTCCGCCCGCTCCTTGATGCAGGTCAAGGTGCCGGAGGGGCCTTGGGCGTATGCTTCGCGCCATCTCGACCGAACTCCCCTTGGGGCACGCCATGAAAAACCGCTTGAAACTCTCCCTGCTCTCGATGGGCCTTGCCGCCCTGGGCGGGGCGCACCTGCCTGGCGCGCTCGCCCAGCCGGTGGTCACTTTGCCCGCCCAGGCGTTTGGCGCCTCGAAACCGATCCCGGGCCGCTACATCGTGGTCCTCAAGAACACGGTCATCGACGTGCCGACCCAAGCGCTGGCGCTGGCCAAGCTGCATGGCGGCCAGGTGCAGCATGTGTATGAGCATGCCCTGAAAGGGTTTGCGATCAGCCTGCCCGCCGTCGCCGTGCAGGCCCTCAAGAACAACCCCCTGGTGGACTACATCGAGCAAGACCAGACGGTGGCCCTGCGCGAAGCTCCGGTGGCACAGGCCCAGAACCAGGCGACCTGGGGCCTGGACCGCATCGACCAGGTCACACGCCCCATGGACAGCGTGTACCGCTACAACTACAAAGGCGCAGGGGTCAACGCCTTCGTCATCGACACCGGCCTCCGGGCCGACCACATCGAGTTCACGGGCCGCACCAAGCCCGGCTACAACGTCGCGCCCGACAGCACAGGGGCCGTCAACAGCGCCAACACCGCCGACTGCAACGGCCACGGCACCCATGTCGCGGGCACCGTGGGCGGCTCGGTCCTGGGCGTGGCCAAGGCGGTGTCGCTGATCCCGGTGCGGGTGCTCGACTGCGCGGGCTCGGGCAGCTCCAGCGGCGTGATCGCGGGCATCAACTGGGTGGCGGCCAGCACCCTGCGCCCTGCCGTGGCCAATCTGTCGCTGGGCATGAGCGGGGTGTCCACGGCGGTGAACTCGGCCGTGGCCGGTGCCGTGGGCAAGGGCGTGACCGTGGTGGTGGCGGCGGGCAACAGCAATGTGGACGCCTGCACCAGCTCGCCCGGCAGCGAGCCCTCGGCGATCACCGTCGGCGCCACCGACAGCAACGACGCCCGCGCGTCCTATTCGAACTGGGGCAGTTGCCTCGACCTGTTTGCCCCGGGCAGCAGCATCACCTCGGCCTGGTACACGGCCTCCAACGCGGCCGCGGTGCTGAGCGGCACCTCGATGGCCTCGCCCCATGTGGCAGGCGTCGCCGCCCTGGCACTGGCGGCCAACCCGAGCGCCACGCCCACCGACGTGGCCGCCTTCCTGACCAGCAAGGCCTCGCTCAACCAGCTCGGCGCCATCGGCACGGGCTCGCCCAACCGGCTGGTGTATTCCCTGGCCGCAGGGGCCCCGACCACCGTGGCCAAGCAGGTGATCGCCGTCAAATCGCTGGCAGCCGCCTCGACCAAGACAACGCTCAGCTGGACCCCCGGGGCCACGGTCACGGTCCGCAACGTGAGCACGGGTGCGCTCGTGGCCAATGCCACCGTCAACGGCAGCTTCAACCCGGGCGGCGCCAAGAGCTGCGTGACCACCAGCGCCGGCAGCTGCAAGCTCAGCGGCAGCAGCCTGGTCTTGACCACCGCGTCATCCACCTTGACCGTGACCGGCATGAGCGGCACGAACATGGCCTACGACGGCACCCAAAACGCCGCCACGCAAATCGTCCTCAAACGCCCTTGAACACCCGCGCCCACCCTGGAAACAGCCTGGGGTGGGGCGCTGGTGGCCCTGGCGGAACCACCAGACAGGGGCGCTCCACAAGTCTGAGGCGGGCAACGGGAGGCGGTGAAATCAGACCACGTTCAGGCCACTTGTCACATAGACGGTGACAAACGCGTTAGCATGGTTGTAAACCGTGTATCCAGTTCCCACCAGGGTCACGGTGCCGGCGCTACTCCAGCCCGCGTCGGTGAAGGCGAGGGTATCGGCCGCATCGCCATCCACCAGCAACTGGCGTCGGCCCGTCGCCTCAAAGCTGTTGAAGCCAACCATATCGATGACATCCCTGGCATCGAGCAACAGCGTATTGCTACCGCCGCCCACCATGTCAATGCGCTCAATGCTGTCCAAGCGGCTACCTCCGCCCGGATTGCTTGCAGCCTGGTTGGCGATCTGTGTCAGGTCCAGCGTCAAGCCGTTGCCATGGAGGTGGACGGTGTCCATGCCTGAGCCACCATCGATGCGGGCCAGCTGTCCCAGGTTGCCTGCACTGCCGAGAGGTGCTTGCAGAGCCGTCAGCATGGCAGAACCGATCACAAAGTGGTCATCGCCGTTGCCACCATAAAGAACGCTGGCGGCCGTGGCCGTGAAATGGTCGTTGCCCGCCTGTCCCACCAGCGTCTGTGCCAGGCCTTTATCGGCAAGCGCATCGTCGCCCACGGTCCCCAAGGTATCGACGGCCGTTTTCTGGAATGCACCGATCAGGCTGCCAAAGACCACGTAACTACGGCCCGCGGAAGCCATGAGATTGGGGTCACTGGAGCGTGCTCCGATGAGCAAATCTGCCAAGCCATCACCATTGACATCGCCTGCAGCACTGGCAGTGGCGCCACTGCTGTCATCGCTTGCCTGTCCGTTGATCACAAACCCGCCATTCCCTGCGGCAATGGCGGTCAGGTCGACCGCCGTCGTGGTGCCTTTGCCAAAAACCACGTAGCTGCGACCGGCGTCTTTGCCCGCGGCAGGATCGCTCAAAGGGGCGCCGACGATCAAATCGGCCAGACCATCACCATTCACATCGCCAGCGGCGCTCACGTTCCAGCCACTTTGGTCACCCGCCGCCTGTCCGTCGATGACAAAGCCCCCATTTCCATCAACCACAGCGGTCAAATCGATGGCTGTGGAGGACGTCTTGCCAAAAATCACATAACTACGGCCTGCGTTGGTTTTTGTGGCGGGGTCGCTGTTCGGTGCCCCGATGACCAGGTCCGCCAAGCCATCACCATTGACATCGCCGGCGGCGCTGACGCTCCAGCCACTCTGGTCTCCAGCCGCCTGCCCGTTGATCACAAAGCCACCATTGCCATCGGCAATGGTGGCCAAGTCCACGGCCGTGGGCGCACCCTTGCCAAAAACCACATAACTGCGCCCTGCATTGGCCTTGGCAGAGGGGTCGCCATTCAATGCCCCGATGACCAGATCGCCCCGCCCATCGCCATTCACATCGCCAGCAGCACTGACGCTGAAACCGCTTTGGTCTCCAGCAACCTGTCCATGAATGACAAACCCGCCACTGCCCACCGCAATGGCCGCCAACTCCACGGGCGTCGTGGTGCTCTTGCCAAAGACCACATAGCTGCGACCCGCGTCCAGACCTGCACTGGGATCGCTTTTAGCCGCCCCGATCAAAAGGTCGGCCAAGCCATCGCCATTGACATCTCCCGCAGCACCGACACTCAGGCCACTTTGCTCACCCACCGCCTGTCCGTTGATCACAAACCCCCCACCGCCAGCGGCTACGGTCGTCAAATCCACCGCCGTATTGGTGTTTTTGCCAAAAACCACGTAACTGCGGCCGGCATCTTTCCCGATAGCTGGGTCGGCCAAGGGCACACCAACAATGAAGTCGGCCAAACCGTCGCCATTGACATCGCCGACAGCGTGTACGGCACCGCCGTTCTGGTCACCCGCAGCCTGTCCGTTGATGACAAAACCGCCATTGCCTGCGGCAACGGCGTTCAGATCCACAGCGGTGGTGGTGCCTTTGCCAAACACCAGGTAACTGCGACCTGCATCTTTCCCAATGGCAGGGTCGCTGAAGGGCGCTCCAATGAGGAAGTCACCCAATCCATCGCCATTGACATCCCCAGCAGCGCTGACGCTGGTACCACTCTGGTCACCTGCCGCCTGCCCATAGAGGACAAAACCACCGTCCCCTGCAGCGATGTCCAGGAGATCCACTGCAATTCGGGTATCAAACACCTGTTCTGCGCTGGCTGTCGCTCCACTGTGGCCGGCCAAATCCTGGATGGTTTGGCTTGCCACAGTCACCTTGGTTGTTCCGGTACTGTTGGGTTTGGGCGTGACCGTCAAGGTGTAGGTGCTACCACTGCCACTGAGGGCGCCCTTGGTGCCATTGCTTACCGTGACAGCCTCTGACGTAAAGCCGAGGACGGGTTCGCTGAAGGTGAAAGTAAACACGACCGGTTCTGTGGCCGCGCCAACTATTTTGTCGGTGATGTTCAGACTGGGGGGCCTGGTATCCACCTTGTATCCAGGGTTGTCGGCGACAGCCCCGTTGGTGAGCAGAACGTTGTTGCCTTTGGCGTCCTTGAATGTGGCGTTGTTCAGGCGCAGGCTGTTGGCTCCAATCGCAATGCCGTCGTTATCGTTCTGACCGGCCTGGATGGTGTAGCTGAAAAGCAAGGCCCTGCTGCCACTGCCGCTGACGTAAGAGGCCGGCACCGCCATGCCACCGATGTTCAACGCCAATTCCGGTGCACCCGCAATGGTGGTGGGCTCTCTCATGGTGAACATCACGTTCACCACATCGCCAGTATTCAGGGTCCCATTTTGAATTCCCGTGGCCGAAGTGATCGCAATGTTGAGGATGGCGGAAGGGAGTGCCTGAATGGCGGCATCCAGGTTGGCCTCGGTCAAGGTGGTACTGACGATAGCGGTGCTGATCAACAAACCATTGGCAACCAGGTAAGCAAACTTTGCCGGCTGCCTGGACGCTACAGCAATGGTGTTCAGATAGGCCGGCAATTGGGCATTGGTCTGGCCCAGGCTGGCGGGATCGGTGGTCACCTGCTTGAGAAAGGTGCGAGCAATGGCCGCCGCCGCTTCACTTTCGTAGCTGTTGGGAGCACTGCTGATCTGGCTGGTGAACGTGTTGGCAACATTGAGGCGGTTGTCAGCCAAGGTTTTGTCGGCCCCTTGCACCCCCTCCAGGATGGCCAAAGCGGCAGTGCCCAAGCTCAGACGGCCGCTGCTGACTTCATTAACGTAGTAGCTCAGCCCTGTGGGGTCTGGCGTGCGTCCGAGGATGTTCTGATAGAGCACTGTGATGCGGTCAGCGACAGTGGTCCCATGGCCATACAGGGACTGTGCCTCAGGGGCATTGGCAAAGGCATCAATGATGCCCACCAAAGAGCCCTCGGAGATATCCAAGGTATCGGCCCAATACAACTGGCCTGCGGCGTCGGCAGCCCGACCGTAGTAGGCGATATAAAGCTTTTGAACGGTGGTGAGGGCGGTGGGGGATGCCACGGCGGTCTCCTGGTCAATACGTCAAAGAAAAACCGGCGGGAATTAACCAGGCCGGTGGATGTTCGCAACGGTCTGATGGTAACGGGTGCATCTGTGCGTAACCACAAAACGCGGCGACCGATAGGCAAATGGCTCTCCCACGGGCGTCAAAGAGACAGTACGGCACCCGTGGCCCCGCGCTTCACCCCAGCCGCCGCCGAGGTATTGGCGGATGGATGCAAAGAGGCATGGACAAGCCGGTCGTCCGCCTTTCCGATAGCGGGGGGACAAGCTTGGCAGTGCACCAGGACATGCCGCGGCAGTAATACTGGACAAAAAAGCCTCCAGGGCAAGCCTGGAAAGCACTTCAAGCTATTGAATCAATAGCACACTCGGCCTCCTGGGCCGTTCAAGTGCCCTTGCCGTGGTCGAAATGGAACACGGCCGTGCTGGCCAGCGCGTTCGGGCACCAGCGCACGGTCTGGCCCTCGTGCAGGCCAAAGGCATCGATGATGCGCAGCTGGTTCTTCTGCGCCAGCACTTCGAAGTCCTTGTAGGTGCCCACGCGGATATTGGGCGTGTCGTACCACTGGTAGGGCAGGCGGCGCGTCACCGGCATGCGCCCGCGCAGCACCGACAGGCGGTTGGGCCAGTGGGCAAAGTTGGGAAAGGCCACGATGCCGGTGCGGCCGACGCGGGCCGTCTCGCGCAACATGGTCTCGGCATTGCGCAGGTGGGGCAGGGTGTCGATCTGCAGCACCACGTCAAAGCTGTTGTCTTCAAAGATCGCCAGACCTTCATCGAGGTTGAGCTGGATCACATTCACGCCGCGCTGCACGCAGGCCAGCACATTGGCATCGTCGATCTCGACGCCATAGCCGGTGCAGCCGCGCTCCCGCTGCAGGTACGACAGCAGGGTGCCGTCGCCACAGCCCAGATCGAGCACGCGCGCGCCCCGGGGCACGAGGGGGGCAATCGCTTGCAGGGTGGCTTTTTCGGTCATGCCCGCTCCTTTGCAACGCTATCAAAATAAGAGCGCATGACGTTCATGTAGCGGGCGTCGTCGAGCAAAAAGGCATCGTGTCCATGGGGGGCGTCGATTTCGGCATAGCTCACGTCGCGGCGGTTGTCGAGCAAGGCCTTGACGATCTCGCGGCTGCGCTGGGGCGAGAAGCGCCAGTCGGTGGTGAAGCTGATCAGCAAAAACTTCGCCTGCACGGGCGCCAGCGCCCGGGTGAGGTTGCCGCCGTGGGTGCGCGCGGGATCGAAATAGTCCAGGGCCCGGGTGATCAGCAGATAGGTGTTGGCATCGAAGTATTCGCTGAACTTGTCGCCCTGGTAGCGCAGGTAGCTTTCGATCTGGAATTCGATGTCCTGGGTGCTGTACTGGTAGTCGCGCGGCAGCGCAGCCGGGTCGCCCTCGGGCGCCGCGGACCCATCCGGCAGCGCGGGGGCCCGGAGGCTGCGGCCGAACTTCTCGTTCATCACGTCGTCGCTGAGGTAGGTGATGTGGCCAATCATCCGGGCAATGCGCAGGCCGCGCTTGGGGATCACGCTGTGCTGGTAGAAGTGGCCGCCATGGAAGTCGGGGTCGGTCACGATGGCCCGGCGGGCCACTTCGTTGAAGGCGATGTTCTCGGCCGTGAGGTTGGGCGCGCTGGCCACGACCACCGCGTGGCGCATGCGGTCGGGGTATTGCAGGGTCCAGCTCAGGGCCTGCATGCCGCCCAGGCTGCCCCCGAGCACGGCCGCCAGCTGCCGGATGCCAAGGCGGTCGAGCAGGCGGGCCTGGGCATTGACCCAGTCTTCCACCGTCACGACCGGAAAGTCGGCGCCGTAGACCTGTCCGGTGTCGGGGTTCAGGTGCATGGGGCCGGTGGAGCCAAAGCAGGAACCCAGGTTGTTCACCCCGATGACGAAGAAACGGTCGGTATCGACGGGCTTGCCCGGGCCGATCATGTTGTCCCACCACCCTTCGCTTTTGGCCTGGCCGGCATAGACACCGGCCACATGGTGCGAGGCGTTGAGCGCGTGGCAGACCAGCACGGCATTGGAGCGGTCGGCATTCAAGGTGCCATAGGTCTCGAAGGCCAGGTGGTAGTCGCGGATCGAGGCGCCGCTTTGCAGCGCAAGCGCATCCGGAAAATGCAGGGACTGGGGCGTGGCAATAAAAGACATAAAAAAACCGGCGTCGCTAAAAACGAGGCCGGTTGCACATGTCGGTCGGGTCTTTAGCTGTATTTGTAAAGCGCCCGCAAGCTGGTGCAAATCGGCGCGTCGCAATTAGTATAAGAGCAACTCCGCTCCCCAGCGCCTCGCCATGCCCGCACCCTCCGAACCGTTCAGCTCCGACGCTTACGCGCCGAGCGAAATCGCCCGCCGTATCGAGGCAGCAGGCGTGGCCAAGGCCCGGCTGGCGACGCTGCCCCTGCTCATGCTGGGCGTGCTGGCGGGGGCGTTCATCGGCCTGGGTGCCCTGCTGTTCGTGCTGGTGCGCTCCGATGCCACGCTGGGCTTTGCGGCCAGTTCGGTCCTCAGCGGTCTGGTGTTCTCGCTGGGCCTGCTGCTGGTGGTCGTCGCGGGAGCCGAACTGTTCACGGGCAACAACCTGCTGGCCATGGCCTGGGCCGACCGGCGCATCACCACCGGCGAGCTGCTGCGCAACTGGGGTTGGGTATGCCTGGCCAATCTGTGCGGCGCCGTGGGCCTGGCGGTGCTGGTGTTCCTGAGCGGCCACACGGAGATGAACCAGGGTGCAATCGGCCAGAAGGTAGTGCAGATCGCGCTGGCCAAGCAGGCGCTGCCTTTCTGGGCGGCATTTTTTCGGGGGGTGCTCTGCAATGTGCTGGTGTGCCTGGCGGTGTGGATGGCCATGGGCGGGCGCTCGGTGGTGGACAAAGCCGTGGCCGTGACCTTGCCCGTGACGGCCTTTGTGGCCGCGGGCTTTGAACACAGCATCGCCAATATGTATGTGATGCCGCTGGCGATGCTGGTCCAGCAGTTCGGCCCCGCCAGCCTGGCCGCCACGCCGCCCGTGACCTGGGCCGGCCTGCTCGGCAACCTGCTGCCCGTGGTGGCGGGCAATCTGGTGGGCGGCAGTGTGCTGGTCGGCCTGACCTACCGGCTGATCTACCAGCCCGCCCGCCCCTCCTGAGCCGGGTCAGGCCCAGCCGACCAAAGCCACCAGGCCAAGTCCCAGAAAAATGATCGCCGACACCACATGCACGACCCGGATCGGCAGCAGGCGGGTAATGCGTTCACCCAGCCAGACCACCGGCGCATTGGCCAGCATCATGCCCAGCGTGGTGCCCGCCACCACCCACAGGTAGGCGTTGTACTGCGCCGCCAGCATGACCGTGGCCACCTGGGTCTTGTCGCCCATCTCGGCCAGGAAAAAGGCAATCAGCGTGGTGCCGAACACCCCAAAGCGGGGTGCAGACGCCGTGTCGTCATCGTCGAGCTTGTCGGGAATCAGCATCCAGGCCGCCATGGCGATGAAGGACAGGCCCAGCACCCAGCGCAGCACATCAGGCCCCAGCACCGTGGTCACCCAGGCACCCACGGCACCGGCCAGCGCGTGGTTGGCCAGGGTGGCGACGAAAATGCCCAGAACGATCGGCCAGGGTTTGCGAAAACGGGCCGCAAGCACCAGCGACAGCAACTGGGTCTTGTCGCCGATCTCGGCCAGGGCGACGATGGCGGTTGAAACAAAAAAGGCTTCCATGGGGGGTCCGATCCGGCCGGATAGGTGATGACAGCATTGACTGCACCCCGACTCCGGCCTGTGGATCGGCATGCAGTCAATGGTCTCGCCCAGCTTCAAAAACCGCATACGCCATAGGTTGCAAGAACCCAAGTGTGTTGACGCATGCCCCCGTCGCGCATTGCGAACGGGCGGGCTACTCCCCAAAGACCGATCGATCTTAACGCACCCATCCTGCTGAAAACCCTCAGCACAGCGGCCTGCTCCCTGTCTTTGCAGAAATAAATACCCACAAGCCCCATAAAGTGATTGATAATGAATCTGTTTTTCTGCAGCGCAGGGGAACATTGAGGTTTGCGGTGAATGGTCAGTTTCGCGTCTTTGAAGTCGTCACAGGTTTGTTGATTGCGTCAGGCTCCATCGCGTTTTCATTTTTTTCAGGAGTCCCTCATGGGCAACAAACTTTACGTGGGCAACCTGCCCTATTCCTTCCGCGACGAAGACCTGCAGCAAACTTTCAGCCAGTACGGCTCCGTGAGCAGCGCCAAGGTCATGATGGAGCGCGACACAGGCCGCTCCAAGGGTTTCGGCTTTGTCGAAATGGGCAGCGATGCCGAAGCACAAGCCGCCATCCAAGGCGTGCATGGTCAAAACTTCGGTGGCCGTGACCTGGTGGTCAACGAAGCCCGCCCCATGGAGCCCCGCGCTCCCCGTAGCGGCGGTTTCGGCGGCGGCGGTGGTGGTGGTTACGGCGGTGGCCGTGAAGGCGGCGGCGGCGGCGGCGGTTACGGCGGTGGCCGTAGCGGTGGTGGCGGCTACGGTGGTGGCGGCGGCGGCGGTTACGGCGGTGGCCGTGAAGGCGGCGGCGGTGGTTACGGCGGTGGCCGTAGCAGCTACTGATCTCCCTCTGCCACAAGGGGGCCATCCCCCTTCAGCAGACACAAGGAGCCTTCGGGCTCCTTTTTTCATGGGTGCGGCATTTGCGCCACAGAGCACCAGACCACTTGCTTTCTTGCCAAACTTATAGAACATAATGTGTTGGCGATTTTTCGCTGAAAAGTTTGCGGTGATCCGTCAGTTTCGCGCAGAGAGCGTCATTGAGATTTTCTGGTTGCGTTTTCGGGACTCCATCGCTTTATCCATGTGTTTTTGAGGAGTCCCTCGATGGGCAACAAACTGTACGTTGGCAACCTTCCTTACTCGGTGCGCGACAGCGATCTGGAACAGGCTTTCAGTCAATTTGGCGTGGTGACCAGCGCCAAGGTCATGATGGAACGTGACACCGGTCGGTCCAAAGGCTTTGGTTTTGTGGAAATGGGTAGCGATGCCGAAGCACAGGCCGCCATTCAAGGCATGAACGGCCAGCCCCTCGGTGGCCGCGGCATCGTGGTCAATGAGGCCCGTCCCATGGAAGCGCGTCCTCCCCGCAGCGGCGGCGGTGGTTTTGGCGGTAGTGGCGGCGGCTACGGTGGCCGTGGCGGCGGCGGTGGTGGTGGGGGCTACGGTGGCGGCCGCGAAGGCGGCGGTGGTTATGGCGGTGGCCGCGAAGGCGGCGGCGGTGGCTACGGTGGCGGTCGCGAAGGCGGTGGGGGCTACGGCGGTGGCCGTGGCGACGGAGGGGGTTATGGGGGTGGCCGCAGCGACGGCGGTTTCCGCAGCCCCTACGGTTCCGGCCCCCGTGGCGGTGGCCGCAGCGGCGGCGGCGGTGGTGGCTATGGCGGCGGCAACAGCTATTGAGTGCACCGGGGTCGCCCCTCTTTCCATTGAAAAGCTCCCTCGGGAGCTTTTTTCATGTCCGCTACCCACAGAGCGGCCCATGTCCGCCCCTCAAGGAGCGTCTGGCTGTCGGTGCTTGCGGGGCCGGCCTGCAAGCAGCCGGTCAAAAAAGGCGTTGGGCAGGCAACGCAACAGTTTGGCGACGATGCCCATTTGCCAGGGAATCACCCGGTAACTCGTGCCCGCCGTGATGGCACGAAACGCCTGGGCCGCGAAATCGTCGGCCTGCATCAGAAACGGCATGGGATAGCGGTTCTGGCGCGTCAGGGGCGTGTCGATGTAGCCCGGCGCAAGCGTGACCACGCGCACGCCGTGGGGCCGCATTTCGCCGCGCAGGCTTTCGCAGTAGCTGATCACGGCGGCCTTGCTGGCGCAGTAGGCTCCGTGCCCCGGCAAGCCCCGGATGCCAGCCACACTGGCAATGCCCACCAGCGTCCCACTGCGGCGCTGCACCATGGCATCGATAAAGGGCTGGAAGGTGGCCGCCATGCCGGTGTTGTTCACCGCCCATGTCTGCGCCATGACATCGATGTCTTGGCGCACGGCGGTGTCGATGCCGATGCTGACGCCGGCATTCGCAATCACCACATCGGGCAGGCCCTGGCGGGTGGTGCAGGCCTGCCCTGCGGCCACGATGCTGTCGGGGATGGCGACATCTGCGCTATATATTTCATAGCTATCAGGGCTTATCCCTTGGGCCTCAGCCCATGATTGGATGGCCTGTGTCCGCCGAGCGACCAGCGCCAGGCGATAGCCCGCCTGGTGGTAGCACTGGGCCAGTGCCTGGCCGATACCGCTGGAAGCGCCGGTGATGAAGACCAGCGGCGCCTCTCGGCGGGGAGGCTGCGGCGAGGGACTCATGGCGCAGGCCCGGGCATGAGCACCCCATGGACCCGACCGCGCAGTTGCAGCACCTGGTCGAAGTGGTCGTATTCCATGGCATCGGCGGTAAAACGGTCCCGGCCGCGTGTGAGGGTGACGGGCTGATGGGAACGCACGCGTTCGCTGTGGGCAAAAGCATGCAGAAATTCGCTGCGGAACTCCAGGCGGGGCTGCGCAGCCCCACCCGGGCGGCTGGGCAGCGGCTCGCGGGTGACGATGGCATTGCCGAACAACTGGACTTCGGAGCCGTCGGCGTTGCTGAGGGCGCGGTCCGCCGTGGCCAGCGTCAGGCGGCCGTTCGGCGCCGTGGCACGCCAACGTGCACGGTCGATTTCCAGGGTGTCCGTGTCCGGAAAATGGCGGGCCATGTCCCCGCGGACCTCGCTTTGCAGGCGGCCGGTGGCGTCAAAGCTTTTGACCGAGAACGATTTCATGAAGTAGTCCGGCTGGTGCCGGGGCGCTTGTGCCGCAGGCGCCCCGGGGGAGGTGGGTGCATTGCGCACCAGCCACCACGTGCCCAGCGCCAGCAAGCCCATGAGCACCACCGGCAGGTAAAGGGACAAACGGTCCCAGCCCCGGCGCAGCCGACCCATCATGCGGTGTAGTCCGCCAGCAAGGCGGCATAGCGGCCGCTGGCCACCAACAGCAGATCGCAGAACGCGCGGGCCGCACCCTCGCCACCCCGGGCCTGGGTGACATGGTCGGCGGCATGGCGCACCTCGATATGGGCGTTGGCCGGGGCACAGGCAAAGGCACAGCGCCGCATCACCGGCAGGTCGGGCCAGTCGTCCCCCATGGCGGCCGCCTGACTCCAGTCCAGGCCCAGGGTGGCGAGGATCTGCTCGGCCGCCGGACGCTTGTCTTCGGTGCCGAAAATGGCCTGTTCCACGCCCAGGGCCTTGAGACGCAAGCGCAGCGGCACCGAGTCGCGCCCGGTGATCACCGCTGGCGTGATGCCGGCCTTTTGCAGCAGCTTGAGGCCATGGCCATCGAGGGTGTGAAAGCGCTTGAGGGTCTCGCCCGACTCGCTGATGTACAGGCCCCCATCGGTCAACACGCCATCGACATCGAAAAAAGCCACGCGCACGCCCTGGGCCTGGAGCAGAAGTTCGGGGTCAATCTGCAGCGCAGGGCCCGGGTCGCGGGGGGCATCGAAAGGACGGGTCATCAAATCACCTTGGCGCGCATGAGGTCACGGATATGCACCACGCCCTGGAGCATGCCGGCCGCGTCCACCACCAGCACGCTGGTGATGCCGTGCGCTTCCATCATCTGGGCGGCATCGACCGCCAGGGCCTCCGCACCGATGGTGCGGGGGTGGGGGTGCATGACCTCAGCGGCGGTGGCTCCGCGCAGATCGGCCCCGGTTTCGATGCGGCGGCGCAGGTCTCCGTCGGTAAAGACCCCTTGCAAACGACCGGCGGCGTCCACGATGGTGGCCAGGCCCAGGCCCTTGGCACTCATTTCGCGCATCACCTCGCTGAACAGGGCCTGGGGCAGCACGCGGGGTACGTCGGCGCCCGTCCGCATGACATCGTTCACATGGGTGAGCAACTTGCGCCCCAGGGAGCCGCCAGGGTGCGAGCGGGCAAAGTCTTCGGGCCGGAACCCACGGGCATCCAAAAGCGCCACGGCCAGGGCGTCGCCCATGGCGAGCTGGGCCGTGGTGCTGGCCGTGGGGGCCAGGTTCAAGGGACAGGCTTCGCGCTCGACGGTGCAATCGAGCACCAGATCGGCGTGGCGTGCCAGGGTGGACTGCAGGCCGCCGGTCATGGCGATCATCGGGACCCCCAGGCGCTTGAGCACCGGCAGAATGGCCGTGAGCTCGCCGCTTTCGCCGCTGTTGGAGATGGCCAGCACCAGGTCGGCCCCCGTCACCATGCCCAGATCGCCATGGCTGGCCTCGGCAGGGTGCACAAAAAACGCGGGCGTGCCCGTGGAGGCCAGGGTGGCGGCGATCTTGCGACCGATGTGCCCGCTCTTGCCCATGCCCATGACCACCAGGCGACCCCGGATGTGCAACACCCTCTGCACCGCCTGGGCAAAGCGCGCGTCCAGCCGTGCCGCCAGGCCCGCCAATGCCGCGGCCTCGATATCGAAGGTTTCGCGGGCCAGGCGCAGGGCCTGTTCGGCGTCAAAGGCAGAGAGCACGGAATTCATGCGTGGATTATCTATCGGCCCGGATGGCGGCCACGCTCAGCTAGCATGGGCCCATGTCCTCTCTTGCCCTGACCTTGCTCTACCTGCTGGCCGCCGTGCTGGGGGTGGTGACCTGCCGCAGCCTGAAGCTGCCGCCCATGCTGGGCTATCTGGCCGCAGGGGTGTTGATTGGGCCGCATGCGCTGGCGCTGGCGCAGGACTCTGCCGGGGTGCGGCACCTGGGCGAGTTCGGCGTGGTGTTTCTGATGTTTGCCATCGGCTTGGAGTTCAGCCTGCCCAAGCTGCGGGCCATGCAGCGCCAGGTGTTCGGGCTGGGCCTGCTGCAGGTGGTGGTGACCATGGCCGTGGTCACCGGGCTGGCCCTGTTGCTGTCCCGGTGGGCCGGCGGCGTGTGGACCATGGGCTGGCAAACGGCGCTGGCGCTGTCCGGCGTCATGGTGATGAGCAGCACGGCCATCGTGGTCAAGCTGATGGCCGAGCGCTCCGAGCTGGAAAGCGCACACGGCCGGCATGTGATGGGGATTTTGCTGTTCCAGGACCTCGCGGTGGTGCCCTTGCTGGTGCTGATACCGGCCCTGGGCTCCTCGCCCGACCAATTGCTGATGGCGCTGGGGCTGGCCCTGGTCAAGGCCGTGGTGCTGGTCGGGCTGCTCCTGACGGGCGGGCAGCGGGTGATGCGCTGGTGGCTGACGCTGGGCGCCCGGCGCAAGAGCGGCGAGCTGTTCATGCTCAACCTGCTCCTGATCACGCTGGGCCTGTCCTGGCTGACCGAGCTGGCCGGTCTCAGCCTGGCGCTGGGCGCCTTCATTGCCGGCGTGCTGGTCTCCGAGACCGAATACCGCCACCAGGTGGGCACCGATATCCGCCCCTTCCACGACGTGCTGCTGGGCCTGTTCTTCATCACCATCGGCATGATGCTGGACTGGCACATCCTGATCGACCGCTGGGCCCTGGTCCTGCTGCTGCTGACCGTGCCCCTGGTGCTCAAGCTGGGCATCATCCTGCTGCTGGCGCGGGGCATGGGGGCGACCACCGGCGTGGCCTTGCGCACCGGTCTGTACCTGGCGCAGGCCGGGGAATTCGGTTTCGTGCTGCTCTCGCTCACGCTGGACAACCGCCTGGTGACCCCGGCCCTGATGAACCCCATCCTCGCGGCCATGGTGCTGTCGATGCTGGCCACCCCGTTTCTCATCCTGCACAGCAACACCATCGTGATGAAGCTGGTCGCCAGCGACTGGCTGCAGCAATCGCTGCAAATGACCACGATTGCGCGCAAGTCCATCAACACCAGCCAGCACGTCATCATCTGCGGCTACGGCCGCTGCGGGCAAAACCTGGCGCGCATGCTGGAGCGCGAAGGCATTCCCTACATGGCGCTCGACCTCGACCCCGACCGGGTGCGCCAGGCCGCCGCCGCCGGGGACTCGGTGGTCTACGGCGACGCCACACGGCTGCAAGCCCTGGTAGCAGCGGGCCTGGTGCGGGCCAGCGCCGTGGCCGTGACCTACATCGACGTGCCCTCGGCCCTCAAGGTGCTGGCCAATGCCCGGGCCCATGCGCCCCAGGTGCCCGTGGTGGTGCGCACCCAGGACGACCAGCACCTGGAGCGCCTGCGCGATGCGGGCGCGACCGAAGTCGTGCCCGAGGCCATCGAAGGCTCCCTGATGCTCGCCGGCCACGCCCTGGCCCTGGTGGGCGTGCCGATGCGGCGCGTGCTGCGGCACATCCAGGACCAGCGCGATGCCCGCTACGGCCTGCTGCGCGGCTACTTTCACGGGGCGGACGACGACACCGTCCAGGAACGCGACCAGGCCCGGCTGGCCACCGTGAGCCTGCCGCCCGGGGCCAAGTCCGTGGGCCACGCCCTGAGCGACATGGCCCTGCATGCCATCGGGGTGCAGGTGGTCAACCTGCGCCGGCGTAACGGCCAGCTCGCCGACCTCCGGGAGGATGCCCGGCTGGCCGATGGCGACACCCTGGTGCTTTCCGGCCACCCCACCGCGCTGGCGCTGGCCGAAGCCAAGCTGCTGC
>JAQUDN010000043.1 GCA_028685665.1 Burkholderiaceae bacterium | reverse complement strand
CTTGCCGCCTCCTGGATCGACTCTACACGCGCGGCACGCGCTCCCGGATCAAAAATGATGGTGGTTTTCCAGCAGAGCGTGCCGTGTGGTCGGGCTTTTGAGCTGGGTCAACCACCATTGCAGGGCCCGCCCGGGCGCAGTGAAGCCCGGCCCTCCCCAGGCGTAGTGGACGCGCAGGCTGCGTTCGGGGCGGGCCACCTGCTTGGCCACGAGGTGCCCGGCCGCCAGATAAGGACGCACCATGGGTTCGGGCAGGAAGCCGCAGCCCAGGCCGCGCAGTTGCACCTGCACCTTGGCCTGCATGGTGTCCACGGTGAAGACGTCCTGCCCGCCGAGCAGGCCCATGGTGGCCCCGCCGCGCTGGGCCGAATCGGCCACGGCCACGGCCCGGTGCTGCAGCAGCGTGGCATCGGTGATGGGTTCGGCGGCCGAGGCCAGGGGGTGGTGGGGGGCCACGACAAAGACAAAGCGCACATCGCCCAGCGGTTCCTGGTGCAGGCCCGCCACGTTGGAGCCCCCCACCGAGACCCCCAGGGCCAGGTCGGCCCGCCCGGAGGTCAGTGCTTCGAGCGTGCCCTGCATGATGCCGTCGCGCAGCTTCAGCCGCGTGGGTGGGGCGGTGGCGTAGAACGCCTCCACCAGCTCCAGCAGGGTGGGGCGCGAGATCACGCCATCCACCGAAAGGGTCAGTTGGGGTTCCCAGCCCGTGGCCACGCGGCGCACCCGGTGGGCCACCGCATCGATGTCCTGCAGCAGCCGGGCGCCTTCGCGCAAGAGTTCCATGCCGGCTTCCGTGGGCCGGGCCTGGCGGGCGCTGCGGTCGAACAGCAGCACATCCAGGGCGTCTTCGATCTGGCGCACCCGGTAGGTCAGTGCGCTGGGCACCAGGCCCAGGTGCCGGGCGGCGCTGGCAAAACTGCCCTCCTGGGCAATCACCTGCAGCATGGTCAGGCTCTCGGGCGTCAGGACATCGTGGGCATTGTGCATGGGGCCCCTATGGTAATTCGGATATTTTGAATGGTGACGTCAATCCCGCTGCCCCAGCCCGGGGCTTGGGGCTTCTACAGTCGAGGCTTCACAGGAGACCACGCCATGCTGACCGTACGCAAATCACAAGACCGGGGCTACGCCGACCATGGCTGGCTGCAGTCCTTCCACAGCTTCTCTTTTGCCGGCTACCACGATCCGCGCCACATGGGCTTTGGCAATCTGCGTGTGATCAACGAAGACCGGATTGCCGCGGGCACGGGGTTTGGCACCCATGGCCACCGCGACATGGAAATCATCAGCTACGTGCTCTCGGGCGAACTGGCCCACAAGGACAGCATGGGCAACGTCAAGGGCATTCCCCCTGGGGATGTGCAGCGCATGAGCGCCGGCACGGGCGTGATGCACAGCGAGTTCAACCATGCCCAGGGGCAGACCACCCATTTCCTGCAGATCTGGATCGAGCCCAACACCACCGGCATGGCGCCCAGCTACGAGCAGAAGACCTTTGCCGAGGCGGACAAGCGCGGTTGCCTGCGCCTGGTGGCTTCGCCCGATGGGGCGCAGGGCTCGGTCAAGATCCATGCCGATGCGGCGCTGTATGCCGGGTTGCTGGACGCCGATGCGCCCGTCACCCTGGCCTTGAACCCCGGGCGCAAGGCCTATGTGCACCTGGTGCGCGGGTCGGTCCAGGCCAATGGCCAGGCGCTGTCGGCCGGCGATGCCCTGTTGCTGGAGCAGGAGAGCGCCCTGGTGCTGGACCAAGGCCGGCAGGCCGAGGTGCTGGTGTTCGATCTCGCCCCCTGAAGGGCGGCTCCGGCCGAGGGGGCCGGAGTGGTGAGGAGCCCTCGCTATAGTGGGGGAGGGATGTTTTTCAGTTTTTCAACCAGGAGAATTTCATGGCACACATTGCTGTCGTTTACCACTCTGGCTACGGCCACACCCAGCGCTTGGCCCAGGCCGTGGCCGAAGGCGCGGGCGCGCAGTTGATCGCCATCGACGCCGAGGGCAACCTGCCCGAGGGCGCTTGGGAGACCCTGCTGGCGGCCCAGGCCATCATCCTGGGCACCCCCACCTACATGGCCGGCCCCAGCTGGCAGTTCAAGAAGTTTGCCGATGCCTCGTCCAAGCCCTGGTTCAGCCAGGCCTGGAAGAACAAGCTGTTCGCCGGCTTCACCAACAGCGCCAGCAACAACGGCGACAAGCAGGTCACGCTCGACTACCTGTTCCACCTGGCCATGCAGCACGGGGGCTTGTGGGTGGGTTCGGGCCTGATGCCCTCGAACGCCAAGGCCGCGCAGCGCAACGACGTGAACTGGCTGGGCGCTTTCAGCGGGGCCATGGCGCAATCGCCGTCCGACGCTTCGGCCGCCGAAATGCTGCCCGGCGATCTGGAAACCGGCAAGCTGCTGGGCCAGCGCGTCGCCGAGATCGCCCAGCGCCTGGGCTGAGCCGGCTGACGCGGGTCCGTTCCGACGGATTTTTCTGCGTTCAAAAGGGACTCGGTGGAGTCCCTTTTTTAGGGATTAAATGGGCTTGTAGCGCTTATGGAGTAAGCGCTTATTGCTCACAATTCAGGAGTATTTTGCTGCAAGGGCTCGGTGGCCAGGTCGCTGCCGAGCCGCCGGCGCTCGTCGAACACGAAACAGCCGCCGTGGTAATGCGCGCCGTCGGTTTCTTCAAAGTATTTGAGGATGCCGCCTTCGAGCTGGTAGACATGCTCCAGCCCTTCCTCGCGCATCAGAATGGCGGCTTTTTCGCAGCGGATGCCGCCGGTGCAAAAGCTCACCACGGTCTTGCCGGCCAGTTCGGCCTTGTGCGCGCGCAGGGCCGGGGGGAACTCGGTGAACTTGTCGATGCGCCAGTCGATGGCCTGGTCGAAAGTGCCTTCGTCCACCTCAAAGGCATTGCGGGTGTCCAGGGTGACCACGGGGCGGCCGGTGTCGTCGTGCCCCTGTGCCAGCCAGCGGTGCAGGGTGGCCGGCGACACGGCAGGGGCCCGGCCCGCAGCGGGGCGGATGGTCGGGTGGTCCATGCGGATGATCTCGCGCTTGACCTTGACGCGCATTTTGCGAAACGGCACGCTGTCAGACCAGCTCTCCTTGGGCGCCAGATCGGCAAAGCGCGCGTCGCTGCGCAGGGCGTCCACGAAGCCGCGCACCTTCTCGGCCGCGCCCGCGAGGAACATATTGATGCCCTCCTCGGCCAGCAGGATGGTGCCTTTGAGGTCCCAGGCCACCGCACGCTCGTGCAGCAGATCCCTCAGCGCAGCCGCGTCGGGCAGGGGAACAAAGTGGTAGCAGGAAATATTCAGAACGGGGTTCACGGCAGACATATCAGGCAGCACGAACCCCTGCGGCGGGTGCCCGCCGCAGGGGCCCATCAGGCAGTGGGCACCAGCAGCGTGGATTCGATCTTGTTGGCCAGCTGGGAGATGGCCAGGGCGGCGGGGCAGCCGGGCACATGCAGCAGCAGCAGCTGGCGGCGCATGACGGCATCCCGCACCGAGGGGTCGGCGGGAATATCGCCCATGTGGATCAGGCGCATGGGCCGGCCCGCCTCGGTGGCCACAAAGCGGCCCAGCACCTGCTGCAACTGTCCGGTGATGGCGCGGCCATCACCGGGCCGGGCCGCCTGGTTCACGACCATGCGCACATGCTGGCGCTTTTGCTGCATCGCCAGCACCTTGATGGCGGCATAGGCATCGGTGAGCGAGGTGGGCTCGGGGGTGGTGACGATCAGCACCTCGGAGGCCATCGAAATCGAGAACAGCACCACGTCCGAAATGCCCGCGCCGGTGTCGAGCAGGATCACGTCGTACAGCGGGGTCAGCGACTGGATGACGTTGACAAACTGGTTACGCACCTCGGGCGTCAGGCGCGAATACTCCACCATGCCGGAGCCGGCCAGCAGCACGGAAAAACCGCCCGGGGCCTTGACGATGGCTTCTTCGAGGGACGACTTGCCGGTGAACACATCGTGCAGCGTGACTTTGGGGTGCAGGTTGAGCACCACATCCAGGTTGGCCAGGCCCAGGTCGGCGTCGAGCACCAGCACGCGCTGGCCTCGCCGTGTCAGGGCGGCAGCCAGGTTGGCGGAGACAAAGGTTTTCCCCACACCACCCTTGCCGCTGGTGATGGCAATGATGCAGGCTCCGCCACCCTGCGTGAAAGTGCTGGGGGGCGGCGACATGGCAGAGGCCATGGCAGCAGGGTGGGGGGACAGCGCGTCGCTCATCTCGTAACTTTCAATTGACGCTGCCAGGAACGTCCTCCTGGGGGGGGTCTTCCCAGGCGGGGGGCATATTAAGCGAGCCAAACAACAGGCTCTTTTCCTCAGCACTCACGGTACTGTCAGGTTGTGCCTCGATGCTCAAGCGATTGCGGCCGGCGGCTTTGGCCAGGTAGAGCTGGTGATCGGCCCGGTCTGTCCAGAGCAAGGTGGTGGACCGGATCCATTGCAGCGCAAACGCGCCGCCGATGCTGACCGTGATATGGAGTTCCTCCGTCGGTGAGATCCGAATGGGCGTGTTGGCGATGGCCAGCCGGATTCTTTCTGCCACCACGCGGCCGAAAGTGGCTTGGCAAGAGGGCAGGACCACCGCAAATTCTTCGCCGCCGTAGCGGGCCAGGGTGTCCATGGGGCGCACGCAACCCGCCAGGGTGCGCGCCACAGACTGCAAGACCAGGTCGCCCACCGCATGGCCGTGGGTGTCGTTGACCTGCTTGAAATGGTCGATGTCGAGCATCAGCAGCAAGGCGGCTTCGCCGGAGCGGGTGACGCGGTCGATTTCGCCTTCGAGCACGGCCCGAAAGTGGCGCCGATTGGCCAGGCCGGTCAAGGGATCTTTCAGCGAGAGCTCGCACAGCCCGTCAATCAGGCCTTGCAGGTAGCGGCAGGGCCCTTCGCGCAGCAGGGCCGTCGCGAGCCCACTGGCCTGGTCCACCAGAGCGTGCGCCGTCTCCAGGCGGAGTTCGCGCAGGTCGACAAGAGGGAGGGCCGCAGAATCAGACACGGAAGTGGTGGGGCAAAGAGTGCTCGGAGTGTATCAGTGCCATGCGGCCTGTTTCGAGGGGGGCTCACACGCTACCATGCCCGGCATGAAAGAAGCCGCCCCTGACATCGCTACCCGTCTTGTCCACCATGCCTATGTCCCTCCTGCAGGCTTTGAGGCCCCGCAGCCGGCGGTGCACAAAGCCTCGACGGTGATTTTTCCCACGGTGGCCGCCTTGCGTTCCCGGGAGTGGAAGGACAAAAGCAGTTACACCTACGGCCTGCACGGCACCCCCACGACCTTCACCCTGGAGGAGCGCTTGTGCACCCTGGAAGGCGGGCTGCAGTGCCTTCTGGCCCCCAGTGGCCTGGCCGCCATCGCCCATGTGGCCTTGGCCTTGCTGGGGCAGGGCGATGAGGTGCTGATTCCGGACAACGCCTACGGGCCCAACAAGGACCTGGCCCTGGGCGATCTGGCCCGTTTTGGCATCCGGCCTGTGTTCTACCAGGCCCTGGACACCGCCGACCTGGCAGCGCGCATCACCCCGGCCACGCGCCTGGTCTGGCTGGAAGCGCCGGGCTCGGTGACCCTGGAGTTCCCTGACCTGTGCGAACAGGTGCGCATCTGTCGGGCCCAAGGCATCACGGTCGCACTGGACAACACCTGGGGCGCGGGGCTGGCCTTTGCGCCCTTCGATCTGACCGGCGATGGTTCGTACCGCCTGGGGGTGGATGTTTCGGTGCATGCGCTGACCAAGTACCCCAGCGGCGGTGGCGATGTCCTCATGGGCAGTGTGATCACGCGCGATCCGCGCCTGCACATGCAGCTCAAGCTGACCCACATGCGCCTGGGGCTGGGGGTGGCGGCCAACGACGCGGAAACCGTGTTGCGCTCCTTGCCCTCCGTGGCTTTGCGCTACCGCGCCCACGACCAGGCGGCGCGCGCCCTGGCGCTGTGGATGCAGCAACAGCCCGAAGTGGCGCAGGTGCTGCACCCGGCCCTGCCAGGGTCGCCGGGCCACGCGCATTGGAAGGCCTTGTGCGGTGCGGCCGATGGCGGCCAGGGTGCGGCGGCGGGTCTGTTCAGCGTGGTGTTCGATGCCCGCTACCGCCAGGACCCGGTCGATGTCTTCTGCGATGCCCTGCGCCTGTTCCGGCTGGGCTACAGCTGGGGCGGGCCGATCAGCCTGGTCGTGCCCTACCAGCTCCCGGCTATGCGCAGCCAGCCCACGCCCCATCTGCGGCCAGGTCGGCTGGTGCGCTTTTCCGTGGGCCTGGAGTCGGTGGAGGCCCTGCGCGGTGATCTGTCGCAGGCGTTGGCCTACGCGTTTCGCACCGCCTGATCGCCGGATGCGGCCTGTGGCGGGGCGTGCTTCTGGGGTGCTTTCTCCATGGCGCCGCGCAGAGGGCTGCGCTAAAGTGATCCCTCTGCGGGCTGCCTGATCAGGGAGCTTGTGCCGCAACCCTGACTTGGTGCCATGACTTCTTCCCCTGTCTCCCCCCCTCCCGCAGACGCCAAGCCCCCCATCGTCCTGCAGCCCTTGCGGCTTTCCGACCCATTTCGGTGGTTGCACCGGGGCCTGCGCGATGCCCTGGCGGCGCCCGGCACGGCGGCCTTCTACGGCGCTTGCTTCTGGGCCATGGCGCTGGTCCTGGGCTGGGTGTTTCGCACCCGGCCCGAATACACCATGTCCCTGGCCAGCGGTTGCCTGCTGGTCGGGCCTTTTCTGGCGATGGGGCTGTACGACACCAGCCGCCGGCGCGAAGCGGGGCTGGCGCCCGACCTGGGCCATTCCATCACCTGCTGGGACAGCCATATGGGGAGCATGGGCATGCTGGTGCTGGTCCTGGTGGTGCTGGAGTTGCTCTGGGGCCGGGCCTCGCTGGTGGTGTTCGCGGTGTTCTTCAATACCGGCATGCCCTCGACCACCGGCGTGGTGAATGCCATCTTCAATCCTGAGAACTGGAGCTTCGTGGCGGTCTATCTGGTGGTGGGGGGCATTTTTGCCGCGCTGGTGTTTTCCACCAGCGTGGTCTCCATCCCGATGATCCTGGACCGCGATACCGATGCCCTCACGGCGGGCATCACCAGCCTGCGCGTGGTGCTCGACAACACCGCCGTCCTGCTCTTGTGGGGGGCGCTGATCACCCTGGCTGTGGGCGCTTCCTTGTGGTTCTGGGGCGTGGGTTTGCTGCTGGTGGGGCCGGTGCTGGGGCATGCCAGCTGGCATGCCTACCGCGCGGCGGTGGCTCCCCTCCCACCCCCCGCCATTTGAGGGGGCTGGGGGGCGAACTGTTACAGTGGGCCTCAACTTCAGGAAGTAATTACCTTGGCCACACCCAACTACGGATACGAGAAACGCCAGCGCGAGCTCGCCAAAAAGAAAAAAAAGGAAGAAAAACTCAGAGCCAAAGCCCAGGGGCGGCCCCATGACTCTCAGGACGGCCCGCCCTCTGGCGACGCCGCTTTTCCGGCCGACGCACCTGCACCCAGCCAGCCTGCCGCCGCTGCCGGCCAGTAAGGCGGCCGAGCCTCAGGCGCTTTCCCTTTGGGGGGCCACAGCGGCCCACAGTCTCCCGTTCACCGCAGTAGTTTTTTCAGCTCGGGCCACACATTGGCCAGCATTTGCGGATGGGCTTCGGCCCGGGGGTGGATGCGATCGGCCTGGAACAGGCGGGTCGGATCGGGGCCATCGGCCACCCCCTTGAGGAAAAACGGCACCAGGGCCGTTTTCTGGGCCCGTGCCACGGTGTCAAAGACCCCCGCAAACTGGCGGGCGTAGTCGGCGCCGTAATTGGGAGGCACCTGCATGCCCACCAGCAGCACTTGGGCCCCAGCTTCCTGTGCGGCCCGCACCATCCAGCGCAGATTCTCTTCCGTGTTCGGCAGCGGCAGGCCCCGCAAGGCATCGTTGCCACCCAGCTCGATCACCACCTGGGTGGGTTGGTGTTGCCGCAGCAGTGCCGCGAGCCGTGCGCGCCCCCCCGAGGTGGTTTCCCCGCTGATGCTGGCGTTGACCACGGTGGCGGGCGTTTTTTCCTGGGCCAGTCGCTGCTCCAGCAAGGCCACCCAGCCCGTACCGCGCGGCAAGCCGTATTCGGCACTCAGCGAGTCGCCCAGCACCAGAATCACCGCATTGCGCGGCGGCCCCGCGTCCTTTTTCTTCGCCGTCTGTGCCTGTGCCGCTGGCGCACAAAGCCCCACCCACAGGGCGGTCGCCTGGCTCAGGATAAAGTGACGACGCATCAGATCTCGAATCAATTCAGAAGCCTTTCATGTCCGCAACCCCGTCCCCGATTGCCCTATCCCCTTCCGCAGCAGCCCCGATGGTGCGCGTGGAGCATGTCTTCAAGTCGGTGACGGATTCCACCGGAACCCTCGACATTCTGCGGGATATCCATTTCCAGCTGGCGCCCAGGGAAACTGCGGCCATCGTGGGCGCCTCGGGTTCGGGCAAGAGCACGCTGCTGTCCATCATTGCCGGGCTGGATACGCCCACGCGCGGCACGGTGCACATCGATGGCCAGGATCTTTTTGCCCTCGACGAAGACGCCCGTGCCGCACTGCGGGCGCAGAAGCTGGGTTTTGTGTTCCAGAGCTTTCAGCTCATGGGCAACCTGACAGCGCTTGAAAACGTCATGCTGCCCCTGGAACTGGCCGATCGGCGCGATGCGCGCAAGGCCGCGACCGAGATGCTGGCGCGCGTCGGCCTGGGCCAGCGCCTCGGGCATTACCCCAAGGTGCTGTCCGGCGGCGAGCAGCAGCGGGTGGCCTTGGCGCGGGCCTTTGTGGTCGAGCCGGCCGTGCTGCTGGCCGACGAGCCCACGGGCAGCCTGGATTTCGCCACGGGAGAGACCATCATGCGGCTGATGTTCGATCTCAACCGGGAGCGGGGTACCACCCTGGTGCTGGTGACCCACGACCGGGGCATTGCCGACCAGTGCGAACGCCGCATCACCATCGAGGCCGGGCATCTGGTGGCGGCTTGATTCGGGGTGTTTAATGGCGCCAGGGCTTGAGGGGTATGCGCTGGTAGCTATTGAAATAGGAGCATTGCCAAGCATCGGATAATCCTGGCATGTCTTCCCCCAAAGTTCTCTTCGGCTTTCACGCCGTGGGCGTGCGCCTGAAAACCGCGCCGCAATCCATCATTGAAATCTATTACGAGACCACCCGCCGCGATGCGCGCATGCGGCAATTCCTCGACCGGGCCCGCGAGGCCGGGGCCCGGCTGATCGAAGCCGACAGCGTGCGCATCGCCAAGCTGGCCGGCAGCCATGGCCACCAGGGCGTGGCCGCGCGGGTCGAACCCATGGCTTTGGCCACTTCGCTCGACGAACTGCTCGAAGACCTGGAAGCCGCTGGCGTGGCCCAGCCCCTGCTGCTGGTGCTCGACAGCGTGACCGATCCGCACAACCTGGGCGCCTGCCTGCGCGTGGCCGACGGTGCGGGCGCGCATGCGGTGATCGCCCCGAAAGACCACGCGGCCGGCATCAATGCCACCGTGGCCAAGGTGGCGAGCGGTGCGGCCGAGACCATGCCGTATTTCATGGTCACCAACCTGGCGCGCACGCTCAATGAGCTGAAGGAACGCAATATCTGGATCATCGGTACCAGCGACGATGCCCCGAAAACGCTGTACCAGGTCGATCTCAAGGGCCCCGTGGCCCTGGTGCTGGGCGCCGAGGGCGACGGCATGCGCCAGCTCACGCGCAAGACCTGCGATGAACTGATCAGCATTCCCATGAAGGGCGCCGTGGAGAGCCTGAACGTGTCGGTGGCCAGCGGCGTGTGCCTGTACGAGGCCCTGCGCCAGCGCGGCGGCTGAGTCTCCACCCAGTCCAGCCGGCCGGCCATGGCGGGTTCCGGTTCAGACCCAGCCCATCGCCCCCAGCAAGGCGCCGGCCCCCAGCAGCCACAGCAGGTGCAGGCGGGTCTTCCACACCAGCAGCATGCAGACGGCGGCCAGCAGCCACAGCGCCCCGTCGGTCTGGGGCTGGCCGCTGGCCCGCCCCAGCACCCAGGCCGTGGCCAGCAGCAGGCCGATCACGATGGGCGCCATGCCCTGCTTGAAGGCGCGCACCGAGCGCTTGTCGCGGTTGCGGTGGCCCCAGCGGGTGGCAAACCAGGTCAGGGTGGCGCTGGGCAACAGGGCGCCGACCATGCACAGCGCCATGCCGAGCAAGCCGCTGGCGGCCCCGCCCGCCGCGCCCCCGCTGCCCGCATTCAGGCCCACATTCCAGCCCAGCAGGGCAATAAAGAGCACATTGGGCCCGGGCGCGGCCTGGGCAATGGCGATCGAGGCATTGAACTGCAGCTCGCTCAGCCAGCCCTGGCGGTCCACCAGGTAGCGGTGCATGTCCGGGGCCGTCGCAATCGCGCCCCCCACGGCCAGCAGCGAGAGCGAAAGGTAGTACAGGAACAGGTTCAGCCAGTCCAGGGCCGCCATGGTGATCGTCATGGGGTGAGCTTTCGCCAGGTGAGCACGCAGGCCGTGCCGCCCAGCACCGGCAAAATCCAGAACAAGGGCAGGCGCAGCAGCGCCATGCCGCCAAAGGTCAGCAGGGCCAGCCCCCCGCACAGTGCCAGACCCAGGGGATGCCCCCGCAGCGCGTGGGCCAGCCGCAGCCCGGTGCCCGCCACCAGCCCCGCCGCCACCGCCCCCATGCCGCGCAGGGCCCCCATCACCGCCGGGTGGTGGGCAAACTGGGCATAGACCAGCGCCAGTCCCAGCACCACCAGCAGCGGAAAGCACAGCATGCCGGCCACCGCCGCAAAGGCACCGCGCAGGCCGAAGTGCCGGTCACCGATCATGATCGACAGGTTGACCACATTCGGCCCCGGCATGATCTGCGCCACCGCCCAGTCTTCGAGGAATTCTTCGTTGCTGAGCCAGCGTTTCTTTTCCACCAGCTCGCGCTGGACCACCGCCAGCACACCGCCAAACCCCTGCAAGGCCAGCCAGGTGAACGACCAGAACAGATCGGACGGGCTGTGGGGCCGGGGCCGGGCCGCACCCGGCGGCAGGGGCTCCGGAACGGCGGCGTGCGGGGGCCGTGGAGGAGGGGGTTCAGGGGGCATGGATTTTCAGCAAAAAAGGGGTTGGAGGACCGTCCACCAAGCGTTAAATGCTATCAAAAAAAGAGCTTTCAATTCCGCGGCCCATGGGCCTTGAAGCATTCGGAGACGGCTGTGCGATGATTTTCAGCCTTGTTACGGAATATGCACCATGGCTTCCGCCTCCCAGTCGTCCCCCTTCCGGCTCTTGCCTTGGTTCGCCGCGATCAGCGCGGTGGTGATTGCCTTGATCGCCATCGGCAATGCCTGGGTGGTGTCGCGCTTTCTGACCGATCAGTTTCTGGAGCGCGAGGCCGTGGTGTCGCGCGATTTTGTGCAGAACGTGCTGCTCTCGGATGGCTCGCTCGATTATTTGCGCCACCCTGAGAACCCGGCCGCACAGCTGCGGTTTCAGGAGTCGCTGCAGCATTTGTCGAATATGCGCGACATGCTGCGGGCCAATGTCTATGGCCGCGACCAGCAATTGCTCTGGTCCACCGTGCCGGCGCTGATCGGGCGCCACTTCAGCGAAAACACCGAGCTGGAGCAGGCCCTGCGCGGCGAGCTGGTGGTGCATTCCGGGCGCATCGATGCCGATGCGCGCGCCAAGAAGGAGCACGAGGGCTTGCCCGATGCCGCGGCCTATTTCGTCGAGACCTACATTCCCATCCTGGCCAGCGACGGCCAAACCGTGCTGGGCGTGATCGAGCTGTACAAAGTGCCGCTGCCACTCACCGAGGCGATCGAAAAAGGCCAGCGCCAGGTGGCCTGGGCGGCGCTGGTGGGCGCGCTCTTGCTCTACCTCAGCCTGTTTGGCCTGGTGCGCCGGGCCGACCAGACCATCCGCGCCCAGCATGGCCAGCTGGTGGAGGCCGAAACCATGGCGGTCATCGGCGAGCTGGCCTCGTCGGTGGCGCACAACATCCGCAACCCTCTGGCCTCGATCCGCTCCTCGGCCGAACTCAGCCTGGAGTGCATGGCCGAGCACGGCGAAGAAAGTGCGCGCGACATCGTCCGCGAGGTCGACCGCATCTCGACCCGCATCACCCAGTTGCTGAACCTGGCGCACCACGCACCTTCGGCGCAGGAGCCCGTCGCGCTGGCGCCCCTGGTCCAGGGCTGCCTGGACGACTACCGCGACACCTTTGTGCGCCGCGGCCAGTCGTTGCAGGCTGGCACCCTGGATGCCGCCTCGGTGCTGGCCGATGCCGAATTGCTGCGGCAGGTGCTGGGCAGCGTGCTTGCCAATGCCTCCGAGGCCATGCCCGGGGGCGGGGAATGCCACGTGCAGCTGGATGCCAGCGATCGCCAGCAGATTTGTATTCGGGTGGTGGACGAGGGCCGTGGCATCGCGCCCGAGGCCCGGCACCAGTTGTTTCGCCCCTTTTTCACCACCAAACCGCAAGGCCTGGGCCTGGGCCTGCCCCTGGCCAGACGCATCCTGCAGCGCTTTGGCGGCACCATCGCCATCCAGCCCGGGGCCCCACGGGGCGCCGTGGTCCTCCTCACCCTGCCCAAAGCCTGACCATGTCCACTGTCTTGATCGTCGACGACGAAGAAATCTTCTTGAAGAATGCCGCCCGCTTCCTGGAGCGTTCGGGCCATTCGGTGGCCACGGCCTCGACCGTGCGCGAGGGGCTGGTGCAGTTCCAGGTGGCGGCCCCGGATGCCATCGTGCTCGACTTCCGCCTGCCCGACGGCACGGGCCTGGATTTCATCGAGCGGGTGCGCCAGAGCGATCCCCAGGTGCACATCGTGCTGGTCACCGGCCACGGCACCATCGACCTGGCGGTGGAGGCCATGAAGGCGGGCGCCAACGACCTGTTGACCAAGCCGGTCTCGCTCAAGGAACTGGCCCAGCGCCTGGAGGCCACCTCGCAGCGCGAGCGCGATTCGGGGCGCCTGCGCTATTTCGAGACCCGCGACCGGGCCAGCGAGGCGCCCCTGCTGGGCGAGCACCCGTGCATGCAGGCGCTGCGCGAGCGCATTGCCCGCATGGCGGACATCGACGGCCCGATGGGACTGCCGCCGATCCTGATCACGGGCGAGACGGGCAGCGGCAAGGAGCTGGTGGCGCGTGCCTGCCATTTTCAGAGCCCGCGTGCGCACATGCCTTTTGTGGAGATCAACTGCGCGGCCATTCCGGCGCAGCTGCTCGAGACCGAGGTCTTCGGCCACGAGCGCGGGGCTTTCACCGACGCCAAGGAGCGCCGCATCGGCCTGCTCGAAGCCGCCGATGGCGGGGCGCTGTTTCTGGACGAGATCGGCGACATGGAGCTGGCCCTGCAGGCCAAGCTGCTCAAGGTGATCGAGGATGGCCGGTTCCGGCGCGTGGGCGCGGTGCAGGAGCGCCAGGTCAATGTACGCATCATCGCCGCCACCAACCAGGACCTGCAGGCCCGGGTGGCGCAGGGGCAGTTCCGTGCCGATCTCTACTACCGCTTGCGGGTGCTGCAATTGCCTGTGCCGCCCCTGCGGGACCGCGGCGCCGACGCCTGGCTGCTGGCCCGGCATTTTTGCGACGGGTTTGCCCAGCGCTACAAGAAAGGGCGCCTGGAGCTGTCGCCCTCGGCCCAGCAGGCCATCCTCCAGCACCCCTGGCCCGGCAATGTGCGCGAGCTGCGCAACCTCATGGAGCAGGCGGTGCTTTTGTCTTCAGGGCGTCCCATCGAAGCGTCCGAGCTGATGCTGCCGCCCGGCAGCGCGGCGCCGCGCGCGGGGGGCGCCGCGCCATCTTCTGCGGTTCAGGAGGAAGGGTCTCAGCTGGATGCGGTCGAAAAAGGCCTGCTGCTCCAGGCCCTGGCCGAGGCGCAGAACAATGTTTCCCGGGCCGCGCGGCAGCTCGGCATCAGCCGCGACACCATGCGCTATCGGCTGGAAAAGCACGGCTTGAACAGCCTGCCCTGACCCGATCTGGCCCGATGCGCCCACACCGCCGCCCGCGCGGTGGCCTGGACGGATTTCAGGCGTAGGTGTTGACTTGCGTCCCGAGCGGGCCCGAGGTGGCCAGCGCGGGCGGTGCCGGGGGCAGGGCTTGCAGCAGCGTGGCTGCGGCGCTGGCCTGGATGTCCAGCGCCTTTTTCAGGACGCCGATGTTCACGGCATCCGCGGTCTGGCGGCTGGCCTGGGCGGTGGCGGTGTTCACGAGGCTGTTGGTCAGTGCGATGTCCATGCGTACTCCGGTGCGTATGAAGGGGTTATCGGCAGATGGCCCCAGGCCTGAAGGGCCCGCAGGGCCGGGCGGGTTCAGGGTTCAGGGTTCGGGCGGGGTCCAGCCCACGCGGCCTTGGCCGCTGTCGTTGATGCGCTGCACGAAAGCCGCCGATTGGGCTGCGGGCAGGCGCCATTGCAGGGTGACCAGGCTGCCATGTTCCACCGTGAGCAGTTCGGCCCCGGCCGCGTCGATCTCACGGCGCAGCAGGCCCTCCAGGGCATAGGGCACCTGGCACTGCAGCGTGGCCATGCGCAGCAAGGGCACTTTGGGGGCCGTGAGCAGGGCCTGGGCGATGCAGTCGGTGTAGGCCCGCACCAGCCCGCCCGCGCCCAGTTTCACCCCGCCAAAATAACGCACCACCGTGGCCAGCACGCCGTCGAGGTCCTGGTGGCGCAAGACCTCCAGCATGGGCCGCCCGGCGGTGCCCCCGGGCTCGCCATCGTCTACCGCCGCCGATTGCCCCCCGGCCAGCAAGGCCCAGCAGATGTGGGCGGCTCCGGGATGCTGCTTCCAGAGCGCGTCCACCGTGGCCTGGGCGCTGGCCCGGTCGGCGATGGCTTGCACGCAGCCGATGAAGCGGCTTTTCTTGAGGATCAGTTCGCTGTGGGCGCTGGCGGACAGGGTCTGGGGCATGGGGGCAAGAGCTTAACCCGGCTCCGCAGCGGGCAAGTTTGTCTGGCAGCGACAAAACAGGGGCCGCGCCGTAAAATCGCGGGTTAGCCACCACGTCCGCCGCCCGGCGGCCGCATCCCCCATGAACGCCCCCGTCGACGTCTCCTTCTTTGCGCGCGCCGCCAAGCCTTTGAGTAGCTACCGCCCCTACTGGGCCAAGCGCTTTGGCCCCGCGCCCTTCCTGCCCATGAGCCGTACCGAGATGGAGCGGCTGGGCTGGGACAGCTGCGACGTGATCCTGGTGACCGGCGATGCCTATGTGGACCACCCCAGCTTCGGCATGGCCGTCATCGGCCGCGTGCTGGAGGCCCAGGGTTTTCGCGTGGGCATCATCGCCCAGCCCGACTGGCAGAGCGCCGAGCCCTTCAAGGCCCTGGGCAAACCCAATCTATTCTGGGGCGTGACGGCGGGCAATATGGATTCGATGATCAACCGCTACACGGCCGATCGCAAGATCCGCTCGGATGACGCCTACACCCCGGGCGACATCGGCGGCAAGCGCCCCGACCGCGCGGCCATCGTCTACAGCCAGCGCTGCCGCGAGGCCTACAAGGACGTGCCCATCGTCCTGGGCGGCATCGAAGGCAGCCTGCGCCGCATTGCCCATTACGACTACTGGAGCGACAAGGTGCGCCGCAGCATCGTCGTGGACAGCAAATGCGACCTGCTGCTCTACGGCAATGCCGAGCGCGCGCTGGTTGAGGTGGCCCACCGCATCGCCGCCCGCGAGCCCATCGAGCAGATCACCGATGTGCGTGGCACGGCCTTTGTGCGCCGCGCCTCGCCCCAGGGCGAAGGGCAGGCGTGGTTCGAGCTCGATTCCACCGAGGTCGATGAGCCCGGCCCGCTGGCTTCGCACATCAACCCCTACCACACCACCAGCGAGCAGGCTGCGGCCCAGGGCAGCAGCTGCAGCAAGGACGATGCTCCTGATTCAGGAGCTGCTGGCGCAGGTGCAGCAAGCGCTGGAGCCTTCAAAGACCCTCAAACTCCCCAGGCCAATCCGGCCATCCAGCCGCTGACCTTCATGCCGAGCCATGCGCTGCGCAGCAAGACCCGGCTGCCCCCACGCGACCGCACCGTGGTCCGCCTGCCCAGCTACGAGCAGGTCAAGAGCGATGCGGTGCTGTATGCCCACGCCAACCGCGTGCTGCACCTGGAGACCAACCCCGGCAACGCCCGCGCGCTGGTGCAGGCGCACGGCGAGGGCGCCACGGCCCGCGATGTCTGGATCAACCCGCCGCCCATCCCGCTGACCACGGCCGAGATGGACCATGTGTTCGATCTGCCCTACGCCCGCAGCCCGCACCCCGCCTACGCCGACGAGCAGGGCAGCCACGACGGCGCGACCAAGATCCCGGCCTGGGAGATGATCCGCTTCAGCGTGAACATCATGCGCGGCTGCTTTGGGGGCTGCACCTTCTGCTCGATCACCGAGCACGAGGGCCGCATCATCCAGAGCCGCTCGGAAGACTCCATCATCCAGGAGGTCGAGGACATCCGCGACAAGGTCAAGGGCTTCACCGGCACCATTTCCGACCTGGGCGGCCCCACGGCCAATATGTACCGCCTGGGCTGCCGCACCCCCGAGATCGAGGCCGCCTGCCGCAAGCCCAGCTGCGTCTACCCGGGCCTCTGCTCCAACCTCACGACCAACCACGACCCGCTGATCAAGATCTACCGCCGTGCGCGGGCGCTCAAGGGCATCAAGAAGATCCTGATTGGCTCCGGTCTGCGCTACGACCTGGCCGTCCAATCGCCCGAATACGTCAAGGAGCTGGTGCAGCACCATGTGGGCGGCTACCTGAAGATTGCGCCCGAGCACACCGAGCAGGGCCCGCTGTCCAAGATGATGAAGCCGGGCATTGGCAGCTACGACAAGTTCAAGCAGCTGTTCGACAAGTTCAGCGAAGAGGCGGGCAAAAAACAGTTCCTGATCCCGTATTTCATTGCCGCCCACCCCGGCACCACCGACGAGGACATGATGCACCTCGCGCTGTGGCTGAAGAAAAACGGCTTCCGGGCCGACCAGGTCCAGACCTTCTACCCCAGCCCCATGGCCACTGCCACGGCCATGTACCACTCGGGGCTCAATCCGCTCAAGGGCATCCACCGCGATGACCGGGTGGAAAAAGTGGACATCGTGCGCGGCGAAAAACGCCGCCGCCTGCACAAGGCCTTCCTGCGCTACCACGATTCGAACAACTGGCCGCTGCTGCGCGAGGCGCTCAAGGCCATGGGCCGGGCGGATTTGATCGGCAATGGCAAGCACCATCTGATCCCGACCTTCCAGCCGCTGACCGACGGCGGCTACCAGAGTGCCCGGCGCAAGAACTCCACCCCGGTGGGCACCAAGGCCACGGTGCCCGCCAAGGCTCCTGCCAAGAGCACCCAGCCCAGCCCGGGCCGCATCCTGACGCAGCACACCGGCCTGCCACCGCGCGCCGGCACCGCCGCCAGGAAGCCCTTGCCGCGCAAGCCGGGCGGGCGTTAAAGAGGGGCTGAAGGCCCCAGGCACAACGCCGGGGCCGCACTTTCCGGGGCGGCTGCCTTGGGCCGGCCGGTTTCACCCTCTGGCGGAGGGCAGATCGAACACCAGGCAGGTGGTGGTGGCGTGGGCGTACAGCGTGCCGTCCGGCCCCACCAGCCGGGCCTCGGCGGTGGCCAGCTGGCGTCCGCAATGCACCACCCGGCCTTCGGCGCGCACCCGGGGCACCTGGGGCGTCAGGGCCTTGACCAGGTTCACCCCCAGTTCGGCCGTGGTGTAGCCGCGCCCCGGCGGCATGCGGGTGTGTACGGCACAGCCCAGGGCCGAGTCCAGCAGGGTGGCGAACCAGCCGCCATGCACCGTGCCCATGGGGTTGAGGTGCGCCGCGCCCGGGGTGCCCTGGAACACCGCCAGGCCCTCGCCCACCTCGATGAGCCGGAAGTCCAGGGTGTGGGCCATGGGCGGGGTGGGCAGTTCGCCACGCAGCATGGCCTGCATGATCTGCAGGCCGCTCAGGCCCGCGATCTGCTCGGGCCGGGCTACGCCCGGGCCCAGGCCTTGTGCCAGGCGGTCATGGGTGTCTTGCTCTTGTGCGAGCCATTGTTCGAGTGTGGCGTGGGTCATGGGATGCCTCGAAAGGGTGGGGAGGTAAAGTATTGCATATGCAATTATTGCAGATACAATCAAATCCATGTCCACCGCCACCATTCCCATGGAACCCGACCGGCCTGCGCTCCCCGCGCTGCCCCAGGGCTGTACGAACTTCAAGCTGCGCCAGCTCATGCGCCGTGTGTCGCAGCATTACGACACCGAGATGGCGCGCTGCGGGCTCAAGACCACGCAGTACTCGCTGCTCTCGCATGTGCTCAAGCTCGGGCCCATCCGGCCCGGGGATTTGGCCGGGGCCATGAAAATGGACGCCTCGACCCTGACCCGCAATTTGCGCCCCCTGGTCGATGCCGGCTGGGTCACGCTGGAGGCCGGCCCCGATGCGCGCAGCCGCCTGGTGCACATCACCGAGGCCGGCCGCGAAAAGCGCGCCGAGGCCCAGCGCTGCTGGAAGGTGGCGCAACAGGCGCTGAACGCGACCCTGGGCGTGGAGCGGGTCCAGGCCCTGCACGCGCTGGTCGATGACTCTCTGGCCCTGCTCTCCACCCTGCCAGACACACCGGAGCCCCCCAATGGCGAATGACCCTGACAAGCCGGCGAGCGCCCGCACCGCTTCCGCCCTGGACCCGCGCACCCGCCTGCTGCTGGAGGCCCCGATTGCGCCCACGCTGCTGCGCCTGGCCGCCCCGAATGTGCTGGTCATGCTGGCGCAGGCCGGTGTGGGGCTGATCGAAACCTATTTCGTCGGCCAGCTCGGCACCGATGCGCTGGCCGGCATGGCGCTGGTGTTTCCGGTGGTCATGCTGATGCAGATGACCTCGGCGGGCGCCATGGGCGGGGGCATTGCCTCGGCGATTGCCCGGGCCCTGGGCGCCCGGCGCCGGGACGATGCCGATGCGCTGGTGTGGCACGCGCTGGTGATTGCGGCGGTGTTTTCGCTCCTGTTCACCGGGGCGGTGCTGGGGGGCGGGCGCTGGCTCTACACCCGCATGGGGGGCACGGGCGGGGCGCTCGAGGCCGCCCTGGTCTATTCGAACTGGGTGTTTGCCGGGGCCTTTCTGGTCTGGCTGTTCAACACGCTCTCGGCCGTGATCCGGGGCACGGGCAATATGGCCGTGCCGGCCTACGTCACGGTGCTGGGGGCGATCGTGCTGGTGCCCCTGTCGCCCTTGTTCATCTTTGGCTGGGGCCCCTGGCCCGGCCTGGGCATTGCCGGGGGCGCCATCGCCTTGATGGCCTATTACCTGGTGGGCAGCCTGGTGCTGGCGGCCTACCTGGCTTCGCCGCGCAGCCTGCTGCGCCCCGCGTTCAAGGGCCTGCGCTGGCGCTGGGCCTTGTTCAAGGACATCCTGCGCGTGGGCCTGGTGGGCACGGTGTCCACCGTGGCCACCAACCTGGCCATTGGCGTCACGACCGCGCTGGTGGGCGGCTTTGGCACGGCGGCGATTGCCGGTTATGGCACGGCCTCGCGCCTCGAATACCTGCTGGTCCCGCTGGTCTTCGGCCTGGGGGCGCCGCTGGTGGCCATGGTCGGCACCTGCCTGGGGGCGGGCCAGCGCGAACGGGCCTTGCGTGCGACCTGGATCGGCGCCGGCATGGCTTTTGTGATGGCCGAGTCGATCGGTCTGTGGGCCGCGGCCTTTCCCTTCACCTGGCTGGCGCTGTTCCACCCAGACCCGTCGTTGCTGGAGGCGGGCGCGCAGTACCTGCGCACCGTGGGCCCGGTGTATGGCTTTTTCGGCCTGGGCCTGGTGCTGTACTTTGCCTCCCAGGGGGCGGGGCGCTTGCTGTGGCCGGTGGTCGGGAACATGGTCCGCCTGGCGGTCGCGGTGACCGGGGGCTGGCTGGCGCTGCGCTGGAGCGGCGGCCTGGGGGCCGTCTTTGCCGCCCAGGGCGTGGCGCTGGTGCTGTACGGGCTGGTCAATTTGTGGGCGATTGCAGGCGGGGCCTGGTTTGGCCCGGTCGGGTGGCCGCGCGGCATGGCCGGTCAGCTCCGGCGCGCGCGGACCTGACCCCGGTCACCAGCCGCCTTGCTCCAGCCAGGCATCCACCTGGGCGATGCGGTCACTGCCCCAGAACATTTCTCCATCGACGACAAAGGTGGGCGTGCCCCACACCCCCTGCGCCACGGCGGCGGCAGTGGCGGCGCGGAACAGCTCCCGGCCCGGCTCGGCGCATGCCGCCTCATTCAAGGCGTCCAGGGGCACGCCGATCTGGGCGGCCAGCCCCTGGCAGTCGTCCCAGGTGTTGGGCGAACGGCCCAGCGCATGGTGGCTGTGGAACACCGCCCTGGCGAAGGCCGCAGCGCTTTGCGGGTGCTTGTCCTGGACCACGCACAAAAAGCGGCTGGCCACCACGCTGCTGAACCCGGCGGTGGGCGCGGGCGCGTAGGGCAGGCCGAGCCAGCGCGCCGTGCGGCGCACATCCTGCCGCACATAAGGGCCTTTGAGCGGCACATCGCCCATCGCCTGGGTCATGCCCAGCACCTCCCGGGTCACGGCGCGCATGTGGAACGGACGCCAGCGCAGCACGCGCTGGTGCCGCGCCGCGACGGCCTCGATCTGCGCCAGCGCAAAGTAGCCGTAGGGCGAGATGAAGTCGAAATAGAAGTCCAGCGGACCGGGCGGCACCGCAGCGCCGGCCTCCCGGGCCGGGTCGATCGCAGGGAGGGCGGGCTTCATGGCTGGCGGCCTGCGCTGGGGGCCGAACATCCCGACGCAGCGCCGCTGGCCAGCAGGGCGTGGATCTGGGCCTCGCTGCGGCCCAGTTCGCGCCGGATGGCCTCGGTGTGTTCGCCCAGGTGCGGTGCCGGGGGCGCCGGCTGCGCCCCCACCGCCCGGAACGTCGCGGCGGGCCGG
>JAQUDN010000204.1 GCA_028685665.1 Burkholderiaceae bacterium | reverse complement strand
AAGCGGCAGGAAGAGCAGCAAAAGCTCGAAGACACCAAGACCGACGTGGGCTGGGGCCACCAGATCCGCTCTTATGTGCTGGACAACAGCCGCATCAAGGACCTGCGCACCGGGGTGGAAATCTCGGCCACGCAGAAGGTGCTGGACGGCGACCTCGACGCCTTCATCGAAGCCTCGCTCAAGCAGGGCGTCTGACCATGCCCGCCCGCTCCGCACCCCGTATGGCCGCACCGACAGAACGGCTGCGGAGCGGCTCCCCCTCGCCCACCGCAACTTGACAGGAACCCTCCATGACCTCCTTTCGTGAAGGCACGCCAGCCCAGCTCATCCAGCGCGCCGACTACCAGCCCCCGGCCTGGTGGATCGACACGGTGGACCTGACTTTCGACCTGGACCCCGCCAAGACCCGGGTGCTCAACAAGATGCAGTTGCGCCGCAACCCGGAGGTGCCTGCCCAGGCCCTGCGCCTGGATGGCGAAGACCTCAACCTGGCGCGCGTGCTGGTCAACGGTGCCGGCACCTCGTTCAAGATGGACGGCAAGCAGCTCGTGCTGGAAAACCTCCCGGAAGGCCCGGAGCCGGTGGACCTGGAGATCTTCACGACCTGCGCGCCCGCCAAGAACACCCAGCTGATGGGCCTGTACTGCAGCAACGGATCGTTCTTCACCCAATGCGAGGCCGAAGGCTTCCGGCGCATCACCTATTTCCTGGACCGTCCCGATGTGATGGCCAGCTACCGGGTGACCCTGCGCGCCGACAAGACCGACTACCCCGTGCTGCTGTCCAACGGCAACCTGGTGGACCAGGGGGTACTCGACGACGGCCGGCACTTCGCCCAATGGGTCGACCCCCATAAAAAGCCCTGCTACCTGTTCGCGCTGGTGGCCGGCAAGCTGGTGGCCCGCGAGCAGCAAATCCGCAGCCGCTCGGGCACCGACCACCTGCTGCAGGTCTACGTTCGCCCGGGCGATCTGGGCAAGACCGAGCATGCAATGAACTCCCTCATGGCCAGCGTGGCCTGGGACGAAGCCCGTTTTGGCCTGCCGCTCGATCTGGAGCGCTTCATGATCGTCGCCACCAGCGACTTCAACATGGGCGCCATGGAAAACAAGGGCCTGAACATCTTCAACACCAAATATGTGCTGGCCAGCGAAGCCACGGCCACCGACACCGACTTCGCCCACATCGAAAGCGTGGTGGGCCACGAATACTTCCACAACTGGACCGGCAACCGCGTCACCTGCCGCGACTGGTTCCAGTTGAGCCTGAAAGAAGGCCTGACCGTCTTCCGCGACCAGGAATTCAGCATGGACCTGGCCGGCAGCCCCTCGGCCCGCGCCGTCAAACGCATCGAAGACGTGCGCGTGCTGCGCACGGCCCAGTTCCCCGAAGATGCCGGCCCGATGGCCCATCCGGTGCGGCCCGACAGCTACCTGGAAATCAACAACTTCTACACCGTCACCATTTACGAAAAAGGGGCCGAGGTCGTGCGCATGATGCACACCCTGGTCGGCCGTGACGGTTTCGCCCAGGGCATGAAGCTGTATTTCGCGCGCCACGATGGCCAGGCCGTCACCTGCGACGATTTCGCCCAGGCGATTGCCGATGCCAACCCCGGCAGCGACCTCGCCCGCCTGCTGCCACAGTTCAAGCGCTGGTACAGCCAGGCCGGCACGCCCCGCGTCCAGGCCACCGGCCAGTACGACGCAGAAGCCCGGACCTACACGCTGACCCTGGCGCAGCACTGCGCCCCCACCCCGGGCCAGCCAGAAAAACACCCGTTTGTCATCCCGGTCCAGCTCGGCCTGCTGAGCCCCACCGGCGCGGCCCTGCCCCTGCAACTGCAAGGCGAAGCCACGCCCGGTGCCGACTCACGCACCGTGGTCCTGACCGAAGCCTGCCAGACGCTCACCTTCATCGACCTCGATGCCGAACCCGTACCCTCGCTGCTGCGCGGCTTCAGCGCCCCCGTGGTGCTCGACTGCCACGACAGCGATGCCGCCTTGCTCACCCTGCTGGCGCACGACAGCGACGCCTTCAACCGCTGGGAAGCCGGTCAACGCCTCGCGCTGCGCTGCGCTATCAATGCAATAGCTGATCAAGCACAACAGACAAGCCTTGAAGGCCGTTTTGAGCACCCAGTTCTGGGCGCCGACTTCCTCGAAGCCATGCGCAGCGTGCTGCGCCATCCCGGGCTCGATGCCGCCTTCAAGGAACTGGTGCTGACCCTGCCCTCGGAAACCTACATCGCCGAGCAGCTCGACGTGGTCGATCCCCAGCGCATCCACGCCGTGCGCGAAGCCATGCGCGAGCAACTCGCGCTGGCGCTGCATGCCGACTGGGAATGGACCTGGGAGCAGCACCAGCACACCGGCGGCTACCGGCCCGACGCCCTCTCGGCCGGCCGCCGCGCCCTGGCTGGCCTGGCGCTGCACATGCTTTGCCTGGCCGCACGGCACACCGGCGATGCGATCTGGCCTGGCAAGACCTACCAGCGATTCAAGAACGCGGGCAATATGACCGACCGCTTCAACGCCCTGAGCGCGCTGGTCGCCAGCGGCCATGCCCTGTCGGTCCAGGCACTGGAACGCTTTCACGCCCTGTTCAAGGACGAACCCCTGGTCATCGACAAGTGGTTTGCCCTGCAGGCCGGAGCGCCAGACCGTGGCGGCCAGGTGCTGCCCGCCGTGCGCCAACTGATGCAGCACAGCAACTTCAGCCTGAAGAACCCCAACCGGGCCCGCAGCGTGATCTTCAGCTACTGCAGCGCCAACCCCGGCGCCTTCCACCGCGCCGACGCAGGCGGGTATGTGTTCTGGAGCGAGCGTGTGATCGAGCTCGACGCCATCAACCCCCAGGTCGCCGCCCGCCTCGCCCGGGCCCTCGACCGCTGGAAAAAGCTCGCCCCCCCCTGGCGCCACGCGGCCCGCGAAGCCATCGCCCGCGTCGCCGCCCGCCCCGACTTAAGCAACGATGTGCGCGAGGTTGTCACCCGCGCACTGGCCGAATAAGGAGAGAAAACCATGGCCCAAAGAATCAGCCTGACCCGCTACCTGGTCGAACAACAACGGGTGGATGGCCTCATCCCCTCGCAACTGCGCCTGCTGCTCGAAGTGGTAGCGCGCGCCTGCAAGAGCATCAGCCAGGCCGTCAACAAAGGCTCCCTCGGGGGCGTTCTCGGCAGCGCCGACAGTGAAAACGTGCAAGGTGAAGTCCAGAAAAAGCTGGACATCATCGCCAACGAAGTGCTGATCGAAGCCAACGAATGGGGCGGCCACCTTGCCGCCATGGCCTCCGAGGAAATGGATGGCATCTACCTGGTGCCCAACCGCTACCCGCAAGGCGAATACCTGCTGCTGTTCGACCCCCTGGACGGCTCCAGCAACATTGACGTCAATGTCAGCATCGGCACCATCTTCAGCGTGCTGAAAAAGCCCGAAGGCGACCGGGGGGTTGAAGAAGGCGATTTTCTGCAAGCAGGACACCAGCAAGTGGCTGCAGGCTACTGCGTCTACGGCCCCCAGACCACCCTGGTCCTGACGGTCGGCGACGGCGTGGCCATGTTCACCCTGGACCGCGAACAAGGCTCCTTCGTACTCACCCAGGAAAACGTGCGCATCCCTGAAGACACCAAGGAATTCGCGATCAATATGAGCAATATGCGCCACTGGGACGCCCCCGTGAAGCGCTACATCGACGAATGCCTGCAAGGCCGCGAAGGCCCCCGCGGCAAGGACTTCAACATGCGCTGGATTGCCAGCATGGTGGCCGACGTGCACCGCATCCTCACCCGCGGCGGCGTCTTCATGTACCCCTGGGACAAGCGCGAACCCAACAAACCCGGCAAGCTACGCCTGCTGTACGAGGCCAACCCAATGGGCTGGCTCATCGAGCAAGCCGGCGGCGCCGCCACCAACGGCAAACAACGCATTCTCGACATCCAACCGAGCCAGCTCCATGAACGCGTCAGCGTCATCCTGGGCTCCAAAAACGAAGTCGAGCGCGTGACCAGCTACCATTCCTCGCTATAATTTCTGATTTCGCCGGTGTAGCTCAGTCGGTAGAGCAGCTCATTCGTAATGAGAAGGTCGGGTGTTCGATTCATCTCTCCGGCACCAATATAGACAAGGGTTCATTGCTATCAAAATAGTAGTGAACCCTTTTTCTATTTCGGGCTTGTAGGCAATCTGTAGGCAAATTGACCAAATGCAGCGCCATCGGTACGGGGTTTCGTATCCTCCATCGCGCCAGCGTCCACCCACTCCAGGCGCTCCGGTGCCACGATGCCGAGATTCCCGCATCGCTCCTGCGCCAGCGGTTCGGGGCCACCACTCCCCAAGTTGGTTCAACGGTCGGCGAACTGTTTGTGAACGGTTCTTGAACGGTCGTTGCCAGAACACAGGGCCCCAAGCCTTTGGGAAAGCCTTCCTGCTGGTGCCTGTCACTTGGTCCAGGTCATCGCTCAAGGCTTCTGCGCGGGCGTCTGGCGCTTGATGGCCTTGGTGCGTTGGTTGTGGCGGTGCTTGACCTCGAATTACAGGTCATCTTTTTTGATTGACAGGCCTCACCCTTACCGTAACCCTACCGTCCTCTCGCGTGACCGCCTCCGAAAATTCCCCGCGCGTACTGCGCAGAAACCCCCGCGCGTGACCGCCTCTAAAAATTCCCACCTCAGGGAAACCTTAGGGGCCTCACAAGACCCTCACCCTTACCTCACCCCCCATTCAGCAGCTCTCCCGCGTGTACCGCCTCCGGAAACTCCACGGGCCATACACTTCATAAACGACCGTTGCCTCTAGGTCGGCCATACCGGAGTGATTGCCTTGAACCACGTAAACCTGCCCCCTCGCCATGGTGACACCACGGAACTCGTCCGGGGAAACACCGGAGTTCTACGCGGTATCTTGAACGTTCTGCGGCAGGTCTGCAAACGTCGCAGCAAGATGGACCTCGGCACTCAGCGCAGCCATCTTGTCGTCGACCACATCGAGGAAGGCGACTGGTT
>JAQUDN010000203.1 GCA_028685665.1 Burkholderiaceae bacterium | reverse complement strand
CAGGCCCGGCTCCGTGACCCGATCCAGATCATGCTGGCGTGGGGAGTTTCAAGCCAGAGCACGGCCCTGTTTTGTCCCTGTTGACGACCCACCCACGGACCATGCCAGTGCATACCTCCTCCTTTGCCATTCTGGGCGCAGGCCTCATGGGCCGACTGCTCGCCGTGGAACTGGCACGCCAGGGCCACACCGTCGAGATCTTTGATGCCGGCGGACCGGCCGCCGAGCACTCCGCCGCCACCGTGGCGGCCGCCATGCTCGCCCCCCTGGCCGAATCGGCCATCACCGAGCCCATGGTGGTGCGCATGGGCCAGCACGCCCTGGGCCGCTGGCCCCAGTTGCTCGCCGCGCTGTCGCAGCCGGTGTTTTTCCAACAGCAGGGCACGCTGATCGTCTGGCACCGCCAGGATGCTCCCGAAGCGCAGCGCCTGCGCCGCCAGCTGGAGGCCACCCATGCCGCCCTGCCGGACCTGCCCCGCCTGCAGCCGCTGGACGCGGTCGGACTGGCCCAGGTCGAACCCGCCCTGGCACACCGCTTCCAGCAAGGCCTGTACCTGCCGGGCGAAGGCCAGCTCGACAACCGGCAATTGCTCGCCGCCCTGGCCGCCGAAATGGAAAGCCTGCAGGTGCGCTGCCACTGGCAGACGCCCCGCGAAGCCACTGAATTCGCCCCCGGGCAAGCCGGCCAGCCCGACTGGCTGCTCGACTGCCGGGGCCTGGGTGCGCGCACCGACTGGGCCGCCCTGCGGGGCGTGCGCGGCGAAGTGCTGCGGGTGCATGCCCCCGAGGTCACGCTGCAGCGCCCCACCCGGTTGGTCCACCCGCGCTACCCGATCTACATCGCCCCGAAGGAAGATCACCTGTTCGTGATTGGCGCCACCGAGATCGAATCCGATGATCGCTCCCCGGCCAGCGTGCGCTCGACGCTGGAGCTGTTGAGCGCGGCCTATGCGGTGCATACCGGCTTTGCCGAGGCCCGCATCGTCGAAGTGGCCACCCAATGCCGCCCCACCCTGCCCGACAACCTGCCGGCCATTCGCCAGCCGCGGCCCCGCGTGCTCGAAGTCAACGGCCTGTACCGGCACGGCTTCATGATTTCACCCGCCCTGCTCGATGTGACGATGGAAATCCTGAACACCGGACAATCGCAGCTTTCGAAAAAGTGGGATCTGGCGGTCTCTCTGGACGCCACCGACCCTTGCTCTGCATGAACCTCTTCCTCAACCAGACCCCCCATGAACTGCCCGAAGGCGCCACCGTGGCCGATGCCCTGGCCGCCTTGGCCGCACGCCCTCCGTTTGCCGTGGCGGTGAACACGGTCTTCGTGCCGAACACCCGCTACGCGGCCCACCTGCTCCAGCCCGGTGACCGGGTGGAAGTGATCTCTCCCGTGACCGGCGGCTGAGCCGCCCTTTGCCATGACCCTCTCCTCGACTGACAGCCCCCTGGTCCTGTACGGCCAGACCTTCACCAGCCGCCTGCTCCTGGGCACCTCGCGCTACCCCTCGCCCAGCGTGCTCGAAGCGGCCGTGCAACGGGCCCGCCCGGCCATGGTCACGGCCTCGCTGCGCCGCCAGGGCAGCCACCCCGCCGAATCCGGCCACAGCTTCTGGGAGTTGCTGCGCAAGCTGAACGTGCCCGTGCTGCCCAACACGGCCGGTTGCCACAGCGTGCAGGAAGCCATCACCACCGCGCAAATGGCCCGCGAAGTGTTTGAGACGCCCTGGATCAAGCTCGAGTTGATCGGCGACGACTACACCCTGCAACCCGACACCCTGAACCTGGTCGAGGCCGCGGCACACCTCATTCAGGACGGGTTTCAGGTCCTGCCCTATTGCACCGAAGACCTGGTGCTGTGCCAGCGCCTGGTCGATGTGGGCTGCCAGGCGGTCATGCCCTGGGCCGCCCCCATCGGCACCGGCCGGGGCCCCGTGAACCCCTATGCGCTGCAATTGCTGCGCGAGCGGCTTCCAGTCCCCATGCTGGTCGATGCCGGCCTGGGCCTGCCCTCGCACGCCTGCCAGGTCATGGAATGGGGCTACGACGGTGTCTTGCTGAACACCGCTGTCGCCCTGGCCCAGGACCCCGTGGCCATGGCCGGGGCTTTTGCCGATGCCGTGCAGGCCGGGCGCAGCGCGCACCGCGCAGGCGCCATGGCCGCGCAGGATGCCGCCCAGCCCAGCACCCCCGTGCTGGGCACCCCTTTCTGGCACCACGACCATGCGTGATCCCCAGACCCTGGCACAGGCCATCCTGCGCCACCACGCGGCCCGCTTTGCGGGCTTTGAGGCCCAGCCTCAGCCCAGCCCCACAGCGCAAGACACGGTCTATCTTGCGGCCCTGCAGGCCTGCAGCACCCTCGGTTTCATTGCCCAGGATGCCGAATGCCTGGCCCGGGCATGGCAAGCCCGCGCGCAGCGCACAGGCGGTTTTGATGCCGAGGCCTGGCCCGACGCACCCCAGGACTTTGGCCTGCAGCCGCGCCCCCAGGCCCAGGCCTTCGCTCCCTGCCCTGCGCAACTGGGCCTGTATGCCGTGCTGCCCGATGCCGCCTGGGTCGGCCGCATGGCGCGTGCGGGGGTGCCCACGGTGCAGTTGCGCTTCAAATCAGACGATGCTGCCGCGATCGCGCACGAAGTGCAGGCGGCGGTGCAGGCCGTGCAAGGCACGGGCGCACGGCTTTTCATCAACGACCACTGGCAAGAGGCCCTGGCGGCGGGCGCCTATGGCGTGCACCTGGGCCAGGAAGACCTGGACGCGCTCCCGGCCGAGGCGCTGCAGACCCTGCGCACCGCAGGACTGCGGCTGGGGGTGAGCACCCACGGTTATGCCGAAATGGTGCGCGCCGATGCCGTTGGCCCCAGCTATATCGCGCTGGGTGCGGTGTTTCCGACCACGCTCAAGCGCATGGCGACCGCCCCCCAGGGCGTCGGGCGCCTGGCGGCCTACGCGCGCCTGCTGCAGGGCTACCCCCTGGTGGCCATTGGCGGCATCGGTGCCGAGCAGTTCGCAGAGGTGATGGCGACGGGCGTGGGCTCGGTGGCGGTGGTGCGGGCCTTGGTCAACGCGGCCGACCCCGAAGCAGCAGCCGCCGATCTGCAGCAACGCATGGGCACAGAGCCCGCGCCAGGCCCGGAACCCCGTACGCGCTGACCCTTGCGCTTTCCGCGAAGGGGAGAGAGAGGGGGGAGAAGACGCTCCGTCAGGCCCCCTCGGGCTTGCTGCCGGGCAAGCCGGTGTCCAAGCCCAGGGGAAGCAGCTGGATGTCGGCCAGGAGGGACGGGTCCGCCCGGAATTCCGAGGACTTGGGTACGAGAGGTTCTGCCGGAATGGCCCGGTTGAATTCGGCCGCATCGAAAAAATCGAGGTCCAGCTCCAGGGCGGCCTTGCCGAATACCGGCGAGGGCTCGGGCGGCGGCATGAGGGTCGGGACCGTGCCTGCCGTATCGGGCCCGGAAGCGGAAAAAGGCGTGCCTGGGAGCAGCTGGACCGGGTTTTGCAGCAAGGCGGCCATTCCGGGTGGCAACAACACCGCTTCCTCGGGCTCCACGGGGGCGGAAGACACGCTGTGCGGCGTCGTGCGCAAGCGATTCCCGGACACCCCCCGGGCGCTGGCGGGGGTGGTCTTGGCAATCGCCAGGAGCAGCATCAGGTCTTCGTAAGCGGCCTGCTCAAAAGGCCCTGCAGCGACCGGATCCTCGCCACGGAAAAGGTAGGTCTCCAGCAAAGCCACCACGGCATCGGTCGGCCACTCGGCCTCGATCACAGCCAAGGCTTCGGGGTAGTTTTCGAGGGTCTTGGTGGGACGGTTGAATTGGGAAAAATCGGCGACCCGTGCGTTGAAGTAGCGCATGAAGTCGGAGCGCAGCCGATGGAAATCCTGGGACCGGCTGAGCATGTGGTAGATGCGCAGCAACTCCAGGTACGCCAGTGGCGAGGTGCGTGTGTGCTGGGCGATGTGCTCTTGCAGGGCATGGATGGCCTGGTTGTGCTCACCCACCGAGACAAAAAACTCGGCCTCTTGCTGCACATCGAACACCTCTTCCGGAGACACGATGGCGGGTGAGATGCCACGCTGTGGCCCGTCCACCAGGGCCAGCCCGGGCGCAACGAAATCGTATTCTGGCGCGATGGCAGCGGGAGCCTGAAAACGCGGGGGGGGCGCCACCGACACAGGCGACAGCAAAGGGTCCACGGAAGACGGTGTGGGCGGCAGAGGCGCGGCGGTGTCCGGGCGTGCCATGGGAGCCTGAGGGACTGTTTCGATCGGTCCGGAAGGCTCGGACCGTTCGGCCACCGCGGGCACCGCCTCGACTGCCGGCTCAGCGTGGAAGGCCGCGCCGTCATGCCAGGGCGCTGCCGCGGACCGGGCCGTCCGGCGCACCCGTACCCAAGCCCAAGCGGCCATGCCCAATGCCAGGGCCAACAAGCCGGCCAAGGAATACGCCACGACCACAGGCACCCGTTCTTGTTCTGCAGTCTCCAATTGCTGGCGCAGCGCAGTGGCCATGGCAAGGCCCTGGGTGTTCTGGGTCTTGAGCTGGGTGGCCTCTGCTTCCAGGCCCGCCAGGCGCTGGGTGAGTTGCACCACCTCCTGGGGCGGAAGGTTGAGCGCCCGCCACAGGGCGGCCGCCTCGGCACGCCGGGCAGAGGCCTCTTCGGTCGGCACGGACGCCAGGGCCAGCGAGGAGCGCAAAGGCACGGAAGTCTCGAACCAGGTGTCCAACGGCTCCATCAACAAACGGGACCGGGTCACTCTGCGGGGTGGCGCAGTCGCAAGCGGAGCGGCTTTGTTCTTGGGAGACAACACGCGCGCAGGGTTCAGAGCCAAGGCCGGGGCGGTGGACAAGCCTCCCAAAGCGCCTTGGGAGACCGGCGCAAACCGCGCATCCGGTGCAACGGCCGTGGCCGTCGGCATGAGGCGCGAGACCTCCAAGGGCACCGAGGTCCGCGCAGCCGCTGTGGGGAGCTCTGTCAGAAAGGTGTAGTGGCGGGGGATGCTCTTGGAACAGCCCGCCGTCACGGGCACGGTGACCA
>JAQUDN010000202.1 GCA_028685665.1 Burkholderiaceae bacterium | reverse complement strand
GATGGCATACGAGGCATCGCCCCAGGCGGCCAGTTGCCGGGCCAGTGCGCTCCGGGGGGGGCGCCAGGTCAGGGCGCAGCCCACCAGCGCGCAGGCGGCCGAGCCCACGAACAGCACGCGCTCGGGGGTGTGCAGGGGATGCGCCAGCCCATCGGCCTGCAGCGGGGCCAGGGCCGCATAGGCGACGGCCAGCGCGATCAGCCCCAGCGCCGCCACCGTCCAGGGCCAGGCCGGGGCCTGGGGCCGGCTGCGCAGAAAATCGCACACCAGAAAGCCCCCGATGAACTCCAGCACCAGCGGGGAGCCGGCAAAGTGTTCCAGCAGCGTCATCGAGGCCAGCCCGGCCGGGGTGTTCAGGCCGTGCCCGAGGTTCCAGGCCGTCAAGCCCCCCACGGCCAGCCCCCACAGCCCCAGCGCCAGGCGCTGATGGGGCCGTTTCAGCCACAGCAGCAGGCTGAGCACGCCATAAAAATAGACCTCGAAGCTCAGCGACCACAGGATGGGCAGCAGGTAGTTCTGAAAGTCCTTCAGCGGCCAGAGCCACCACGACGCCCCCAGGTCCTTGCCGTCCAGGGGCCAGCCCCAGGCGTGAAAAGCCAGCAGGTACAGGCCAAAAAAGGGCCACCAGCCGGCGTAGATGCGGGCCAGGCGCAGCCCCAGAAACCGCAGGCTCTGCCCCGCGCCGGGGCCCAGGGAGCTGGTGGATTCGGCCATCACCGCCCCGCTGATGGCAAAAAACACATCCACCCCGGCGAAGCCCGCGTGCACCAGGCCCCGCAGCGCGGCGGGCAGGTCGGGAAAGTAGGCGGCGGGCACCACGAGGTCCACCGCGGTGTGCAGCAGCACCACCCACAGGGCGGCCAGCCAACGGAGAATTTGCAAGTGCTGGATCATGGGGGAGGGCCTGGGTCAGGGGGCTGCGCCGGGCCGGTGGCGGGCCTGCCGGGCGAAGTGTCACTAAATAGACACACTATTGTCTCTGCTGGTTTCTCCCCCCTGCGCCGGGGCGTCCGGGGCAAAGAAACTCTGGATAATCCGCGCCATGACTTTTCTGGCCATCGATGTCGGCAACACCCGCCTCAAGTGGGCCTTGTACGAAGCCCCCCGCCCCGGAGCGACCCTGCTGGCCCACGGTGCCGAGTTTCTGGACCATGTGGACCGCCTGGCCGAGGGCTGCTGGGCGCATTTGCCCGAACCGACCCGCATGCTGGGCTGTGTGGTGGCCGGCGATGCCGTCATGCGCCGGGTGGTCGAGCAGATGGACCTGTGGGACGTGGCGCCGCAATGGGTGGTGCCCTCCGTGCAGGAAGCCGGCCTGACCAACGGCTACGACTACCCCTCGCGCCTGGGCGCAGACCGCTGGGTCGCCATGATTGGCGCGCGCCACCATGTGCTGCGCCAGGGGCCGGCGCGGCCGCTGGTCGTGGTCATGGTGGGCACGGCGGTCACGGTGGAGTGCATCGACACCGAAGGGCGCTTTCTGGGGGGGCTGATCCTGCCAGGTCACGGCATCATGCTGCGCGCCCTGGAGTCGGGCACCGCCGGCCTGCATGTGCCGACCGGCGAGGTGCGCCTGTTTCCGACCAACACCAGCGATGCCCTCACCAGCGGCGGCACCTACGCCATTGCCGGCGCGGTCGAGCGCATGGTGCAGCATGTGATCCAGCACTGCGGCCAGGAGCCGGCCTGCATCATGACCGGGGGCGCGGGCTGGAAGATGGCCCCCAGCATGACCCGGCCCTTTGAATTGCTGGACAACCTGGTCTTTGACGGCCTGCTGGAAATCGCCTCCCGGCGCGCCACCGCCTGAACCGGGTGGCGCGGGCCGGGCGCGGCGGCGGCTTTGCGCCAGGCCGGCAGGGGCGCAGGGACACGACACAGGCGCCGCCCTCATTGCGCTGCGCTCAGATGCTCAGTTCGGCCCGGGCCAGTTGCAGGTTCAGGTCTTCCAGCGCATCCAGGGGGGTGAGCGCGGCGGCTTTTTCGTAGAGCTCCGTCGCTTGCGGCAGGCTGGATTCGCCTTCCAGCAGGACGAGGGCGTGGGCGTATTCGATCATCCCCAGGGGCGAAGCCGGGTGCAGCTCCAGGGCCTCCTGGAGCAGCTGCAGGCCGGTTTCCTTGCGGGCGCCATAGGTCATGCTGCCAATCAGCGGGCCCACCTTGTCGATGACTTCGGCGTGGAAGGTGCCCAGGGCAATGCGGGCATCGGCATGCGCGGGCGACAGCGCGATGGTTTTTTCGAGCGCTTCCCGGACTTTCTCTCCCAGGCCTTGCGCGAGCGCCTTGGCCACGCTGATCCCCTGGCTGTAGCGGCCCAGGGCATAGGCGTACCAGTACCAGGCGCTGGGGTCGTCGGGGTGGGCGCTGGCCTGGGCCTGGGCGCGCTCGGCCACCTGGGTGAACAGGTCGAGCCGCACTTTTTCCTTGGGTTCGAGGTAGTTGGCGTACACCGCCATGGCTTTGTTGGCGACCGTGATGCCGGCCTCGCCCGCGTCCAGCCCCGCGGCCGCGGCGGCTTCAAAGGCGCCGTTGTGAAAAAGCGCCCAGGCGGCCAGCACGGCCGGGTCCTGGGGGCAGGGCTCGGCGTCGCCGGCGTGCAGGCGGCTCCAATGCTGCCGGACGCTGCGGGCATCGAATTGGTAGGTTCCCGCGTGGGGGAAGGGGGTCCAACTCGCCATGGTGTCTGTCTCCTCTCGAGGGTTCTGTGGCCGTGGCGTCCTTGCGCCGACGGTTCCGTGTAGGAGCCGGTTCATGGTCTTTTCATGGAGCAACCCTGCGGGCAAGGCGGAAAAACACCGCACTCTGCATTGCCCGCCTGGTCCAGGCAGCCGCCTGGCCTGCGGCGGGCGCCTCGATGGCGGCGTTGTGCCACCTTGAGGACGCCATGAAAAGACCATGAACCGGCTCTAAGGTCCGCACTCTAACCGAGCCGTTTTGCTGCACTGCGGCATTTGACCCAGCGGGCTGCCGGGCTTATGGGGCGGGGCGCGGCCGGCGGGGGGCGGGGTGTCTGTTCGGGGGCCGTCGCGGTGGGATAATCCGGCGCTTCGCCAGCTGGCGTTTCACTGAGTCCACCCATGCTTCTGGTTACTGGCGGCGCAGGCTTTATTGGCGCCAATTTCGTGCTCGACTGGCTGGCCGCCAGCCAGGAGCCCGTGCTCAACCTCGACAAGCTCACCTACGCGGGCAATCTGCACAACCTGGACCGGCTGCAGGGCGATGCCCGCCATGTCTTCGTGCAGGGCGACATCGGCGACAGCGCCTTGCTCGGGCGCCTGCTGGCCGAGCACCGGCCGCGCGCCGTGGTCAACTTCGCGGCCGAGTCGCATGTGGACCGCTCTATCCACGGCCCCGAAGACTTCATCCAGACCAATGTGGTCGGCACTTTCCGGCTTTTGGAGGCGGTAAGGCACTACTGGTCTGCCCTTCCTGCTATCGAAAAAGAAGCGTTCCGCTTTCTGCATGTCAGTACCGACGAGGTGTACGGCAGCCTGGCGCCCACCGAGCCGGCCTTCACCGAGCAGCACGGCTTCGAGCCCAACAGCCCGTACTCGGCCAGCAAGGCGGCCAGCGACCACCTGGTGCGCGCCTGGCACCACACCTACGGCCTGCCGGTGCTCACCACCAACTGCAGCAACAACTACGGCCCCTACCATTTCCCCGAGAAGCTCATCCCGCTGATGATCGTCAACGCCCTGGCCGGCAAGCCGCTGCCGGTGTATGGCGACGGCATGCAGATCCGCGACTGGCTCTACGTCACCGACCACTGCAGCGCCATCCGCCGCGTGCTCGACGCCGGGCGCCTGGGCGAGACCTACAACGTGGGCGGCTGGAACGAAAAGCCCAATATCGAGATCGTGCAGACCCTCTGCCGCCTGCTGGACGAACTGCGCCCGCGCGCCGATGGCCAGAGCTACGCCGCGCAGATCAGCTACGTCACCGACCGCCCCGGCCACGACCGCCGCTACGCCATTGATGCGCGCAAGCTGGAGCGCGAGCTGGGCTGGACGCCCGCCGAAACCTTCGAGACCGGCATCCGCAAGACCGTGCAGTGGTACCTGGAGCACCCCGAGTGGGTCGCCAATGTGCAGACCGGCGCCTACCGCGACTGGGTGGCCCAGCAGTACGCGGGGGAGTCCGCATGAACATCCTGCTGTTCGGTCAAAGCGGCCAGGTGGGCTGGGAGCTGCAGCGCAGCCTGGCCGTGCTCGGCCAGGTGACGGCGCTGGACTTCGACAGCCGGGACCACTGCGGCGACTTCAGCCAGCCCGACGGCGTGGCCGCCACCGTGCGCGCGCTGCGCCCCGACCTCATCGTCAATGCCGCGGCCCACACGGCGGTGGACAAGGCCGAGAGCGAACCCGACTTTGCCCGCCTGCTCAACGCCACCACCCCCGGCGTGCTGGCCGAGGAAGCCGCCCGCCTGGGCGCCTGGCTGGTGCACTACAGCACCGACTACGTCTTTGATGGCAGCGGACAGCAGCCTTGGGTGGAGACCGACACCCCTGCGCCCCTGAGCGTGTACGGCCGCACCAAGCGCGAAGGCGAGCAGCTGATCCAGCAATCGGGCTGCCGCCACCTCATCCTGCGCACCAGCTGGGTCTATGCCGCGCGCGGCGGCAACTTCGCCAAGACCATGCTGCGCCTGGCCCAGGAGCGCGAGCGCCTCACCGTCATCGACGACCAGTGGGGCGCGCCCACCGGCGCCGAGCTGCTGGCCGACGTCACCGCCCATGCGATCCGCCACCTGCAGCAGCGCCCCGAGGATGCGGGCCTCTACCACTGCGTGGCGGGCGGCGAAGCCAACTGGCACCAATACGCCAAATACGTGCTGGAGCACGCCAGTCAAGCGCAACCAGCTATCAAAATCAAAGCAAGCGAGGTCGCGCCCATCCCCGCCAGCGCCTACCCCCTGCCGGCCCCGTGCCCGCACAATTCGCGCCTCGATACCCGCAAGCTGCAAAGCACTTTCGGCCTGACCTTGCCCCCCTGGCAGCAGGGCGTGGCGCGGATGCTGAACGAAATCCTCTGATCTACCGACCCCCCACATG
>JAQUDN010000201.1 GCA_028685665.1 Burkholderiaceae bacterium | reverse complement strand
AGCACCTCGGCGTCCAGGGCGTGGACCCAGGGCAGTCGGTCGGCCCCTTCGTGCACGACCACCCGGGGCGCCAGGGGGGCCAGCGCCTGCGCGGCGTCCGCGCCGCACTGGTTCCACACCACCAGCGGTTCGGCCAGGGCCGACGGGACGGCGCTCATACGCCCAGGGCGCGGCGCCCGGCGGCGATGCGCGCGCTGTCGTCCTGCGGCGTATGGATGCGGCCGCACAGCACGTCGCGCAGGTGGCGCTCCAAGGGGTTCTTGCGCGACAGGCCGTGGTTGCTGCTGAGCGACAGCGCGGCCTCGACCGCCTGCACCGCATGGTTGGTGGTGAGGGATTTGAGCAGGCCGGTCTCGGCCAGCGGGACCTCGGTCCCGGCTTCCAGGTCGCGCGCCAGGCTGGCCAGCAGCCGGTCATTGCTCAGCAACAGGCCTTCCATGGTGCCGACGATCTCCTGGGCCCGGGGCAGGGTCGACAGGGGCGCGCCCAGGCTGGCGGGCTTGCGCTGGCGCAGGAAGTCCACCACCCAATGGCGGGCCGCGCGGGCCACGCCGGTGTAGAGCGCGCCCAGCATCACGGTCATTTCGGCATAGGCCAGGGGCTCGCCGCCGGCCCACGCCTGGGGGGCCCGCAGGTCGATGGCGTAGTCGGCGGGAATGGGCACCGCGTCAAAAATCACGTCGTGGCTGCCACTGGCGCGCAGGCCCAGGTGGTCCCAGGTCTCGACGATGCGCGTTCCGGGCAGACCGGCGGGCACCAGAAACTGGCCCACGCGCGGTTCGGCCTCGTCGGTGCGCGCCAAGACCGTGTACCAGCTCAGGGCGGGCGAGCCGGTCGAATAGACCTTGTGGCCCGAAAGGCGCCAGCCGTCGGCGGTGCGCTGCGCCACCGTGGCCGGCAGGCCGCCCCGGGCGGGAGAGCCCAGTTCGGGCTCGACGCGCAGGGCGTTGATGAGCGAGACGCCGTGCACCGACTCCTGCACGATCTGGCGCGCCAGGGCCTGCGGCCACCGGCTGCCCGGACGCGCCATGGTGCGGTGCTGCAGGTACTGCATGGTCAGCACCAACGCCGTGGCCGGATCGGCCTCACCGAGGGCGCCGATGACATCGCCCAACTGGGTGATGGAGGCGCCCTGCCCGCCCCATTCCCGGGGGGCGGCCAGCGCCAGCAGGCCGGCACGGTGCAGATCGGCAAAGTTCTCGAAGGGAAAGCGGCCCTCGCGGTCGTACACCGGCGCCCGGACGGCAAACTCGACGGCCAGGGTGCGCGCTGTCTGGGCCCAGGTCAGGGGAGCGTTCATTCCAGCACCTCGGGCTGTTGGCGCACCAGGATGTCGAACCAGGCCTTGAACGCATGGTTCGCGCCGCCGGGCCCCCCAATCTGGGCGTGGGTGAGCTGGGCCACGGCGTGCGGGATCGGGCGCGGCTGGCCTGCGGCTTCGGCCAGCAGCTGGGCCTGGCAGGCGTTTTCCAGGGCGCTGTACCACCAGACCGCCGATTCGACCGAAGGGCCGACGGTCAGGATGCCGTGGTTGCGCAAGATGACCGCCTTGTGCGAGCCCAGCACCTTGCCGATGCGAAAGCCTTCGTCGGTGTCGAGCACCACGCCGTTGAAATCGTCGAACAGCGCGTGGTCCTCGTAGAACATGCAGGCGTCCTGCGTCAGGGGATCGAGCGTGCGCCCCAGGCTGGCCCAGGCCTTGCCGTAGGTCGAATGGGTGTGGGCCGCGGCCACGATGTCGGGCCGGGCTTCGTGCAGCGCGGCATGGATGGCAAAGGCGGCGCGGTTGAGCGGACCCTGGCCGACCACGATCTCGCCCTGGTGGTTCACCAGCATCAGGTCCGAGACCTTGATCTGCGAAAAATGCACGCCCAGCGGATTGACCCAGAAATGGTCGAGCAGCTCCGGGTCGCGCGCGGTGATGTGCCCCGCCAGACCGTAGTCAAACCCCAGCTGCGCAAACAGCCGGTAGGCCACGGCCAGGTTCTCCTTGCGGTAGCGGCGCTCGGCCTCGATGCTGCGCTGCGGCGGGGCCGCGTCAAACCAGTCCTTGCGGAAAGGCTGGGGATTTTTCACAAGCGAAAGGGAGGGTGGCACGGCGGCCGGAAGGGCAGACAGGACAGCGGACATGGAAGGACTTTCGAAAACGGAGACAAAGAAGGGTCAGGCCACCTTGAGCGCCGGGGCCTGGGCCTGCCGGTCGCGCTCGGCCACCTTGCTGCGCACCAGCGGGATCAGCTCGCGGCCGTATTCGATGGCATCCACCAGCGGATCAAAGCCCCGGATCAGCAGCGTGGTGATGCCCAGGTCGTAGTACTTCAGCAAGGCCTCGGCCACCTGCTCGGGTGTGCCGACGAGCGCGGTGGAGTTGTGGCGGGCGCCGGTTTCCCGCGCAAGGGCCGTCCACAGGCGCTCGTCCACGCGGTCGCCCTGGGCGGCGTCGGCCAGAAGGCGGCGTGCGCCCTCGCTTTGCTGGGCACCGCCCCGGGCATAGCCCTGTTCGGTGCGCAGGCGGCGGGTGTCCTCCAGAATGCGCTCGGCCTTGGCCCAGGCCTCGTCTTCGGTGCGGCCCAGGATGGGCCGGAACGAGATGCTGAAATCGACCGTGCGCCCCTGCTGCGCCGCCGAAGCGCGCACCCGGCGCACCAGGTCCCCCGCCTGGGCCAGCGATTCGCCCCACAGCGCATAGACATCGGCATGCTTGCCGGCCACGTCCAGGGCGGGCGCGGAAGCGCCCCCGAAATAAATCGGCACATAGGGTTTTTGCAGCGGCTTGACCTCGGAGTACGCCCCCTGGATGCGGTAGAAGCGGCCCACGTGGTCAAAGGGCTGGGTTTCGGTCCAGACCCGGCGCAAGACCGTGAGGTACTCGTCGGTGCGGGCATAGCGTTCGTCGTGGCCGACAAAGTCGCCATCGCGCTGCTGGTCCTCGTCGGAGCCGCCGCTGATGTAGTGCACCGCGATGCGGCCCTGGATGTAGTGGTCCAGGGTGGCCAGCTGGCGCGCCGCCACGGTGGGCGCCACAAAGCCAGGGCGGTGTGCCAGCAGAAAATGGATCTTCTGCGTCACGCTGGCGGCGTACTGGAGGGTCAGCAGGCTGTCGGGGCTGGTGCCGCTGAACGGCACCAGGATGCGGTCGAAACCGGCGTGCTCGTGCGCCTGGGCAAACACCCGCACATAGGCCGGATCGACGGCGGGGCCTTTGCGGGCAAAGGTTTCGGAGACTTCGTTCGGCTGGATCATGCCGATGAACTGGACGGGCATCGCGGGCTCCTGCAAGGGGCAAATAAAGAAGGCACCCGACGATAGAAGGACCGCCCTCGGCGGCCAACGAAGAAAAACAGCTGTCCTCATGCGGTTTGCGCATGAGGGGCAGGATGAAGGCTCCAAAATGCCTCCAGGCCTTGATGGATCAGCGAAACATGCTCTCCATACAGGAGCAAAAACCGCGCAAACCAGCGCTCAGAGTCTGTTCATGGTCTTTTCAGGGTGTCCGTGGCTCCATGCCGGCGGTGGGTGCAAGGCGCAAACCGCAGCCGGGCTGGTGGCCCGGCGAGGATGTGCAACGCCGCAGACGCCGCGGGCATGGAGCCACCCTGTGGGCAAGGCGGCAAAACACCGCACTCCGCATTGCCCGCCTGGCATGCGGCGGGCGCCTCGATAGCGGCGTTTTGCCACCTTGCGGACGCCCTGAAAAGACCATGAACAGGCTCTCAGTGCGGAAAGCCCCCACGCACCAGCTGCACCGGTTCGGCGTCCATGCGGCGGATCAGGCTGCCCAGGCCGTCCCCGGCCGGGGCGGGTGCCAGCGCAGTGGGAGAAGTGGTGGAACGGCAGACCAGGTCGCTGTCGGACCAGCCCGGCTGCCCCGGACGGCTGCGCGCGCGCAGCCAGCCGGCCCGGTCCACCAGCACCTGGTGGCCTGGCCCCTCGCCCAGGCCAACGCCCAGCAACAAGGCCAGCGCCGCGGGCATATCGGGGTCGTCGGTGCGGCACTCGGGGTCGGTGCCCGCACCGGGCCCCACCTGCACCGTGACCAGGCGCGGGTCTTCGGCCGGCAAGGCGGCACCGGGCCCGGGCAGGACCAGCAGCAGGCGCTGCCCCTGGGCTTGCAGGCTGCGCGCCGTGTGCTGGCGCCCGCCGCGGCAGCGCAGCCCGGTGTCGGGCACACGCACCGGCACATTCCAGGCGCCGCCCTGCTGCAGCATCCGGCCGGCCGCATGCGCCTGCAGGTAGTCCAGCACCTCCCAGACCTGGGTGTCGCTGAGGCGGTCGGCAAAGCCCGGCATGGTGCGCTGGCCATCGCGGGCTTGCAGGCCGTGGCGCACGCGCCAGAAGAGTTCGCCGTCCAGCCGCTTCCAGAGCAAGGCGCCGTTCAGCGTCGGGGGCCACATGGGCAGGCTGGCCGCATCGGGGCCCTCGCCCCGGCCATCCTCACCGTGGCAGCGCACGCAATGCTGGCGGTACACCCCGGCCCCGCGGGCAATGCCCTGGGCCGTGAACCCTGTCGGCGACGCGTGCAGGCTGGTCGGCACCGCCGGTGCCCAGAGCAAACCGGCGTCGGGCCAGGGCGCCAGCAGGAGCAGGGCCAAGGCGATACCCCACAGGGGCTTGCGTGCACGCCGCCAGAAGGCGGACAGGCCGAGCAGCAGCGCCGCCAGCAACAGGCAGGCCAGGGTCAGCACCACGCGGCGCAGGTGCCCGGCGTCGAGCACCAGCATTTCGCCGGCCAGGCGCCAGGCCCAGGGCCACGCCGGCTGTCCGTGCAGCGGCGTCCCCAGGCCCAGGGCCTGCCACAAGGCCAGGCAGCCCCTTTGCAGTTCGTGCAACAGCGCCAGGAGGGCATTCACGGCCTCTGGCGGCCAGCGCCCGTTCATGCCTTACCAGCTGGCATCCAGCCCCAGCAAGGCCAGGGCCTCGCGGCGCAGTTCCGCCAGGCGGGGGTCGCCCCGGTGGCGCGGGTACGGCAGGTCGTTGACCAGAATCTGCTTGACACGCGCGGGCCGCTCGGTAAAGACCACCACGCGCTGCGCCATGAACAGCGCCTCTTCGACATCGTGG
>JAQUDN010000042.1:17658-21388 GCA_028685665.1 Burkholderiaceae bacterium | reverse complement strand
CGCTGCCGCTGCACCCCACCCTCATCAACGTGATCCCCCAGCAGGCGGTGATGACCGTGGACCTGCGCAACACCGACGGCGCCCGCCTGCGCGCAGCCCAGGCCGAGGTGCTGGCCCACGCCCACGCCGTGGCGGCCGCGCACGGCGTGCAGTGCACCCACCGCATGCTGGCCGACTTCGAGCCCGTGGCCTTCGACCCGGCGCTCACCGACAGCGTGGAACGGCACGCGCACGCCCTGGGCCTGCGCACGCTGCGCCTGCCCAGCGGCGCGGGACACGACGCCCAGATGCTGGCGCGCATCGGCCCCAGCGCCATGGTCTTCGTCCCCAGCCGCGACGGGCTCAGCCACAACGTGCGCGAATTCACCGACCCCCAGCAACTCGCGCAAGGCGCCAACGTGCTGCTGCAGGTGCTGCTGGAGCGGGCCAACCGCCCCTGAAACCCCCGAGCACTTCCCACGCCGACCCTGGATCAAAAAGCCTTCCAAGGCATACCCAGAAAGCCCTGACAGCTATTATTTTTGAAAGAACGCCATGTCCCGCATCGTCAACGTCGCCCTGGGCCAGCTGGGCCCCATCCCGCAAGCCGAGTCCCGCGAAAGCGTCGTGCAGCGCCTGTGCGCCCTGATGCGCGAGGCCCACAGCCTGGGGGCACACGCCATCGTCTACCCCGAGCTGGCGCTGACCACCTTCTTCCCGCGCTGGTACATCGAAGACCCCGAGGCGCTGCACCGCTACTTCGAACGCAGCATGCCCAGCCCGGCAACACAGCCGCTGTTCGCGCTGTCCAAAGCCCTGGGCGTGGGCTTTTACCTGGGCTACGCCGAACTGGCCGACGAAGGCGGCCAGCCCACCCGGTACAACAGCGCCATCCTGGTGGACCGCAGCGGCCACATCGTTGGCAAATACCGCAAGATCCACGTGCCCGGCCACTTCGAGCACGAGCCATGGCGCCGGTTCCAGCACCTGGAAAAACGCTACTTCACCCCGGGGGCCTCTTTTGGCGTGCACCAGGCCTTCGGCGGCACCATCGGCATGGCGCTGTGCAACGACCGCCGCTGGGCCGAAACCTACCGGGTGATGGCGCTGCAAGGGGCAGAAATGATCTTCATCGGCTACAACACCCCGGTGCACAACGCCCCCGCGCCGCAGCACGACGCGCTCTCGCTGTTCCACAACCAGCTCGCGGTGCAGGCCGGGGCCTACCAGAACGGCTGCTGGGTGGCCAGCGTGGCCAAAGGCGGCGTGGAAGAAGGCGTGGAGAGCATTGCCGGCAGCCTGCTGGTGGCCCCCTCGGGCGAGGTGGTGGCACGCTGCACCACCCAGGACGACGAAGTGGTGCTGGGCCGCTGCGACCTGGACTTTTGCGCCGTCTACCAAAAAACCACCTTCGATTTCGACCTGCACCGCCACCCCGAGTGCTACGGCCTGATCGTGCAGAAAAAAGGCCCCACGCTGGCCGCCGACGGCAGCCCCTGGCCCCGCTGAGCCAGCAGGCCGCAGCGCGGCATCCGGCCCCCACGGCCCTGGCGCCCCTGCGCGAAATCCGGAACAATGGCGCCCTGCAGCCGGCCCTGGGGGCGGGCTGCCCCTTTCCCACACACACGGAGGCACCGCAATGCCACGCTGGACCACCGGGGGTGCCCTCACCCTCCTGCTTGCGGCCATGCCCCTGGCGGCCCAGGCGCAATGGGGCTATGCCGCAACGATCACCCCCCTGCACGCCGGCCCCGGGGCCCAATACCCCATCGCGCTCGAACTGCCCCCGGGCTCGCAGCTCTTCATCCACGGCTGCCTGGGCAACTACCAATGGTGCGACGTGGAAAGCGGGCCCTACCGGGGCTGGGCCTATGCCGGGTCTCTGGTGGTGGCCTCGGGCGGCAACCCCCTGCCGGTGCTGGGCTACGGCCCCTCGCTCGGCATCGGCATCCTGGGCGTCCCTTTTTATGGCGACAGGGACATCCACCGCGACCGGCGCGGCCCCCCGGAGCGCTACGAAGGCCCGCCACCGCGCTTTGTGCCCGACCAGCGCCCCCCGCCCCCACGCCCCAACTTCGCCCCGCCGCCGGATGAACGCCCGCGCTTCCCCCCCACCCCCCGGGACGGCCACCGGGACCGGGACAACTACCGGGATAACGACCGGGGCGGTGACGGCGGCCGGGGCCCCCGCTAAGCCCTTCAGTCCCCCTGCAGGGCGGGCGCTGGCGGGCATCCAGGCCCACCGCCCTGCCGCGCGATGGCCCGCAGCGCCGCCAGGGCACCAGACGCCAGACCCACATCCCGAGCCGAAGGCACCGTCGCCTCGGTCGGGTTGATGCGGATCAGCCGCCCGCCCCCGGACTGGACCATGCGGTGGCTGAAATGCCGCACCGTCGCCACCGCCGTGCCGGCGCCCATCTCGATGACCAGCGGCTTCTCGACCCGCGCCAGCCAGTCCTGCAGGCGCTGCCTCTGCGCCGCCTGGCGGTGGGCGATCCAGCCGCCATCGTCGAACATCAGAATGTTGGGCCGTGCCAGGCCGCCGCAGTGCGGGCAACGGGGCGGGTCGTTGCGCAGCCGGCAGGCCTCGGTGTCCACCACCGGGGCAAAGCCCTCGGCCGGCCAGATCGCGTCGGAGCAGGGGCGCAGGCACTGCAGATGGTGGATGGAGCCGTGCACCTCCGCGATGCGCTGCGCATCGAAGCCCGCCTTCTGGAACTGCCCATCCACATTGCTGGTGAACACAAAGCCGCCCTGCGGCATCTGATCGGCCCAATGCTGGAGGATGGCAAAGCCCGCGTGGGGCACCGTGTCGCGATAGAGCTGCAGGCGGTGCCCGTAAAAGCCCCAGGCCAGCCGGGGATCGCGCTCAAAGGTGGCGGGCGATGCGGCCTCGTAAAAATCCAGCCCCGCCCGGCCCAGCGCGGGATAGGCCTTCCAGAAGCCCTCGTTCCCCCGAAAGTCCGGCAGCCCCGAATCCACGCCCATGCCAGCGCCCGCGGCAATCACCAGGCCATCGGCCTGGGCGAGCCGTTCAGCGGCACGGGTCAGCGGATCAGGAGAGGACATGGGCAGGCAGGCGGAAAGTCCATCGAGAGATTCTTTCACCTCGCGCCGCTTGGCTTGCGGTGAATCCGCCTGTATTCGCCGCCAAACATGCGGTGAATAACAGGGCATGGACCGCAACGACACCGCGCTGCGCGACGTCCAGGAACGGGTCGCGCGCGGGGTGCTGCGCAAGTCCGATGCGGGGGGCGGAGCCGCAGTGATGCGTTGGCAGGGATGGCGCCAGACGGTGAGGATCGCTCCTGAAACAGGAGCTAAAACCACTCATCCCTAGTGGCCTGTGGGCTGATTTGGCTGAATCCGGTACACCCACACCGTCCGCCCGCCCGGCGTGGGCATGCGGGCCTGCGCGGTCACCCCGGGCACGGGGAACTCCAGGCTGACGAGGTAGCTGCCCGGGGCCATGTCGGTGCAGGCCTTGGTCCAGGCGCGGGGCATGCTTTCGGGGCGCTGGAACAGGTAGACCAGGGGATAGGCGCCCCAGTCGGCCTGCCAAATATCACCGCGTTCCACCCGGGCCCAGGGGCAGCGGCGGGCACACAGCCAGCGCAGGGGACGGCTCCACTCCAGGCCATGCCACTCGCCCAGGGGATAGGCCTGGCGCAGCGCGAGCAAGCCGTCGCCCAGGCCGCAGCCAGCATCGAGCACCTTGGCGCCGGGGTCGAGGGGGGCGGCATCGGGCAGG
>JAQUDN010000042.1:0-17648 GCA_028685665.1 Burkholderiaceae bacterium | reverse complement strand
GTTCAGCGCATCGGGCGGGGTGGGAAACACCGGCGCATCGCCCCAGGCCCTGAGCGGGTAGAGCAGCAGCAGGCAGGCCAGCGGCAGCAGCCAGGCCCAGGGCGGAAAGGCGGCGGCCTGCGTGAGCCCCAGCGACAGCGGAAACCCCCCGGCAATGAACAGCTTGCGCCACAGCGTGTCGCCCGACAGGCTGACCAGGGTGCCGAGCAGGCTGGCGGCCAGCAGCCCGGCCAGCGGGGGCAAGCCGGCCTGTGGCAACAGCAGGAACAGCAGCCAGGAGGCCGACCAGCCCAGCACAGCCGGCAGGGGCCAGGGCAGGCGCGGGACCATGCGGGGCTCCGGTGGTTGGGGCTTACTCGGCCGGACCGCCGCGCAAGCGCTCGATCAGCCCATTCAGCGCATCGAGGGAGCCGAACTGGATCGCCAGCTCGCCCACCTCTTCGGTGCGGCCGGCCCGTTTGACGCGCTTTTTGACGCGCACATCCACCTCGGCCATGAGCAGGTCGGACAGCTCCTGCTCCACCCGCAGGAGGTCGCCCGGTTTGTCTTTGGCGGGCTTGGGAGGCACCCCGCTGAACTCGGCCCCGATCTTCTTGACCAGGGCCTCGGTTTCGCGCACCGAGAGCTTTTTGGCGGCAATCTGGTTGGCGGCGGTGATCTGCGTGGCCCGGTCCAGCGCCAGCAGCGGGCGGGCGTGGCCCATGTCGATGTCGCCGGCCATCAGCATGGTCTGTACCGGCTCGGCCAGGTTCAAGAGGCGCAGCAGGTTGCTGGCGGCGCTGCGCGAACGGCCCACGGCCTGCGCGGCCTGCTCATGGGTCAGGCCGAACTCGCGGACCAGGCGCGACAGGCCCTGGGCTTCTTCGAGGGGGTTCAGGTCTTCGCGCTGGATGTTTTCAATCAGCGCCATGGCGGCGGCGGCTTCGTTGGGCACGTCGCGCACCAGCACCGGCACCTGGTCCAGCCCGGCCAGGCGCGCGGCCCGGAAGCGCCGCTCGCCGGCAATGATTTCGTACTTGCCGGCGTTCTCGCCCTCGGCCAGGCGCCGCACCAGGATGGGCTGCATGATGCCCTGGGCCTTGATGCTTTCGGCCAGCTCGTAGAGCGCGCCCTCGTCCATGCGGGTGCGCGGCTGGTACTGGCCGGGCACCATGTCGGCCAAGGGCAGCGCGTGGGGCAGGCCGGCGTCGACCGCCTGCGCCTGCTCGGCGTTGTCATCGACCTTGGGGCCCAGCAGGGCTTCGAGGCCGCGCCCCAGGCCCTTGAATTTCTTGGTGACCATGTTGTTCTTCAATCCTTGATGAGGGTGTGCAGCAGCGCGTGGCCCGCAGGCCAGTCGCCCAGGCCGGAGGCCGCGTTGAGATGGCCGGCCACGCCGCCATCGACCCAGCGGGCGCCCCAGTCTGCAGCCCATGCCTGGGCCCGCTCCGGGCTGCAATAGGGGTCGTTCTGGCTGCCCACCAGCACGGCGGGAAACGGCAGGGGCCGGCGCAGCACCGGGGCCCAACCGGGCAGGTAAGGCGCAAGGTCTGCCCGTTCCACGTCCCCCGGGGCCACCAGCAGCGCCGCGCGCACCCGGTGCACCTGGGCAGAATGCGCGGCCCACCAGGCGACCAGCAGGCAGCCCAGGCTGTGCGCCACGAGCACCACGGGGCCGTCGGCATCGACCACGGTTTCTTCCAGCCGCGCCGTCCAGTCGCCGCGCAAGGGGCGCTGCCAGTCGTGCTGCTCCAGGCGCTGGTAGCCGTGCGCACGCTCCCAATGGCTTTGCCAGTGGTCGGGGCCCGAGTTCTGCCAGCCAGGCAGCAGCAGGATGTTGGCAGGCTTCATATGCTCTTGTTCTGATCGCTGAAAGCGTCCGTCCTTTATGCCTTGGCAGGCTGCTGGACGGGCAAAGGCATGTTTTTCACGCGCTCGACCATCTCGCGGGCAAATTCGACAAAGGCCTGGCTGCCTTTGGCCGAGGCGTCGAACACCACGCCGGGCAGGCCATAGCTGGGGGCTTCGGCCAGGCGCACATTGCGCGGAATGACGGTGTGGAACACCTTGTCGCCAAAATGGCCCTTCAGCTGTTCGCTGACCTGCTGCTGCAGCGTGATGCGCGGATCGAACATCACGCGCAAGAGGCCGATGATCTGCAGATCGGTGTTCAGGTTGGCATGCACCTGCTTGATGGTGTTGACCAGATCCGTCAGGCCTTCGAGCGCAAAGTACTCGCACTGCATGGGCACGATCACCCCGTGCGCGGCGCACAGGCCATTGAGGGTGAGCATCGACAGCGAGGGCGGGCAATCGACCAGCACGAAGTCGTAGTCGTCGGCCACGGCGGCCAGCGCGGTCTTGAGGCGTTTTTCGCGGCGCTCCAGCGTGACGAGCTCGACCTCGGCCCCGGCCAGTTCGCGGTTGGCACCCAGCACGTAGTAGCCGCAGGGCTCCGACAGCACCGCCGCCTCGCGCACGGGCACGGATTCGAGCAGCACGTCGTACACGCTGAGTTCGAGCTGGCGCTTGTCCACGCCCGAACCCATGGTGGCATTGCCCTGTGGGTCCAGATCGACCATCAGCACCCGCTGGCCCACCTTGGCCAGGCCGGCGGCCAGGTTGACGGTGGTGGTGGTCTTGCCGACCCCCCCTTTTTGGTTGGCAACACAAAAAATATGGGCCATGGTGAGTTTGCTTTAGTGGGTAAAGGCCTGCGGACACCCCAGGCCTGGAGAGAAGATGCGGGCCGCGCAGTGCGAACGACCGGGGTGCTGTCCAGCGAACACCTCGGCGGGGCGGCCCGTGAAGAGGCCCGAGTGTAAGACAGCCACGCGACAGGCCTATGCCTGCTGCGGGCGCAACCAGACAATGCAGCGCTCGGCGTCCAAGCCGGGCACGCCCAGAGGTTCCACGTGAAACACCTGCACATCGGCGGGCAAGGCGGTGATTTCCTCGGCGGGGTGCTTGCCCTTCATGGCCAGCCACACCGACTGCGACCCCAAAGCCTGGCGCGACCAGGCCGTGAAATCGACCAGCGAGGCAAAGGCGCGGCTGCTCACCACCTCAAAGGGGCCGGCCAGGGTTTCGACCCGGGCGTGGATGCCGTGCAGATGGGGCAGCTTCAGCGCCACAGCGGCCTGCTGAATGAAGGCGGCTTTTTTGGCCACGGTATCGACGCAGCTCACATCCAGGCCCGGGCAGCAGATGGCGAAAACCACGCCGGGCAGCCCTCCGCCCGAGCCCACGTCCAGCAGCCGGGCGCCCTGCCCGGCCCCGGGCAAGCCGGCCAGGTGGCGCTGCAGCGGCGGCACGGCGGCCAGGCTGTCGAGCAGGTGGTGCGTCAGCATTTCGGCCGGGTCGCGCACGGCGGTCAGGTTGTAGACCTTGTTCCACTTTTGCAGCAGCGCCAGAAAATCCAGCAGCTGCTGCACTTGGTGCACGCTGAGGTCCAGGCCCAGGGCACGGGCGCCCTGCTCCAGGGGCGCGCGCAAAGGGTGGTCCAGGGCCGCGCTCATGCCGACACCGCGCTTTCGGCCGCATCGGCTGCGGCCAAGGTAAAGCCCTTGAAACCGCCCTTCTTCAAATGCACCATCAGCAGCGAAATCGCCGCGGGCGTGATGCCGGTGATCCGCGAGGCCTGGCCCAGGGTTTCAGGGCGGTGGCGCGTGAGCACCTGGCGGGCTTCGATGCTCAGGGCCGTGACCTGCAGGTAGTCGAGATCGGCGGGCAGGCGCAGCTTTTCAAAATGGGCGGCACGTTCGACTTCGTCTTTCTGGCGGTCAATGTAGCCAGCGTACTTGGCAGCAATCTCCACCTGCTCGATGACGGGCTGGCTCAAGTCGCCCAGTGTTTCACGTGAAACGCTGGGGCTGGCGTACTTGCCGCCGTCCATGCCTACCAGGGCCCCGTAGGCCACATCGGGGCGGCGCAGCAACTCGAACAGGTTGTACTCGTGCTCAATGGCCTTGCCCAGCACGCGCTCGGCTTCGGCCTGCGGCAGGCTGCGCGGGTTGACCCAGGTGGCCTTGAGGCGCTCGGTCTCGCGGGCGACCGCATCGCGCTTGCGGCTGAAGGCGTCCCAGCGGGCATCGTCCACCAGGCCCAGCGTGCGGCCCATCTCGGTCAGGCGCATGTCGGCGTTGTCCTCGCGCAGCTGCAGGCGGAACTCGGCGCGGCTGGTGAACATGCGGTAGGGCTCGGTCACGCCCTTGGTGATCAGGTCATCGACCAGCACCCCCAGGTAGGCCTCATCGCGGCCGGGCAGCCAGGGGGCATCGCCCCGGCATTGCAGCGCGGCGTTGATGCCCGCGAACAGGCCCTGGGCCGCCGCCTCTTCGTAGCCGGTGGTGCCGTTGATCTGGCCGGCAAAGAACAGGCCCTGGATCTGCCGCGTCTCAAAGCTGCTCTTGAGCGCGCGCGGGTCGAAGTAGTCGTACTCGATGGCGTAGCCGGGGCGCAGGATGTGGGCGTTCTCCAGGCCCTTCATGCTGCGCACCAGCGCCAGCTGGATGTCGAACGGCAGGCTGGTGCTGATGCCGTTGGGGTAGATCTCGTGGGTCGTCAGGCCTTCGGGTTCCAGGAAGATCTGGTGGCTGTCCTTGTCGGCAAAGCGGTTGATCTTGTCTTCCACGCTGGGGCAGTAGCGCGGCCCCACGCCTTCGATCTTGCCGGTGAACATGGGGCTGCGGTCAAAGCCGCTGCGGATGATGTCGTGCGTGCGGGCGTTGGTGTGCGTCACCCAGCAAGGCATCTGGCGCGGGTGCATCGCAGCGTGGCCCATGAAGCTGAACACCGGCACCTGGCCCTCGTTCACGCCACCGGGCATGCCGTCGCCGGGTTGCTCGGTGCATTGCGAAAAGTCGATGCTGCGGCCATCAATGCGTGGCGGGGTGCCGGTCTTGAGGCGGCCCTGGGGCAGCTGCAGCTCTTTCAGGCGGGCCGACAGGCTCACGGCCGGTGGGTCGCCCGCGCGGCCGGCGCTGTAGTTGTTCAGGCCCACGTGGATCTTGCCGTCCAGGAAGGTGCCGGCCGTCAGCACCACGGTGCGGCCACGAAAGCGAATCCCCACCTGCGTGACAGCCCCGACCACGCGGTCGCCCTCGACCATCAGGTCGTCCACCGCCTGCTGGAACAGCCACAGGTTCGGCTGGTTTTCCAGCATGCGGCGGATGGCCGCCTTGTAGAGGATGCGGTCGGCCTGGGCCCGGGTGGCGCGCACGGCCGGGCCCTTGCTGCTGTTGAGGATGCGGAACTGGATGCCACCCTCGTCGGTCGCCAGCGCCATCGCGCCGCCCAGGGCGTCGACCTCTTTCACCAGATGGCCCTTGCCGATGCCGCCGATGCTGGGGTTGCAGCTCATCTGGCCCAGCGTCTCGATGTTGTGCGAGAGCAGCAGCGTCTGGGCGCCCATGCGGGCTGCGGCCAGCGCGGCCTCGGTGCCGGCATGGCCACCGCCAACGACGATGACATCAAATTCCTGGGGGTACAACATGGGGGTGCTCCGGGGCCTGGCGGGCCCGATATTCAACAAAAGCAGGTGCCTGGCACCTGCCCGGCGGCAAAGCATGGGGGGCATGCGTGCACGGGAAGAGCGCAATTTTCCCATCTTTGGGCCAGAGCACGTCCCCACGGGGTTTTGGATAGCCGCTTGCCCACCGGACACCCCGTTCATCCCCCCGGATAGCCCCGTCCGCACGGATGCGGCCTTGCACCGCCCACGCCACCGCGCCGTGCATTGATGCCCACCCACCCCCTCGTTGCGAGCGGCCGGCACGCAGGCCGAAGACCGCCCGGGCACCGGGACATGCCCCCGGCAGCACACGGGCCCAGCAAGCTCGCAGCGGCCCGCAGCAGGGCCCGCCTTGTGGACTGCCCTGCTCAGCACAAGGCCCCTCTGCACCACGGACTACCATCGGAACATGCGGAACATGCGGAACATGCGGAACATGCGGGTCGTGCCAGGACCGTGCCGCGAACGCCGGAGGGACCGCGTCCCTCGGGCACCGCACCGCAGAAACGCCCCGCCCGGCCCCCCGCGTGGGGAGCCTGACCCGCCCCCGCCCCGCGAAACAGCCCGAAGGTTTCACGTGAAACACACCTCCCGCCCCATGGAATGCCACCCCCACTGCGCTGCCTGCTGCATCGCCCCCTCGATCTCCAGCCCCATTCCCGGCATGCCGCAAGGCAAGCCCGCCGGGGTGCGCTGCGTGCAGTTGGATGCCGCCAACCGCTGCCAGATCTTTGGCCAGCCCGAGCGGCCGGCGGTGTGCGGGGGGCTGCAGGCTTCGCCGGAAATGTGCGGAGACAGCGCGGAGCAGGCCTTGGTCTGGCTGGCGCGGCTCGAAGCAGAGACAGCGCCCCGGTGACGCGCGCAGGGCCGGCACCGCCGCGGAAAGCCCCGGTGTGCGACCTGCCGCCGCCCCCTTCCGGCACGCGGCCCAGGGCGCTACAGTGACCCTCCCTCTTCCGGAGATTGCCCCATGTTCGAATCTGCCGAAATCGGCCACAAAGTCTCCAAGGCCGACTACAAAAAGGCCGTGCCAGGCCTGCGCTCAGCCCTGCTCGAAGCCCAGGTGGACCTGTACGAGGGCCGCAAGATCCCGGTGGTGGTGCTGATCAGCGGCCAGGACGGTGCGGGCAAGGGCGAGACGATCAACCTGCTCTACGAATGGATGGATGCGCGCTTTCTGACCACGCTGGCCTTTGCGCCACCGACCGACGAGGAGCGCGAGCGCCCGCCGATGTGGCGCTACTGGCGGGCCCTGCCGCCCAAGGGGCAGATCGGGATTTTTGCGGGCTCCTGGTATTCCGACCCGATCCGGGAGCACATCGAGGGCAGACTCTCGCTCAAGGAATTGGACGCCCGCGCCGACCAGATCAACCGCTTCGAGGCCATGCTGGTCAATGAAGGCGCGCTGGTGCTCAAGTTCTGGTTCCACCTGACGCAGGATGCCCAGAAAAAGCGCCTGAAAGACCTGGCCAGCGATCCCCGCACCGCCTGGCGCGTCACGCCCTGGAACTGGGACCGGCTCAAGACCTACGAGCAGTTGCAGACCACCGCCGGGCACCTGCTGCGCATGACCAACACGCCCGGGGCCCCGTGGGTGGTGGTGGAAGGCTCGAACGACCACTACCGCGCCCTCACGGTGGGCACGGTGCTGCGCGATGCCTTGCGCGCCAGGCTGGCCAGCACCGCCCGCCCCACCCCGCCCGTGGCGCCGATGGTGCGGGTGGACACCGACGGGCGCAATGTGCTGTCCACCATGGACCTGGGCCTGTCGCTGACCGACAAGCACTACGCGAACGAACTGGCGCACTGGCAGGGCCGCCTGGCCGAGCTGGCGCGCGACCCGCGCTTCAAGGGACGGGCGCTGGTCTGTGCCTTCGAAGGGGCCGATGCCGCCGGCAAGGGCGGCGCGATCCGGCGCATCTATGGGGCGCTGGACGCACGGCAATACCGCACCGTGCCCGTGGCGGCGCCCACCGACGAGGAGCGCGCCCAGCCCTACCTGTGGCGCTTCTGGCGCCACCTGCCCCGGCATGGCCATGTCACGCTGTTCGACCGCACCTGGTACGGCCGGGTGCTGGTCGAGCGCATCGAAGGCTTTTGCACCGAAGCCGACTGGATGCGGGCCTACACCGAGATCAATGATTTCGAACACGAGATGGCCGAGGCCGGGATCATCCTGGTCAAGTTCTGGCTGCAGATCAGCCAGGAAGAGCAGCTGCGGCGCTTCCAGGACCGGGAAAAAGTGGCCTTCAAGCGCTTCAAGATCACCGACGAAGACTGGCGCAACCGCGACAAGTGGGATGCCTACCAGCAGGCCGTGTGCGACATGGTGGAGCGCACCAGCACCGGCACCGCGCCCTGGACCCTGGTCGAATCCAATGACAAGCGCTACGCCCGCATCAAGATCCTGCGCACCCTGTGTGAACGGCTGGACACCGAGCTGGCCCGGGGCCACAAGCACTGGGCCAGCGGGGAGCCCGCTCCCGGTGCGCGCGCCCCAACGGGCAAATCGGCCAAGCCCGCCAAACCCGAGAAATCCCAGGGCAAGGCCGACAGGAAAAAGTAGGCAAAAAAGCCTCTGGCGCCCCAGGAGATTGCCTGAGCAGCTCCCGTCTTGATAGCAAACGCCACCCCCTGCCGCCGGGCTTCAGGCGCGTGCGGCCGAGAAGAAGGGGTTGACCGGGCGCGCCAGCCCGTAATGGCCGCGCAGGGTGTCGGCCGCGTAGGCGCGGCGGAACAGGCCGCGCTGCTGGAGCAGCGGCACGACCTGCTCGACAAACACATCGAACTGCGTCGGCAGCACGGGCGGCATCACGTTGAAGCCATCGGCCGCACCGCTGCGCACCCAGGCCTCCATCGCATCGGCCACCTGCCCGGGCGTGCCCGCCAGCGTGAAATGGCCCCGGGCCCCGGCCAATTGCTGCAGCAGGGTGCGCAGCGTGGGCCGTTCGCGGGCCACCAGGTCGGTGATCAGCACGGCGCGGCTCTGGGCGGCCTGCACGCTGCGCGGGTCGGGAAAATCGGCCGGCGACAAGGGGCGGTCCAGCGGCAGGTGCGAGAAGTCAACGCCGCCAAACCGGTGGGACAGCCGCGCCCGACCCACTTCGGGATCGGTCAAGGCATTCAGCTCGGTCCACAGGCGCTGCGCCTCGGCCTCGGTGGAGCCGATCACCGGGCTGATGCCCGGCAGCACGATGGGCAGGGCGTGCGAGCGGCCGAAGCGGGCGGCACGGGCTTTCAGGTCCTGGGTGAAGGCCAGCGCACGGGCCTGGTCGAGGTGGGCGGTGAAGACGGCTTCGGCGTACTGGGCCGCAAACGATTTGCCGCTCTCGGACGAACCGGCCTGCACCAGCACCGGCCGGCCCTGGGGTCCGCGGGGCAGGTTCAAAGGCCCGGCCACGCGGTGGTAGGGCCCGACATGGTCAATGGCGCGGATGCGGTCCGGGCGCAGATAGCGGCCGGCCGCGCGGTCGTCGATCACGGCATCGTCGGCCCAACTGTCCCACAGCTTGAGCGCCACCTCCAGGAATTCGTGCGCACGGGCGTAGCGCTCGGCATGGTCGATCTGCCCGGCGTGGCCAAAGTTTTCCGCCGCGCCCTGCACCCAGGAGGTGACGATGTTCCACCCCACCCGCCCGCCGGTGAGGTGGTCGAGCGAGGCCAGCTGGCGCGCCAGGTTGAAGGGCTCGGTGTGGGTGGTCGAGGCCGTGGCGATCAGGCCGATGCGCTCGGTGGCCTGGGCCAGTGCGGCCACCAGGGTCAGCGGCTCCAGGCCACCCACGGCGGTGTGCGCCGCTTCGTAGCCCAGGGCCAGGGCGTCGGCAAAGAAAACCGAGTCGAACAGCGCGGCCTCGGCCTTGCGGGCCAACTGGGCGTAGTAAGCCACATCGGTCAGCCCCAGGGCGTTGGGCCGGGGCTGGCGCCAGGCCGACTCGTGGTGCCCGTGGCCCAGGACAAAAAGGTTGAGGTGCATGGTCGGGTTCGCGCAAAAAATCAGACGTCCGCCGGCACGCCCAGGGCTTCGAGCCACTGGCTGCGCAGGCGGTCGAAGGCGGGCGTGGTGCTGCGGCGCGGATGGGGCAGGTCGATGGGCTGGTCGAAGGCGATGCGGCCCTCGTCGATCAGCAGCACGCGGTCGGCCAGCACCAGGGCTTCGTCCACGTCGTGCGTGACCAGCACCACGGCGGGCCGGTGGCGCTCCACCAGGCTGCGCAGCAGGCCCTGCATGCGCAGGCGCGTCAGGGCATCGAGCGCGCCAAAAGGCTCATCGGCCAGCAAGAGCCGGGGGGCGCGCACCAGCGAACGGGCCAGGGCCACGCGCTGCTGTTCGCCGCCCGACAGGGCGTTGGGCCAGGCGGACTCGCGCCCAGCCAGCCCGACCTGGGCCAAGGCCGCGCGGCCCTGCTCGGCCGCCTGGGGCGTACGCAGGCCCAGGGTGACGTTGTCCAGCACCGTCTCCCAGGGCAGGAGGCGCGCGTCCTGGAACAGCACCGAGCACTCGGCGGGCACCTGCACCCGCCCCTCGCCCTGCACTTCGGCATCGAGCTGGGCCAGGGCGCGCAGCAACGTGCTTTTGCCCGAACCGCTCTTGCCCAGCAAGGCCACGAACTCCCCCGCGCGCACGGTCAAAGAAAGCGGGGCCAGCACCACGCGCTCGCCAAAGCGGCGCGTCAAGCCGTCGACACGCACCACGATGTCGCCGGGCCCGCTCATGATCCGATCACCTTGCGGTAGGCCAGGGCGCGGCGCTCGGCAGAGCGCACCACGGCATCCGAGACCAGGCCGAGCAGGGCATAAATCGCCAGGCCGACCACGATGATGTCGGTCTGGCCGTAGTCGCGGGCCCGGTTCATCAGGTAGCCAATGCCTTCGGTGGTGTTGATCTGCTCCAGCACCACCAGCGCGGTCCAGCACAGGGTCACGGCCAGGCGCAGGCCCGTGAAAAAGCCCGGCAAGGCGCCCGGCAGGGCCACGCGGCGGATGAATTCGCGCCGGCCCAGGCCGACGGTCTGGGCCAGTTCCACGTAGCGCAGATCGATGCCGCGCAGCGCGGCGTGGGTGTTGATGTACACGGGCACCATCACGCTGGTGGCAATCAGGGCCACCTTCATGGTCTCGCCAATGCCCAGCCACAGGATGGCCAGCGGGATCAGCGCCAGGGTGGGCACGGCGCGCTTGATCTGCACCAGGCTGTCGACAGCGCCCTCGCCCCAGCGGCTCAGGCCCGAGGCCAGCGCCAGCAGCACACCGATCAGCACCCCACAGAACAGGCCCAGATAGGCGCGCAGCGCCGAGGCCCCCAGGTGCTCCAGCAAGTTGCCGTTGACCAGCATGTCAAAGCCCGTGGTCACGGCCACCGAGGGCGCGGCCAGCAGCTTGGGCGAGATCCAGCCCAGCGTGGACGCCAGTTGCCAGGCTAGCACCACGGTCACCGGACCGAGCAGCAAGGCCCAGGACGGCAGCCTGGCCGGCACCAGCCCCCGGGGATGGCTCCCGCGCCCCGTGCGCGGCACGGGGGGCGCGGCCGGCGGCAGGGCCTGTGGCCGGGGCGCAGCGGACCCATCGAGGGGCAGAGCGGCGGAAGGAAGGTAGGACATAGACAGGCTCCGGGGCGGGGGACTTACTTCTTGGGCCGTGCCGCGGCCACCACGGCATCGAAACGGAAATCGAACTCTTCGCGGGCGTCGAGCCTGTGGGGCAGGCCGCCGGCCGCATGGATCAAATCGATGGTGGCCTGCTGCTGCGGCAGCACCTCGCGCAGCAAGGGGAAGGACACCGCGCCCTCGTTTTGCACCACGGTCAGCGCATCGCTCTCGCTCAAGCCCTGCTTCTTGACGTAATAGGCCTGGGCCCAGGCCGTGCGGTTCTGCTGGGCCCAGTCCAGGGCCGTGGTCCAGGCCTGGACGACTTCGCTGAGCGCAGCCTGCCTGGCCGGGTCGGCCAGGGCTTTCTTGCTGGCATAGAGGTAGCTCACCCCCGTGGGCTGGAAGGTGTTCTCGGACGGGGGCAGGACCTGGGCTTTTTCCGCGGCAAAGTCGCGCAGGTAACGGCTGGTGAGCAAATCGCTCAGCGGGGCCACATCCACCTGGCCGGTGCGCAGCGCCGTCGAAAACTCCCCCAGGCGCAGCGGCACCAGCTTGACATCGCCCCCCTTCAGGCCCGCCGCCTGCAGCGCGGCCAGCACAAAAGGCTGGGCCGCCGTGCCCTCGGCATAGGCAATGCGCTTGCCGCGCAGGTCCTTGAGCGACTGGAAGGGCAGGCCCGGCCGGCCGGCCAGTTGGTAACTCGGGCTGGCGCGGCGGCGGGCGGCAATCACCCGCACCTCTTCCCCCGCCGCATGGGCCTGGATCGGCGGGGTGTTGCCCACCACGGCCACATCCAGCGCCCCCGCACGGAAGGCCTCCAGAATCGCCGGCCCGCCAATGAAATTGGCGTATTGGACCTGGGTGACCAGGCCCTTGCCCACCCCGCTGACGCTGAACAGGGTTTGCAGCAGTTCGTTCTGGTCGCCCAGCACCAGGCGCGTGCCTGCCGGCACCTTGGCGGGCCACCCCACCCCTTGCGCCGCAGCCATGCCGGTGAACAAAAACAAGGCGCAGGCGGCCAGGCCCCGGCGGCGCAGGGCCTTCCCCCCAGGGACGGGGTGCGACAGATCGGGGGCAAGAAAAGAGTCCATGGAAGGCAACGCTCTCTGAAACAAAAGCCCGCCGTCAGCGGCGGGTGGCAGCCGCAATCACGGCATCGAAGCGGAAATCGAACTCCTCGCGCGCATCGAGGCGCCGGGGCAAATCGCCCGCGGCATGGATCAGGTCGATGGTGGCCTGCTGCTCGGCCACCAGGTCGCGCAGCAGCGGGAAGGTGACGGCGCCCTCCCCTTCCACGATGGCCAGGCCATCGCGCTCGCTCAAACCTTGTTTCACGTGGTAGGCCTGCACCCACTCCCGGGGGTTGCGCACCTGCCACTGGCCGGCCGTTATCCAGCCCTGCACCACTTCACGGATGGCCGCCCGCTTGGCGGGATCGGACAGGGCTTTCCTGCGGGCGTACAGGTAGGCCGTCTGGGTCGGGAGGCCCTGGTGGGCGCTGGGCGGCAAGGCCTTGGCGTTCTCGTCGGCAAAGTCGCGCAGGTAGCGGCGGGTGTGCGGCTCGACCAGCGCCGCAATATCGACCTGGCTGGTGCGAACCGCGGTGGCGAACTCCCCGGCGCGCAAGGGCACCAGCTTGACGTCACGGGTGCTGAGGCCGGCCTGCTTCAAGGCGCTGAGCACAAAGGGCTGGCGGCCCGTGCCTTCGGCATAGGCGATCTTTTTGCCCCGAAACGCCTGCAGGGTCTGGATGTCGAGCCCCGGACGCAGCACGAAGGTGTAGTCGGGGGCGGTGCTTTTGCGCGCGGCCACGATGGGCAAGTCCTCGCCCGCGGCGTGCGCCTGGATCGGCGGGGTGCTGCCCACCAGCGCCAGATCGAGCGCCCCGGCACGAAAAGCCTCCAGGATGGCCGGGCCGCCCTGGAAATTGGCGAATTGCACCTGGGTCGCCAGGCCCTTGTGCACGCCCGAGGCGCGCAGCAAGGTCTGGAAGACCTCGTTCTGGTCCGCCACCACCAGGCGGGTGCCCGGGGGAACGGCCGCCAGCCCGTCTGGCTCGGCCGCCTGCACCCTGCCCAGGCACAGGCTTGCCGCGCCCAGGGCCAGCCACTGGCGGCGCGAGCCGGCCGCCAGGGCGGGGGGCCAAAAAGACACACAGCGGGACATGGGCAGGGGCTCCGGAAAAGAATTCCCGATTGGACCGGCCCACCCCCTTGGTGTGAACCGCGAAAACCGCATGAGCACATGCGCAAAGGGCACAAGACCCTCCCGGAAATTCAAGCCAAAAAGGCCTCTGAGGCTTGAATTCATGACCGCAATAGCTATTCAAAAAATAGCAAATTTTCCGGGCCGGGGCCTGCCAGCCCTCCCACATCCGGCCGCCCGGCGGTGTTGCGCACCCGACAGCCCGGGCGCCACGCCGCCCTTACAGTCGCAGAGGTTCACCCTCCAAGGACACCCCCATGCACATTCCTTCCCTGAAAGACGAAACCCACCCCGACGAGTGGCAGCTGCGCTGCGACCTGGCCGCCTGCTACCGGCTGGTGGCGCTGTACGGCTGGAGCGATCTGGTGTTCACCCACATCAGCGCCAAGCTGCCCGAGTCGGTATCGGGCCCGGAGCACCAGTTCCTGATCAACCCCTACGGGCTGATGTTCGAGGAGATCACCGCCTCCAGCCTGGTCAAGGTCGATATGCAATGCCGGGTGCTGCACGACACCCCCTTCCCCGTGAACCCGGCGGGCTTCGTGATCCACAGCGCCGTGCACGAGGCACGCCCCCAAGCCCAGTGCGTGCTGCACACGCACACGCGTGCGGGCATTGCGGTCAGCGCACAGGCCGGCGGCCTGCTGCCCATCAGCCAGCAAAGCACCTTCGTGCTGCGCTCGCTGGCCTACCACGACTACGAAGGCGTGGCGTTCCGGGATGCCGAAAAGCCCCGGCTGCAGGCCGACCTGGGCCCGGCCAACTACCTCATGCTGCGCAACCACGGCCTGCTGACCGTGGGCCGCACGATTGCCGACGCCTTCCTGTCGATGCACACCTTCGAGAACGCCTGCCGCATCCAGATCGATGCGCAGGCCGGGGGTGGAGCGCTGATCCCGATTCCCGACAGCATCCTCGACGGCGCCGCCGATGCCAGCCGCAAGCAGACCGCCGGCCAGGGTGGCGGCTTTGTCTGGCCCGCCCTGCTGCGCAAGGTGCAGCGGGAGATGCCCGGCTACACGCTGTGATCACCCGAAACCCCGCGCCAGCAAAGGCCTTGCGCAGGGCCTAGCATCGCGGGGGTTTTTTCACCCCCAGGAGACCCTGTCCATGAAGCTGTATTACTCGCCCGGCGCCTGCTCGCTGTCCCCCCACATCGCGCTGTACGAAGCCGGCCTGCCCTTTGAAGCCATCGTGGCCAGCACCAAGACGCACCAGCTGCCCGACGGCACCGACTTCTACACCATCAACCCGCTGGGCTACGTGCCGGTGCTGGAGCTGGACAACGGCGAGCGCCTGCGCGAAGGCGCAGCCATCGTCCAGTACATCGCCGACCAGGTGCCCGACAAGCAGCTCGCACCCGCCCACGGCACGCTGGCCCGCTACCGCCTGCAGGAATGGCTGACCTTCATCGGCACCGAAATCCACAAGAGCTTCGGCCCCCTGTTCAAGCCCGGCACGCCCGCCGAGTACAAGCCCCAGGTCAAAGAGCAGCTGGGCCAACGCCTGCAGTGGCTGGATGGCCAGCTGGCCGGCAAGCCCTACCTGCTGGGCGAGCAGTTCAGCGTGGCCGATGGCTACCTGTTCACCACCCTGAGTTGGTGCGGCTATGTGGGCGTGGACCTCTCCGGACTCGACCACCTCCAGGCCTACCAGGCCCGCGTCGGGGCCCGCCCTGGCGTGCAGGCCGCCCTGCAGGCCGAAGGCCTGCTGAAGAAGTAAGGCCGGCTACAGCGGGCGCTGGCGCCAGGCCACCAGCGCGCCCAGCCACAGCGCACAGGCCGAAAACACCAGCCCGCGCGCCAGTCCGCCAGGGCCATCGGCGATCCAGCCCACCCCCATGGGCCCGATGATCTGGCCGGCGGCAAACACCCCCGTGAACGCACTGATGCCGCCCGCCCACAAGGCCGGCGGCAGATGGTGGCGCACCAGCGCCGTGGTCGACGCCACCACCGACAGGAACACCCCGCCAAACAACAGCCCCGAGGCCAGCACCAGCGGCCAGGACGAGCCCAGCGCGGGCAGGATCGTCGCCACGCCCAGCAGGCCATTGAGCCAGGCCAGCGCCTGCCCGCCCCGGCTGCGGTGGAGCAGCCCCGCCCAGATGCGCGAAGACAGCACCACCGCCAGGCCCAGCAAGGCATAGAACACCGTCACCGCCGTGGGCCCCACGCCCTGGGCGCGCAAGAGCGCCACCACAAAGGTCATGTAGCCGATATAGCCCACCCCAAACAAACCGTAGCCCAGCAGCGCGGGGGCCAGGCTGCGCCACGGCACCGACGGCGCGGCCTCGGCCCCGGCCGGTGCCAGCGCCCCCCCCAGCCCGACGCGGTGCAGGCGGGCCACGGCCCAGGCCAGCAGCCCCGAAGCCAGGGCACAGGCCCCCGCCAGCGCCCACCAGGCCCAGGCCCACGCATGCGGGCCGGGGGCCACCGCCAACGCCCCCGGCACCACCAGGGCCGACAGGCTGATCCCCCAGCCCGTGCCGCCGTAGTACAGCCCCAGCAGCAAGCCGCTGCGCGCCGGGTCCATCACGCCCAGGCGCGCGGCCAGCAAGCCCCCGGCAATGAAAACCAGGGCGCTGGCCACGCCCGCCAGCACGCGCTGGGCCAGCAAAGGCGCCAGGTCGGTAAAAAACCCGCTCAGCCCCATGAACCAGGTCGCCAGCACGGCCCCTGTGAGCAGCAGCCGTCCGGGCGCCACCCGGCGCAGCAGCCAGGGGGTGGCCAGCGCACCCAGCAAATAGCCCAGGGCATTGGCGGTGTTCATGCCACCGGCCAGGGTGTACGACCAGCCCAGGTCCTCGCGCATGGGGGGCAACAGCAGCGCATAGGCAAAGCGCGTGATCCCCAGGGAGACGGCAGCCCCCATGGACAAGGCCATCGCCAACACGATCAGGGCACGCGGTGCCAGGGCAGGGGAAACAGAAGCGGTCATGGTGCGGCCATTCTGAGCGCTCAGCCGGCCGGCGGGTGTCGCCGGCGGGCCCCGGCGCGCCAGCCCGACCACCGCGCCACGGTGGCGGGGTTCACGGTATGCTGCACCTTCCGCACAGCAGGATGACGCTGTCGGACTCCGTCTTTCGACACCCACTTTGCACCCTGCCATGACCACCTTGTTCGAACCCACCCGTGCCGGCGACCTGCAACTGGCCAACCGCATCGCCATGGCCCCGCTGACGCGCAACCGCGCGCCCAACGCCATCCCGACGCCGCTGATGGCCGCGTACTACACCCAGCGCGCCAGTGCCGGCCTGCTGATCACCGAAGCCACGGCCATCAGCCCCCAGGGCCAGGGCTATGCCGATGTGCCCGGCCTCTACAGCACCGAGCAGCTCGATGGCTGGAAGAAAGTCACCCACGCCGTGCACGCCGCGGGCGGCAAGATCGTCGTGCAGCTGTGGCATGTGGGCCGGGTCTCGCACACCAGCCTGCAGCCGGGCGACGCGGCGCCCGTGGCCCCCTCGGCCCTGCGCGCCCAGACCAAGACCGTGCTGCTCAAGGACGGCGTGCCCACCTTTGTCGAAACCTCCACGCCCCGCGCGCTCGAACTCGAAGAGCTGCCCGGCATCGTCCAGGACTACCGCCATGCCGCACGCAACGCCGTGGCCAGCGGCTTTGACGGGGTGGAATTGCACGCCGCCAACGGGTACCTGATCGACCAGTTCCTCAAGACCAGCAGCAACCAGCGCAAGGACGACTACGGCGGCACCATCCCGAACCGGGCGCGCCTGCTGCTCGAAGTGGTCCGGGGCCTGGTGGACGACCTGGGCGGCGGCCGCGTGGGCATTCGCCTGTCGCCCGTGACCCCGGCCAACGATGTCCTCGATGCCCACCCCCAGCCCCTGTTCGAATACGTGGTGCGCCACCTGGCCCCGCTGGGCCTGGCCTACATCCATGTCATCGAAGGCGCCACCGGCGGCGCGCGGACCCTGGAAGACCGGCCTTTCGACTACGCCGCGCTCAAGGCCGCCTACCGGGCCGCCGGCGGCCAGGGCGCCTGGATGGTGAACAACGGCTACGACCTGCCCCTGGCCGAACAGGCCGTGGCCGACGGGGCCGATCTGGTGGCCTTTGGCCGCCCCTTCATCGCCAACCCCGACCTCGTGGCCCGCCTGCGCCGTGGCGGCCCCTTCAACGAGCCCGACCGCGCCACCTTCTACGGCGGCAAGGAAAAAGGCTACACCGACTACCCGACCCTGGCGGACTCCTGATTTCATAGCGCACAGCGCCCATCAAAAAAGGGCGGTTTCAAGTCTAAGTGCAACGAAAGTTCAGTGCACGGACTCAGGCTGTTGCGCCAGTCGAGCCAGGTGCTGGGCATAGACCTCAAGGGGAGTGCACCAGCCCAGGGTCATCCGGGGGCGG
>JAQUDN010000200.1 GCA_028685665.1 Burkholderiaceae bacterium | reverse complement strand
CGTGCAAAGTCCAGGGCCAGGACGTCAAAGCGCTCCGACTGGCCCGTGGCCCGGTACAGATCGAACAAGGTCAGCCACAGGTCCTGGGCGGACTCTCCCCTTGCGGAAGAGCGGTCCAGGGCCTGGCGCAAGGCCTGCTCGGCCCCGGCAAAGTCGCCGCGGGCAAAGCGAATGGCGGCCTCGTCCAGCTCGCTGGGGTCCATCGCGGGGTTCCGGCACAGGCCAGCAGGGCACGCCGGGCGAGGCAGGCCTGGGCCCGCCCGACCAGCGCAGGGGGATCAGTCCCCGAACATCTTCTGCTTGAGCTCGCGGCGCTGCTGGGCTTCGAGCGACAGCGTGGCCGTGGGCCGGGCGATCAGGCGGCCCACGCCAATGGGCTCGCCGGTTTCGTCGCAGTAGCCGTAGTCACCGGAATCGATGCGGCCAATCGACTGCTCGATCTTCTTGAGCAGCTTGCGCTCGCGGTCACGGGTGCGCAGCTCCAGGGCATGCTCTTCTTCGATGGTGGCGCGGTCCGCCGGATCGGGCACCACCACGGTGTCTTCACGCAGGTGCTCGGTGGTTTCCCCGGCGCTTTCGTGGATTTCGTGCTTGAGCTGGGACAGCTTGAGGCGGAAGAACGCCAGCTGCTTCTCGTTCATGTACTCGTCATCGGGCATGGCGAGCACTTCAGCGTCGGTCAGCGCTTCGGCCGATTTGGTTTCCCAGTTATCCACCAGCTGGGGGTCTTTTTTGAACGGGGCGGCAGGCGGATGGACTTGCGGAGTCGGTGGCATGGTGTGTGTGTAGCTGGCTTTGGCAGCAGTGGAAGCCACTGTCTGGGCCATGGATGGAACAGTCAATTGGGCCAATCGGGACGAGGGCCGGGTGCTGCGAACAGGCACATCGCTGGTGGGCGGCACGGCCGGCGCAGGCGTCACGGCAGGGACAGGAGTGCTTGCCGCCTTCGCCGCCCCTTTGGCCGCGGTCTTGGCGGCCGCGGGGGATGCGGCGCTCTTGGCGACGGTCGGGGACTGTTTTGCAACCACTGGGGGTTTGCTGGGTTCGGCTTTCACTGGCGGATCTCCTCGCAGTACAGGAAGGCCCGGGCTCGCAAGAGCGGCCCAGGGCGGATGGCAAGCCTTCCGGCGTTTTACCGGGGCGCGATTGTATCGACCTGTGCCGTCACCCGCGTAGGCGTTGCAAATTCAACACAGCCGGAGGGCTTGTGTCAGGCGACCAGGCTTTGGTCCAGGCCCTGCACCAGGATGTCCTGGGGCAGGTCGATGCCGATGAACACCATCTTGCTCAGGCGCTCTTCCCCTTCGGCCCACTGGGGACCCAGGTCGCTGCCCATGAGCTGGTGCACGCCCTGGAAGATCACCTTGCGGTCCGTGCCCTGCATGTTGAGCACGCCCTTGTAGCGCAGCATGCGGGGGCCGTAGATATTGACGATGGCCCCCAGGAAGTCTTCGAGGCGGGCCGGATCGAACGGGCGCGCAGAACGGTAGACAAAGCTCTTGACGTCATCGTCGTGGTGATGGTGGTGGCCGTGGTCCTGCTGGTGCGAGGGGTGCTTGCAATCCGCCCCGTGTTCATGATCGTGGTCGTGGTGTTCGTGCCCATGGCCGTGGCCGTGGCCGTGGCCGTGGCCGTGGTGCCCATGCGCATCTTCTTCCTTGAGGAAGTCGGGATCGATATCGAGCTTGGCATTGAGGTTGAAGCCGCGCAGATCGAGCACGTCGGACAGCGGCACCTCGCCAAAGTGGACCGCCTTGATCGGGGCACGCGGGTTCATGTGCTTGAGGCGGTGGATCAGCGCTTCGGTTTCCTCGGCACTGACCAGATCGGTCTTGGACAGGAAGATCTGGTCGGCAAAGCCCACCTGGCGGCGCGCCTCCTGGCGGTCGTTGAGCTGCTGGGGGGCGTGCTTGGCATCGACCAGGGTGATGATGGAGTCGATCAAATAGGTTTCGGCGATCTCTTCGTCCATGAAGAAGGTCTGCGCGACGGGGCCAGGGTCGGCCAGGCCGGTGGTCTCGATGACGATGCGGTCAAAGTCGAGCAGGCCCTTGCGCTTCTTGGCCGCCAGCAGTTGCAGGGTTTCGCGCAAATCCTCGCGGATGGTGCAGCAAATGCAGCCATTGCTCATCTGCACGATCTGCTCCTTCGAGTCGGTCACCAGAATATCGTTGTCGATGTTCTCTTCGCCGAATTCGTTCTCGATGACGGCAATCTTCTGGCCATGGGCCTCGCTGAGCAGGCGCTTGAGCAAGGTGGTTTTGCCCGAGCCCAGAAAGCCCGTGAGGATGGTGGTAGGAATGAGGGACATGGTCGTGGTCTGGAACGGTGAAGCCTGCCGCAAGGGTTCGGGCCCGCTGCGGGACGAAGGGCCCAAAAGTGTAGCGGCTGCGCCCACCCCCCTCGCCCTGCGCCCGCCCGCAATAGAGGATCAATTCAGTCAGAAATAGTTATATTGATAAAATTGCTGAAATCAAAATGATATTTCTATCATTTGAAACCGGTTTCTCCAAGGACGCTCCATGACATCCCCCTCGATGGCCCCCCACAGTTCCCCGCCCGAGGCGGTTCTGCCCGGGGGTCTGACCCCGCTGCGCGAGTTTCTGGCCTTCAAGATCGGGGACGAGGAATACGGGGTCGACATCCACCGGGTGCAGGAGATCCGTTCCTATGAAAAGCCCACCAGCCTGGCCAACGCCCCCGCCGACCTCAAGGGGGTGATTCAGCTGCGCGGCACCATCGTGCCCATCTTCGATATGCGCATCAAGCTGGGGACTGCGGCGGTGCGCTACGACCACCTCACCGTGGTGGTGGTGCTGAACATCGGGGCCAAAGTCGTGGGGCTGGTGGTCGACGGGGTGTCGGACGTGCTGACACTGGCGCCCGAACAGATGCGCCCCGTCCCGACCCTGGACGCCGGCTTCGACCCCAGCCACCTGCTGGCCCTGGGCTCGGTGGGCGAGCGCATGCTCATCCTGCTCGACATCGAAAAGTTTCTCGCTCCCGGCCTCGGCGCGGACGTTTCGCCCCCCTTGCACTGAGCACTGCGGTCTGACTGGACAAAACCATGAACTTCAACCACCTGAAGATTTCCACCCGCCTGGTGCTCGGCTTCGGCCTGCTCGCCGTCCTGATCGCCCTGATGGGCAGCCTGTCGATGCTGCTGGCCAACCGCGCCAACGGGTCGTTCCGCACCATCGTGGACGACCGCTTCCCCAAGGTGCTCAACCTGCATGTGGCCAAGCAGGACATCACCGCCGTCGAACTGGGCCTGACCCAGATCCTGCTGGACAACCAGGCCGACAACGTGCGCCGCGCCGAGCAGCAGATCGATGCGCAGCGCCAGGCGATCACGCGGCTCTTCGACACCCTGTCCGCCCAGATCAGCTCGGAAAAAGGCAAGGCCGCCCTGGGAGAGACCCTGCGGGCACGGGGTGAATACGGCGAGCAACTGGCCCGGTACCTTGCCGAAGTCCACGCCGGCCGCACCAGCGAAGCCAAGGCCATTCTGAACGGGTCCATGGTGGCGCCGCGCACAGCCTACTTCGAGGCCCTGGACGGCCTGATCACCTACCAGGAAAGCCTTTCCGAGGCCGCACAGAGCGATGCCGCCGAGGCCATCCAGCAGATGAACATCGCGGTGCTGTCGGTCATGGTCTGCGCCCTGGTGCTGGCCGTCGTGATCGGGTTTCGGATCGTGCGCTCGACCACAGGCCCCTTGCTGCGGGCCGTGAACGCCGCCCAGGCCGTGGCCGCAGGCGATCTCAGCCGCACCATCGAAGTCCATGGCCAGGACGAAACAGGCCAGCTGCTGCGGGCCCTGCGCGAGATGCAGGCCTCGCTGGTGACGCTGGTGAGCCGGGTGCGCCAGGGTTCCGAGAGCGTGTCCAACGCCTCGGCCGAAATCGCCCAGGGCAACCACGACCTGTCGGCCCGCACCGAAAGCCAGGCCAGCTCCTTGGAAGAAACCGCGGCCTCGATGGAAGAGCTCAACTCGGCCGTGCGCCAGAACGCCGACAGCGCCCGCATCGCCAACCAGCTGGCCCAGACCGCATCCACCGTGGCCGCCCAGGGCGGCGAGGTGGTGGCCGATGTGGTGCGCACCATGAAGGAGATCAACGAAAGCTCCAACAAGATCTCCGACATCATCGGCGTGATCGACAGCATTGCCTTCCAGACCAACATCCTGGCGCTGAATGCGGCGGTGGAAGCCGCCCGCGCCGGCGAACAGGGCCGGGGCTTTGCGGTGGTGGCCTCCGAGGTGCGCAGCCTGGCAGGCCGCTCCGCCGAAGCGGCCCGGGAAATCAAGGTCCTGATCGGCGCCAGCGTGGAACGGGTCGAAGCCGGCACCGCCCTGGTCGACCGTGCAGGGCACACCATGGCCGAGGTGGTGGACTCGATCCGCCGGGTGACCGACATCATGGGGGAGATCAGCGCGGCCAGTTCCGACCAGAGCCAGGGGGTGGCCCAGGTCAACGAAGCCGTGACCCACATGGACCAGGCCACGCAACAGAACGCCGCCCTGGTCGAGGAGATGGCCGCCGCCGCCGGCAGCCTGAGCACCCAGGCGCGGGAACTCGTCGCCACGGTCTCGACCTTCCAGTTGCCCGGGGGCCTGAGCACGCAGCCCACGGCGGCCGTGACCTACCGGGCCTCGTCTTCCGCCAAGGCCTACACCGCCCCGAAAAAGCCGCTGGGCCAGGGCAAGGCCGCGCCCAGCAAGGCGAAGGCACGCCCCACCGGAGCGGCCCCGCGCATTGCCGCGGCCGCCCCCTCGCCTGGGGCGCCCCAGGACGACAAGGACTGGGAAAGCTTCTGACGCCGGGGCGGACGCACGGCCCTGCTGACAGGCCCGCGCCGCTCAGCGCGGGGGCGGGGGCTCAGCGCAGGCGCGCCAGCGCCGCGCTGGCCACCTCGGCCATGCGGGAAAGAAATTCGGTGCCCATGGTGGCCTCGAAACGGTGGGCATCGGACGAGCCCAGCACCAGCAGGCCGAAGGCCGGCAGGGCGCTGTCGGGAGCGTCGTCGCGCAGGGGCAGCAAGGCCACCGACTGGGCCGGAACATAGGTGCCCTGCCCTTCGGTGAGCC
>JAQUDN010000199.1 GCA_028685665.1 Burkholderiaceae bacterium | reverse complement strand
TTTTTGATGGCGGGCGTCCTGGAAATGCTGGTGTTTGCCCTGGTCGATCCGCACGACCTGCACTGGTTTGGTCAGCCTTTGGCGCTCTCCCGCCAGGGCGTCTATACCTTGTCTTTCTTTGCCTTTTGGCTGGTGACGATGGCTTCCAGTGCCCTGACGACCTTGCTGGCCATGTCCCCCTTCGAGCTCAATCGCTGCCCTGTGCCTGAAGACGGGCGCCCCGAGGATTGCCGGAAAACCTCTTCGTGCCACTGAGGCCTTCTGTTTGTCTCGTGTCTCTGTTTGCACGTGCCAGACAGCTCATTGGCAGGCCTGTTGGTGGTTGACGATACGTTGCAAGGCTTGCGTGTCGAGGATGCGCACATGGCGCTGTTTGACTTCCATCACGCCTTCTTCGGCAAATTTCGAGAAGGTTCTGCTCACGGTTTCCAGCTTGAGCCCCAGGTAACTGCCAATCTCCTCGCGCGTCATGCGCAGTACCAGTTCCGATTGAGAAAAACCACGCGCATGCAGGCGCTGGACCAGGTTCAGGAGAAATGCGGCCAGTCTTTCTTCGGCACGCATGCTCCCTAAAAGCAGGATGACCCCGTGTTCGCGCACGATTTCGCGGCTCATGATCTTGTGCACATGGTGCTGCAATGCATTGACTTCGCGAGACAGTTCTTCAATGCGATCGAAAGGCATGACACACACATCGGCATCTTCCAGGGCCACGGCGTCGCAGGTGTGGTGATCGTTCACGATGCCGTCCAGGCCAATGATTTCCCCGGCCATCTGAAAGCCCGTGACCTGATCTCGACCATCTTCGGTGGCGACCAATGTTTTGAAGAAACCGGTGCGGATGGCATACAGCGACGTAAAGGGCTCGCCGCTGTGAAACAAGGTGCCTCCTCGTTTGACTTTGCGCCGAGTCGCCACGATGTCATCGATGCGCTGTAGTTGTTCGTCACTCATGCCCACAGGCATGCAGAGTTCCCGCAGATTGCAATTGGAGCAGGCGACTTTAATGGTTTGGGGATTCATGTGGGATGGAACCGTGTAGTGCCGACGCTGGGGCTGGCGACCCAACTCCGCAGGTCATTGACCAAGGCATGGATTTGTCTGGCGCTGTGAGAGCTTGTCTGGCGATGCTTGATGCATATCAAGAACGAGATTCAGAGCCTACGGCATAGTCGATTTCTAAGCAAGGATACCCGTACATGTCTGCTATTTCACCTGAGCTGCTGCGTCGTTTTGATGTTCCTGGTCCCCGCTATACCTCTTACCCTACGGCAGATCGTTTTACCGATGGGTTTGGTGAGCGCGATTATGTGAAGGCATTGGAGCGGCGTCGCCAGCGTGGAAATGGTGAAACTCCGCTGTCCTTGTATGTGCACATCCCTTTTTGCGCATCGCTGTGTTACTACTGTGCATGCAACAAGGTCATTACCAAGCATCCAGAGCGCTCCGATGACTATCTGCGCTATCTTCAGGCGGAGCTCGACCTTCACGTGGCGCATGGTGGTTCCGGGCAGGTGGTCAGCCAGATGCACTGGGGTGGCGGGACGCCGACCTTTCTATCCGACGCAGGTTTGCGCCAGTTGATGGGCATGGTGCGCAGTCGATTCACCCTGGTGCCTGCTGGAGAGTATTCGATTGAGGTGGATCCGCGCACGGTCACGCCTGAGCGCCTCGCACTCCTGGCTGAGTTGGGTTCCAATCGCCTGAGTTTCGGGGTCCAGGACTTTGATCCCGAGGTGCAGAAAGCGGTCCATCGGGTTCAACCGGCGGAGCAGATTTTTGCTTTGGTGGCATCGGCGCGGGCCTTGGGGTTTGCGTCGGTGAATGTGGATTTGATTTACGGCTTGCCACGCCAGACCGCCGCGTCGCTGGAGCGGACGCTGGCCCAGGTGGCTCAGTTGCGCCCTGACCGTATTGCTTTGTACGCCTATGCCCATTTGCCAGAGCGGTTCAAGCCCCAGCGGCGCATCGTTGCCGCCGATTTGCCTGCAGCACCAGAGAAGGTTGCGATGCTGTCGCGTTCCATGGAGGCATTCATGGCCGCGGGCTATGACTACGTTGGAATGGACCACTTTGCCCTGCCCACCGATGCACTTGCGGTGGCCAAGCGGGAGGGGCGCTTGCACCGCAACTTCCAGGGCTACAGTACCCAGCCTGACTGCGATTTGATTGCGCTGGGTGTGTCGGCGATTGGCCGGGTGGGCGCCACATACAGCCAGAACGCCAAAACGCTGGAGGCGTACTACGCATTGCTGGACCAAGGGCGTTTGCCCGTGGTCCGGGGTCTTCACCTGAATGCCGATGACGGGCTGCGCAGGGCCGTCATCATGGCACTCATGTGCCAAGGGGCATTGAAATTTGCCGAGGTGGACGGTCCGTGGGGTATCGACTTTCGTGTCTATTTCGCGTCTGAGATGGCGCAACTGCACACGTTGGTAGACCAAGGCATGGTCGAGGTCCAGGAGGAGGGGCTGCAGGTGACGGCTTTGGGCTGGTTCTTTGTTCGTGGAGTCGCCATGGTCTTTGACAGGTATCTCCATGCCGATCGGAATGTGGGGCGCTTTTCGCGCATCATCTGAACCTGCTTGATCCCCCCTGCCTCTGCCCCCGCTTGCCTATGCTCGCTACCCTCGCATTCACCTCTTTTGTCATGGGACTGGCGGGCGGCCCGCACTGCCTGGCAATGTGCTCTGCGCCCTGCGGGGCCTTGGTGGGGTCATGCACCCCTTCTCCTGGGCCTGGCCGGGTGGCAGGGGAGGGCACGCAGGTGTTGCGCCAGATGCCTCGGGGCAGCAGGGCGCAGCGGATGGGCGCATTCCAGATGGGCCGAATGGCCAGCTATGCCCTGGCAGGCGCTTTGGCGGCATGGACCATGGGCAGCCTCGCCTGGCTGACACAGCAGACCCAGGCCTTGGCGCCGGTCTGGACGATGGTGCATGTGGCTGTGTTGGCCTGGGGAGGCATGATGGTGTTCCAGGCGCGTCAACCTGTGGGGTTGGAGCGGGTGGGGCGATGGGTTTGGCGCTGTGTTCAGCCTTGGGTTCAGGCCCCGGGGGGAGTCGGGTTTGCCGGTTTTCTGTGGACCCTCATGCCTTGTGGCTTGCTGTATTCCGCCCTTCTGGTCGCCGCATTGAGCGGCGGGCCCTGGCAGGGGGCCATGAGCATGGCCTTGTTTGCCCTGGGCAGTGGCCTGTGGCTGGTGGGCGGACCGTGGTTGTGGGGGCGCTTGCGCCAGCAACTCAATGCATTTCGTGTCGAATGGGGGACGCGCTTGGCGGGGGGGCTGTTGTGTGGGGTGGCTGGCTGGGCCTTGTGGATGGATTTGGTTTACAAACCTTCCCTGTGGTGCCGTTGAGCCTGTTTTCGCGCCAGGGGAGGAGCAGACTCGCCAAGAGGTGACAGCCGCTGGGCACGGCGCTGGCCGCCTGCCGTCATAATCACCATGAGACTGAGCGTTTGCAACCCAACGAAGTTTCCTGTGTGTCCGACGTGAGACCTTCCATCGCCATCGATATCGACCAGCTGTGCATCGGGATGTTCATTCAGCTCGACATGGGGTGGATGAACCACCCTTTTCCTGTCAGCAGTTTTCGCATTGCGTCCCATGAGCAGATTGCCTTGTTGCGCCAGTTGGGGATCACGTCGGTTCGCTATGTGCCCGAGAAAAGCGATACCGACTTCCAATCTGTGGACAAGCAAGGGGGCTCTGCTCTTCCCCCGCTCCTGGGGGCTTCTGAGCTGCCGGAGCGTCCGGTTCAGAGCCTTGGCGTGGACTCTGAAGAGGGGGCTGTGAACACCGTGCCTCCTGAACCGTCCACGGCGCTCGATGCCTGCCACCAGCGTTATGGCGAAGCCACTTTGCGTTACGGGGACCTGGAGCGACGGGTGGTCCATCACCCCGAGGAAGCCCGTGCGCAGGCCGAGGAATTGGTGGCGGAGTATGTGTCGGAGCTTGGGGGGCAGGGGGAACCTGTCATCCGGGTGCTTTCGGGTGTCTGTGGGGAAAGCAGTGCCTATCACCCGGTCAATGTGATGGTGATCAGTCTTCTGCTCGGGAAAGCGCTGGGTCTGCACCAAGCCGCATTGCACGATCTGGGGTTGGCAGCCTTGCTGCATGACATTGGAAAAATCATGTTGCCGCTGCCTTGGAGACAGTCCGATGCCACCGCCTGGATCCCTGCGCAGGCGGGGCCATACGAAGCACATGTCGGGGAGTCCGTGGCCTTGGTGGCCCGGATGGGCTTGCCTGACACCGTGCAGATTCCTGTGGCACAGCACCACGAAAGGGTCGATGGCAGCGGGTTTCCTCGGCATCTGAAGGCAGGCCGTCTGGGCCTGTCCAGCCAGATCCTGGCACTGGTCAACCACTACGACCGTCTGTGCAATCCTGCATCTGCCCTGCGCGAGAAGACACCCCATGAGGCTTTGTCCGTGATTTTTGCGCAGCACAAGGAACGCTTTGATCCTGTGGTTCTGGCCTCTTTTATTCGCATGATGGGGGTGTATCCACCCGGCTCGATTGTGCAGTTGGTCAACGGGCAATTTGCCATGGTGGTGTCCGTCAACCCTGCGCGTCCCCTGCGCCCCCGCGTGCTGGTACATGATCCACGGGTGCCCAGGGAGCAGGCCACCATCGTGTCTTTGGACACCCTGCCGGATCTGGGGATATTGCGCAGTCTCCGCCCATCGCAGTTGCCGCGAGAGGCGCTGGATTACCTGTCTCCTCACCCCAGAATTTGCTACTTTTTTGAGCGAGCCACCGATCCAGGGCCGCGAGAGGCGAATCTATGATCTCCGCGCAGCCTGTCGTCTGGTGGAATGGCTTGCTCGAGGCCGTTTGGCATGTGGACGAAAAGTCACTTTGTATCCTGGATGCCAATGCCGCTGCGGCGCGCTTGCTGGGCTTGTCGGTCTCTGAGATGCGTGGCCTTTCCGTGCTCCGGCTTGCCGCGACCCCCCAGGAGCAGGCATTCTGGAGCGAGCCTGCCGAGGTGCTGGAGCGCGGTGTGCACGCGCACAGCAGACTTTTGCGCGCGGATGGGACGCTGGTGTCGGTGGAGCGCCAGGTCACGCGAGTCCAACAGCCCAATGGCCAGACAGTTCTGCTGCTGGTCA
>JAQUDN010000041.1 GCA_028685665.1 Burkholderiaceae bacterium | reverse complement strand
CATTATCTTTTACTTGGTTCTCTTGAAAAACAAAACAATATGAAAACCGATCAAATAACAAGCATTTTGATGCTTGTTGAGAGAGTAAGGTGAAGACTAATTGAAGTACAGGAACACTTCTTAAACATACCCGCTTCATCCAGCTGGTCAATGTCGGCCGCAAAAGCCCGGTCACACCGGGTGGCAGCGATCGCGGCGTAGTTGGGATCTATGTCGATGCCGGTGTAGTGAACCGACGGCAATCGCTCTTTCAGCGCCAGGGCCATTTGGCCGTGCATACAACCGACGTCCACCACCCGCCGTGTAGACGCAGGGACCAGGGCCAACAACTCAGGATTGATCAGTTCGTGTGCAGGAGTCTGTTTCATAGCGAGGGGGGATGGCACGGCCAACGGTTTTTCAGGAGAGGCCGTGGCCAGGCCAGAATGGCTGGCCAAGGTATGCCATTTGGCGCAAAAGCGTTGGTAACTTGTACGCCAGTCCGCATTAAACCCCCCTTCACTCTGGTGCGTAATGGCGATGGGCCAGACCCCGATGCGCAATCCGTTGTGCCTGGCGGTGGCACACAGATCGACGTCGTAGAAATGGAACTGAAACTGTTCATCAAACGCCACGCCCCGGGCGTTCAACGCAGACTTCTTAACCCCCAGCAATACGCCATCCAGAATCTGGCAATCGGCGGGAGAGGTGCCAAAAACATCCAGCTGGCTTCCGGGGCCCTGGCCGTAGGCAATCGCACCATGCAAATGGGTGGCCTCATCCCAGGTGCCAGCCGTATCGGTAAAAGCCCAGGAAGGCTGCAAAGGGGCGCAGCGGCGATTGCCGACCACGCCAAACAGGTCATAACGCTTGCTGGCCTCCAGTGCATGGTCGGCAATGAAAAAATCATCGATCCAGACATCGTCATGCACAAAGAGGAGGACCTCGGCACCCTCGGCGGCATTCAGGCGCAGGTTGTAGAGAGTCGACAGGCCGGTGGTGTTCTCAAACGCAATCCAGGCTTTGATGCGCTTGTCTTTGTTCATGCGCAACAGGGACTGGCCCAGGGGGGATTCCCGCCAAAAAGCATCGGGGCCCAGGCGCGTGGCGCTGACGATCTCGATCATGGCAATAAAGCCATGAAACCGGCTTCCAGATCGCGCACCAGTTGGGGCACGTTGAACAGATCCGTTTGATGCCGATGCTCTGCCAGATAGCGCTTGTACGTTTGCACCATGCGGGGATTGCGCCCCAGTTGCACCGCCTTGCGCTCGTACTCCGCCAGATCGGTCGTTATCAGATCAGGTAAACCGACCGCACTCAGCAGACTCCCACACATGCGCGAGATGTAACTGCGACCCGACAAGGTCAAAATGGGTGAGCCCATCCACAAAATGTCATTGGCGGTCGTACCTGCGTTGTAGGGAAAGGTGTCCAAGAAAAGGTCTGGCAACTGCAAGCGCGCCATGTATTCCGTAGGCAGAGCACGGCCCGAGAAAATCAAGCGCTCTGGCTGAACACCATGCAACTGGGCCTCCCTTTTGAGATTCTTTTCCGCCCAAGGATTGTCAGAGAGCATCCAAAGTACGCTGTCTGGGACGGCAGACAGCACGCGCATCCAGGCGGCAAAGAGTTCCGGGGTGAACTTGTAGTTGTTGTTGAAGGCGGCAAAAACGAACTGGTGTTCAGGCAAGCCGCAATCGCGGCGACACAAAGAGGGCCCTACTGCGCGCTGTCGATCGCTCACCTGGTAGCAGCGTGGCAAGCGCAAGGGCTTTTCCGTCATATACGGCTCAAGCTCTGGCGGATAGACATAGGCATCGGCCACGATGTAGTCGATGCTTGGCATGCCGGATGTACCCGGTAAACCCAGGTAACTGATCTGGAGAGGGGCCGGGCGATAGGCCAGGATGTTGGGCCTGGCACCCGATGTCAATCCCTGCAGATCCACCAGGATATCGATGCCTTGCGCTTCGATCAATGCAGCGGCGGCGGCGTCGTCCAAGCCGGCAATACGCACATGGTGGTCCAAGGCCCTCACGATCCGCGCGCGCAATGGGGAACCGTCATCACGCGACCAACAAAAGCCATAGACCTCAAAGCGTTCTCGGTCATGCAGCTCGAACAACTCTACGGTCAAGAGGCCCACGGCGTGCATGCACAGGTCGCCGGACAGATAACCTATCTTGATGCGCTGGCCAGGAAGCCTGGGCTGCATGGGTTTTCTGGGTGCAGGTGCCTGTATTTTTTCATGCACAAACTCCCGGGCGGCGAGTAACTGCCAAGCAGGGTCGTCATGTGCGGCCAGCATGGCCAATGCCGATGTCGCCATCAACTGTTTGTTCACAGTGATCTCGCCCATCGTTCGGTAAACCGGCCACTCACACTGCTTTTGGCGAAGATGTACGTAGTGATGCAAGACCGCAGATTGGTCTGGATCGACCTGCAGACTGCGCAGCATCATGGCCTCAGCCTCGTCAAAGCGCCGGGCACCCTCCAAAACACGGGCGATGTTGTTGAGGGCGTGCAACAGCAGCACCTTGTCTGAGGGTGCGGGGGGCGCGAAAGAATCCAGCACTTTATGCCACTCGGCCAAGGCTTCCTCCACCGTCCCATGAACTTCCAATTGATGCCCCAGATTCAAGCGCGCCTGGTGCAAGTGAGGGTGAATATCCAGCGCCTGGCGGTACGCAGCTTGGGCTGCTTCGGAGCGCCCGGCAGCGCCCAGGAGCACCCCCAGGTTGAACAACGCGACAAAACGCAACGGATCTTTGCTGCAGGCCAGCCATTGCTGGTAGAGCGCAATCGCCTCTTCAGCGCGCCCCTGTTGTGCCAGTGGGTCTGCACGGGACACCAATTCCGAAAGGGTCAGAGAAACAGGCAAAGGGGTCACGAGGTCCATGGAGAAAATGTATCAGCCAACCCGATCCTGCAGGAGCTGCACAGCACGAGATCTGCGGCAAGCAAAGCCTTCAATAAAAACGGGCTGCACCTTGTTCGGCACAGCCCGCTTCTGCATCAATCCAGCTGAATACGCGTTGACGCTACCGATTCCAAGAACTCAGGAGCCTTTGAGCACATCGTTAGAACCCAGGATCAAGGATGGGGTGCTGGATTCAGCCACACCACCTCGGCGCGACAGCAAACGATCGGTTGCAGAGCCTTCTGCCAAGCCGCTGGAAGCGCCCCCTGGGCCTTGCAATTGATAGTAGGCGTCAAGCTGGGCAGACAAGCGGGTGGGGCTCGACATGGCAGACACAGGCCCTTGCCCCTCGACCGATGTATTGACATCCGGAGTCAAGGCCCCGGACAGCGCACCTGCTACCTTGTCAGGCGATACCTCATTGCCTTCCACATAACTGCCGAGAGTTTCCGTCAGCTCGTTGACAGAAGTACGCAGCACGTCGGACTGGTTGGCCCCCTGGAGGAACCAGACATCGACCATGTCACGGGTGGTGCCATCTTCCGTTTGGTAAGAAGACACCAGACCCAACAAGTTGCCGTTGTCGACGGCATCGGATGTCTTCGCACTGAGATTGAGGGACACGATCCCCTGGTCACGCAAGCTCACCAACTCACCCGCATCGGTCTTACCGTTCTGATTCGCATCAGTCCAGACGGCCAGTTCAGAGAAGAGTGGATCGTCTGCGGTGATTTTTCCATCGGCATTGGCGTCGAGAACACGCAGTGCCTGGAATCCATCGGCAGCAGGCAAATCGGTACCAATACCTGTCGCGGAGCCAAAGAGTTCACGGCCGTCATTGATAACGCCGTCCTGATTCAGATCGCGGACCAAAAGACCATCGGTTGGAGCCACCCAGCCTGTCTGGCGGACATTGCCCCAAGCGCGCACATCGAAAGCCACGCCCTGGGCCACGGACAGGGTCCGCACGCCATCGCCGTTCAGATCGAGCACCAACGGTGTCGCTGGATCGTCAAACGCGCTCACTTGGCCCGCCGTCATCTTACTGATCTGACTGGTGCTGAACCCGGCCGTTTGCGCGGTGCTCAATGCCGCAATGTCCGCTGTTTCCAAAGCCTTGATTTGATCGGTGGTCAAAGCACGGATTTGTGCGGTACTGAGTCCCTTCACTTGTTCGGTGCTCAGCGCCTTGATGGCATCGGTCGTGAGCGCTTGCACCATCGCAGTGGTCAAGGCGCGAATTCCACTGGTTTGCAGGGTACTGAACTGATCCGTAGAAAGTTGCGCAATTTGGGATGTAGTCAAACCACCCAGTTGCTTGGTGTCCAGCGCCTGGAAGTCCGCTGTCTCCAGTTTCTTGAGCTGGTCTGTCGTCAGCGCACGCACCTGCGCTGTCGTCAGCCCCGTCACCTGCTCGGTCGTCAACGCCACGATCTGGTCGGTCGTCAGCTGGCTCACCTGCAGTGTGCTCAGCGCCGCGATCTGTTTGGTCTGCAGCGCCGCAAAGTCCGCGGTCTCCAAGGCCTTGAGCTGGTCGCTGGTCAGCGAGCGCACCTGCGCTGTCGTCAGCACTTGCACTTGCTCTGTCGTCAGCGCTTTGATATCAGCGGTTTCAATGGCGGCAATCTGGCTGGTGGTGAGCGCTGCCACCTGGTCCGTGAAAAACGCGGGGAATTGATCCGTCGTGAGCGCAACCACCTGGGCTGTCGTGAAGGCTCGCACATTGGCTGTCGTGAGGGACCGAATATCGTCCGTCGTCAGACCGGCGACGGCTTCGGTATTGAGTGCAGCGATTTGAGCGGTGGTGAAAGCCATTTTTGGCCCTTTCGAGAGCACATTTCCGCACGACTTACGGCCAAACCGCCTGGGCGCAGAAACACAGAATATAAATTGACGACTTGCACTTTAGCACTGGGTCCCTGGGGCCGTGCAGGCGAGCAATACCGTGTTTATCGGCCATTTCACGGAAAATTTGAGTCAATCGATGGACAGGCCCACCACACTGGCGTTGTTTGCTCTCTTTTTAGAACCCTTGTATTAGTAGGGTATTCGCCCAGGCACGCTGCAAAGCAGGCCCAAAAGTTTTAGGCGCAGAGCTTTCATGCCGAAGCCCCCCGCCCCAGCACCGGTGCCAGCGCCTGCCCCGTATGCGTACCTTGCCGCACGACCGCTTCCGGCGGAGCGGCGGCGACGATACGGCCGCCGGCCTGGCCGCCTTCAGGGCCCAGGTCGATGATCCAGTCGGCTTCGGCGATCAGGTCCAGGTCGTGCTCGATGACCACCACGCTGTGTCCGCCATCGACCAGGCGGTGCAGCACCCGGATGAGCTTTTCGACGTCGGCCATGTGCAGGCCCACGGTGGGCTCGTCCAGCACATACAGGGTGTGGGGCGCCTTGTTGCCCCGGCGGGTGACGTCGTCGCGCACCTTGGTCAGCTCGGTGACGAGCTTGATGCGCTGCGCTTCGCCCCCGGAAAGCGTCGGGCTGGGTTGGCCCAGGGTCAGATACCCAAGGCCCACGTCCTGGAGCAACTGCAGCGGATGGGCAATGCTGGGCATGGTGGCAAAAAACGCGACCGCTTCATCGACTTCCATCTGCAGCACGTCGCCGATGCTCTTGCCGCGCCAGGTGACGGCCAAAGTCTCGGGGTTGAAGCGGGCACCGTGGCAGGTCTCGCACCGCACTTTCACGTCGGGCAGGAAGCTCATGGCGATGGTGCGGATGCCCGCGCCCTCGCAGGCATGGCAGCGCCCGTCGCCGGTGTTGAAGCTGAAACGCCCCGGGGCATAGCCGCGCGCCTTGGCTTCGAGCGTCTCGGCGAACAATTTCCGGATGGTGTCCCAAAAGCCGATATAGGTGGCGGGGCAGCTGCGCGGGGTCTTGCCGATGGGGGTCTGGTCCACTTCAAGCACGCGGTCGATGGTCTCGAAACCGGCCAGGCCAGTGCAGCCGACCAACGCCGGCGCCTTGCCGGCGTCCATGGCCTGGCGGCCCGCTTTCGTGCTGCGCTGCTGCACCCAGGCCTGGACATTGGTCAGCAGCACATCGCGCGCCAATGTGGACTTGCCCGAGCCACTCACCCCCGTGACGGCCACCAGGCGCTGCAGGGGCAGGCGGGCCGTCACGTTCTGCAGGTTGTGCAGGTGTGCGCCCTGGACGGTGAGCCAGCACAAGGCGGCCCCCTCTTCGGCCCTTGCGTCTGGCTGAAACACTTCTTTTTTGATAGCTGATTCCGCTTTACTGGAAAGGGCTGGAGGCCGATGGGACTCCCGCTTCTGGGGCGCGGAGGAATCGCCCTCCCCCAGGCCCTCCGCCCGACCGTCCCCCAGGCTCTCCGCCAGGGGGGTCGGCAGCGCAGGCACGTCCTGCGGGATCTCTGGCGACGGGACCCCACGCCGCGCCTGCAGCGGGTGGCGCATCGCATGCAGCAGGTAGCGCCCGGTGGCCGAGGCCTCGACGGCCGCAATATCGCTCGCCTGGCCCTGGGCCACCAGCCGGCCGCCGCGCTGGCCGGCCCCCGGGCCGATGTCGATGATATGGTCGGCACGGCGGATGGTGTCTTCGTCGTGCTCGACCACCACAAGGGTATTGCCCTTGCTGCTGAGCTGGTGCAGGGCGTTCAGCAGGATCTGGTTGTCGCGCGCATGCAGGCCGATGGTGGGTTCATCGAGCACGTAGCAGACGCCCTGCAAATTGCTGCCCAGTTGGGCGGCCAGGCGGATGCGCTGGGCTTCGCCCCCGCTGAGCGTGGGCGCGCCGCGGTCCAGCGTGAGGTAGCCCAGGCCGACTTCTTCCAGGAATTCGAGCCGGCTTTTGATTTCTGGCACCAGATCGCGGGCGATGTCGGCCTCGCGCGGGGTCATGCCCCCCTGGCGCTGCAGGGTTTCGACCCAGCGGCGGATGTCGCTGACCGACAGGTGGGCGATGTCCGCAATGCCCACCCCGGCAAACCGCACCGCGCGGGCCGTGGCATTCAGGCGGGTGCCGGCGCAGCCCGGGCAGGCCAGATCGCCCATGTCGTCGACCTCGGGCTCGGCGAAGGTCTGCTCCCGGCCCTTGTCCTTGTCGTCGCGCACCGAGTCGTCGAAGACTTTGCGCTGCTCCTGGGTCAGCTTGACGCCGGTGCCGACGCAATCGGGGCACCAGCCATGCTTGCTGTTGTAGGAGAACAGGCGCGGGTCGAGCTCGGCATAGCTGGTGCTGCAGACCGGGCAGGCGCGCTGGGTCGAAAACGCCTGCAGCTGGCCAATGCCCGCCGTGGAGAGGCCGCCTTCCAGGGCCTCGCGCAGCCCGTCCAGAGCGCTCAGCACATGGACCACGCCCTTGCCGTGGGTCAGCGCCTGGGTCAGCGCGGCGCGCAAAGCGGCTTCGTTCTCGGGGCAGACATCCAGGCTGGCCACGGGCAGCTCGATGGTGTGCTCCTTGAAGCGGTCGATGCGCGGGAAATTCGTGGTGGGCAGGAAGGCCCCATCGACGCGCAAATGGGTGTAGCCCCGGGGCCGCGCCCAGTCGGCCAGCTCGGTGTAGACGCCCTTGCGGTTCATGACCAGCGGGGCCAGCAAGCCGATGTGCTGGCCGCGAAACGTGGTCAGCAGCTGGGCGGCGATGCGCTCGGCGGTCTGCGGCTGCACGGCGGCGCCGTCGTGGATGCAATGCTGCACGCCCAGCTTGACGTAGAGCAGGCGCAGGAAATGCCAGACCTCGGTGGTGGTACCCACGGTGGACTTGCGCCCGCCCCGGCTCAGGCGCTGCTCGATGGCCACGGTGGGCGGAATGCCATACACCGCGTCCACCTCGGGCCGCCCCGCCGGCTGCACGATGCTGCGCGCGTAGGCGTTCAGGCTTTCCAGGTAGCGGCGCTGGCCTTCGTTGAACACGATGTCGAAGGCCAGGGTGGACTTGCCCGAGCCGCTCATGCCCGTGATCACGCTGAACTGGCCGCGCGGAATGTTGACGCTGAGGTTCTTGAGGTTGTGCTCGCGCGCGTTCACGACTTGAATAGCATTTTGGGTATTTTTGGCCTCCAGGCCTTTGCCAGATTGCGCCATACGCTCCTTTTTTCGGAGCGCAGCGGCTTTTTCCTGCACCGAATGCCCGCCCAGGCCCAGGGTCTGGTCGTACTCGCGCAGGGCCTGGCCGGTGTGCGAGGTGGCGTGCAGGCGCACGTCTTCGGGCGTGCCTTCGGCCACGAGCTGTCCGCCGGCATCGCCGCCCTCGGGGCCGAGGTCGATGAGCCAGTCGCTGGCGCGGATCACATCCAGGTTGTGCTCGATGACGATGAGCGAATGCCCGGCGTCGATGAGCTTGCGCAGGGCGCGCATCAGTTTGGCGATGTCGTCAAAGTGCAGGCCGGTGGTGGGCTCGTCGAACAGGAACAGCGTGCCTTTCCTGGCCAGGGACTGGCGGGATTTGGCGGCGCTGCGGGCGGCCTCGGCCAAAAAGCCCGCGAGCTTGAGCCGCTGCGCCTCGCCGCCCGAGAGCGTGGGCACCGGCTGGCCCAGGGCCACGTATTCGAGGCCCACATCCACGATGGGCTGCAAAGCGCGCAACACGTCGCGGTCGGCGGCAAACACGGTGGCGGCCTCGGCCACCGTCAGGGCCAGCACATCGGCCACGTTCAGCATGCGGCCCGCGCGCTCCAGGGTGACTTCCAGAATCTCCGGGCGATAGCGCTGGCCGTCGCAATCGGGGCAGCGCAGGTACACATCGCTCAGGAACTGCATCTCGACATGCTCGAAGCCCGAGCCGCCGCAGGTCGGGCAGCGCCCATCGCCGCTGTTGAAACTGAACTTGGATGCGGTGTAGCTGCGCTGCTGGGACAGCGGCGCGGTGGCAAACAGCTCGCGGATCGCGTCCCAGGCCCCGACATAGCTCACGGGGTTGGACCGCGCGGTCTTGCCAATGGGCGATTGGTCGACAAACACCACGTCGCTGAGGTGGTCGGCCCCCAGCAGGCGGTCGTGCGCACCAGGGGTTTCGGTGGCCTTGCCAAAGTGGCGCAGCAGGGCCGGCGCCAGCACATCCTGGATCAGGCTGGATTTGCCCGAGCCGCTCACCCCGGTCACGGTGACCAGGCGCTGCAGCGGAAACTCGACCGCAACGTTCTGCAGATTGTGTTCGCGCGCCCCTTCGAGGACCAGGCGCGGCGTGGCTTCGGTGACCCTGCGCTTCAAGCCAAAGCCGACCTGCTTGCGCCCGCCCAGATAGGCGCCCGTGAGGGTGTCGGCCTGGCGCAAATCGGCGGTGGTGCCGTCAAACACGATCTGCCCCCCCTGGGCGCCCGGGCCCGGGCCCATGTCGATCATGCGGTCGGCGGCCAGCATCACGGCCGGGTCGTGCTCGACCACCACCAGGGTGTTGCCCGCATCGCGCAGGCGCAGCATGGCTTCGATGATGCGGTGCATGTCGCGCGGGTGCAGGCCGATGCTGGGCTCGTCCAGCACGAACAGGGTGTTGACGAGGCTGGTGCCCAGGGCGGTGGTCAGGTTGATGCGCTGCACCTCGCCACCGCTGAGCGTGCGGCTTTGGCGGTCGAGGGTCAGGTAGCCAATGCCGACATCGCACAGGTATTGCAGGCGGGTGGCGATTTCGCCGTGCAGCAGGCGCAGCGCCTGGGCGTCGCCCGTGCGGGCCGCGGCGGCGGGGGGCAAAGCCTCTGAAGACGCCAAAGGCAGTGCAGGGCTTTCTGGTCCTGCCTCAATAGCTCCTTTTTCAGGAGCAAAAAAGCGCTCCTCCTGCCCCAGGCGGTCAAAAAAGCGCCGCAGCCGATCAAGCGGCAGCAGCATCAGGTCGTGCAGGCACAGGCCCGGCAGGGCTTCGAGCTGGGCACGGCTCCAGGCCACGCCCTGCGGCATGAAGCGTTTTTCAGGGGGCAGCACGGCGTCGGCATCGGCCTGGCTGCCCAGGCGCCAGAGCAGGCTCTCGGTCTTGAGGCGCGCCCCGCCACAGGTGCCGCAGGGGGTGTAGCTGCGGTATTTGGACAGCAGCACCCGGATGTGCATCTTGTAGGCCTTGCTCTCCAGGTAGTCGAAAAACCGCTGGATGCCGTACCACTGCTGGGTCCATTGGCCTTTCCAGAGCGGCGAGCCCCCCAGCACCCAGTGCTGTTGCTCGGCGGTGAGCTGGTACCAGGGCGTGTCGCGCGGAATGCCCTCGGCCTCGGCATGGCGCAGCAGATCGTCCTGCGCCTCGGCCCAGGCGGGGGTCTGGATGGGCTTGATCGCCCCTGCCCGCAGCGTGAGCTTGTCGTTGGGCACGACCAGGCCCCAGTCCACGCCAATCACCCGCCCAAACCCCCGGCAGGTGTCGCAGGCCCCCACGGCGGAATTGAACGAAAACGCCGAGGGGATGGGGTCGGTGTAGCGCAGATCGCTGTCCGGGCAATGCAGGCCCGTGGAAAACCGCCACAGCTCCGGTTCGGCCGCATCGTGCAGCCGGTACACATTCAAACGCCCGCTGCCCCGCTTGAGGGCGACTTCAATCGCCTCGATGACCCGGGCTTTTTCGGCCTTGGCCAGGCGAAAGCGGTCGGCCACCACATCGAGCAATTTGCGCGGCCCCGTGGGCGTGCCCACCTCGCGCTCGGCCTGGACCTTGGTGAAGCCGCTGGCCGACAGCCATTGCTCGACTTGCTCGGCCGAAGTGCCGGCGGGCAGTTCGACGGGAAAGGTCAAAACGATGCGCGGATCGTCCACCGCGCACCGGCGGTGCAACTCGGCATAGATGGTTTCGGGGGAATCGTGGCGCACGGGCTGCGCGGTCTGGCGGTCGAACAAGGCACCCGCGCGGGCGAACAGGAGCTTGAGGTGGTCGTTCAGCTCGGTCATCGTGCCCACGGTGGAGCGCGAACTGCGCACGGGATTGGTCTGGTCGATGGCAATCGCAGGCGGCACGCCTTCGACCTTGTCCACCGCCGGCTTGTCCATGCGGTCGAGGAACTGGCGCGCATAGGCGCTGAAGGTTTCCACGTAGCGGCGCTGGCCCTCGGCATAGAGGGTGTCGAACACCAGGCTGGATTTGCCCGAGCCGCTGGGCCCGGTGACCACGGTCAACTCCCCGGTGCGGAGGTCCAGATCGATGTTCTGGAGGTTGTGCTGGCGGGCGCCACGGATGCGGATAAGACCTTCGGACATGGTGAGCAAGCGGCGAGAAGTGGAGGCGAATCATTCTAGGAGGGCCCCTATTCCCCCACGGTCGCCCGAGCTACCCGCAGGAACGGGGCGCTGCGCCTTGCCGGCCCTCCCCCCAAGACCGCTGCGCGGCCTGCGGGGGACCGTGAACACCTTCTTATTTCGCAGCCGGAGCGGCGGGGGCGGCGGGGGCCGGCGCGGGTTCGGAGTGCGTGCTCTCCGTGCCGTGCTTCTCACCGCCCATGTCCAGGCTGTCTCCGCCTTTCATGATGACGAACAGCGACAGGGCGGCAAACACGACGAAACCGATGGCAATTTTCCACATGGAACTCTCTCCTGAAAGATAAAAACAAAGCGGGCCCGGCCAGGTCCTGCACCGCCATCCGCCGTCGCGCAGTCCCTGGACCGGGAGGGCCGGAGAACTCCGGCCAGCGGGGGCCCAAGCCCCCCGGGGTCAGTCGTCGGCGTAGATGTCGATGTCCTTGGTTTCCCGGACAAAGAACAGGCCAATCAGGAAGGTCACCGCCGCAATCACGATCGGGTACCAGAGGCCGTAGTACATATTGCCGTTCTGGGCCACCATGGCAAAGGCAATGGTGGGCATCAGACCGCCAAACCAGCCGTTGCCGATGTGGTAAGGCAGCGACATCGAGGTGTAGCGGATGCGGGTGGGGAACATTTCCACCAGCATGGCGGCGATCGGGCCATAGACCATGGTCACGTAGATGACCAGCACGGCCAGGATCAGCACGATGGACACCTTGTCCACCTTGGCCGGGTCGGCCTTGGCGGGGTAACCTGCCTCCTTGAGCGCGGCCGACACTTCTTTCTTGAAGGCGGCAATCGACTTGGTGCTGGCCTCGTCGAACTTGCTGTTGACGATCTGCGCCACGGGGGCCGTGATGAATGTCTCGCCAATCTTGACGGTGGCCGGGCCGGCAGGCCCCGTGGCGTTGTCGTAGCTCACGGAGTTCTGGGCCAGAAAGCGCTTGGCAATGTCGCAGGACTTGTAGAAGTCGATTTCACGCGCCACGGGATTGCCCTGGAAGGAGCAGTCGCCCGGGGCCGCCGTCACCACGATCTTGTTCTTGGCCTGGGCCGCCGCCAGGTCCGGGTTGGCGGCCTTGGTCAGCGCCTCGAACAGCGGAAAGTAAGTGAACACGGCCAGCAGCATGCCCGCGAGGATGATGGGCTTGCGGCCGATCTTGTCGGACAAGGTCCCGAAGAGCACGAAGAACGGCGTGCCGATGATCAGCGACACGGCCACCAGGATGTTGGCCGTGGCGCCATCCACCTTGAGCACGCTGGTCAGGAAGAACAGCGCGTAGAACTGGCCCGAATACCAGACCACCGCCTGCCCCGCCACCAGGCCGAACAGCGCCAGCAGCACGATCTTGAGGTTCTTCCACTGGCCAAACGATTCGGTCAGGGGCGCCTTGGAGGTCTTGCCTTCGGACTTCATTTTCTGGAAGGCCGGCGACTCGTTCATGCTCAGGCGAATCCACACCGAAATGCCCAGCAGGAGGATGGACACGATGAAGGGAACGCGCCAGCCCCAATCGGCAAAGGCCGCCTCGCCCACCGTGGTGCGGGTGCCCAGGATCACGATCAAGGACAGGAACAGACCCAGCGTGGCCGTGGTCTGGATCCAGGCGGTGTAGGCACCGCGGCGACCATGGGGCGCATGCTCGGCCACATAGGTGGCCGCACCGCCGTACTCACCGCCCAGCGCCAGGCCCTGCAGCATGCGCAGCACGATCAGGATGATCGGGGCCGCCACGCCGATGCTGGCGTAACTGGGCAGGATGCCCACGATGAAGGTGGACAGGCCCATCAACAGGATGGTGACGAGAAAGGTGTATTTGCGCCCGATCATGTCGCCCAGGCGGCCAAACACCAGCGCACCGAAAGGCCGCACGATGAAGCCGGCCGCAAAAGCCAGCAAGGCAAAAATGAACGCCGAGGTGGGGTCCAGGCCGGCAAAGAATTGCTTGGCGATGATGGCCGCCAAAGAGCCGTAAAGGTAAAAGTCGTACCACTCAAAAACAGTGCCGAGCGACGAGGCGAAGATGACTTTCTTCTCCTCGGGGGTCATCGGCCGGGGGGCGATGGATGCCATGGTTTTGTCTCCTGGTTTTTATGAAATCCGGACCGTGCCGGGCAGGTCCGGAGAATCAATGTGAAACGCCTTGCTGACCAAGAACTGACACCGATGGCCCGGCGCCATCGCCTTCGAGTCAGGCCCGGTTTGTTCTACACGTAAACCCTGAGCCTTCTTTTCCCGATGTGGAATGCAGCCCTTGCTCTCCTCTGAAAACGCCTTTTTTGCCTGTGGTGCGCGCTGCCGCTGCGGCGGGCCGGCGTAAGACATTGGTCAGAAGAGGTCCAGAGAATGCAAACCGTGGCAAACCCGTTGTGGCGTTTGCGGACGGATTCAAAACCAAGGAGACATTGATGAAGGATACGGTGATCGAAAAGATCCAGAGCCATCCCAAATATCTGGAGCTCAGGAGAAAGCGCAACAGCTTTGGCTGGTTGCTGACCTTGATGATGATGGTGGTGTACTACGGCTACATCGCGCTGATCGCTTTCAACAAACCCTTCCTCGCACAGCCGCTCGGCGCAGGCGTGACGACCCTCGGCATCCCTCTGGGATTCGGCGTGATCGTGTTCACCGTCCTGATCACCGGCATCTACGTGCGCCGCGCCAACGGCGAATACGACCGGCTGACCCGGGAAATCCTGAAGGACGCAAGCAAATGAAGCACCGCAATTTCTCTGGGGCCCTGCTGCTGGCCCTGCTGGCCGCAGGCGCCGCGCACGCGGCGGGCGGTGATGTCGGCGAAGCCGCCAAACAGACCACCAACTGGACCGCCATCGTGATGTTCGGTGCCTTCGTGGCAGGCACCTTGTGGATCACCAAATGGGCCGCCGCCAAGACCAAGTCGGCCGCCGATTTCTACACCGGCGGTGGCGGCATCACCGGCTTCCAGAACGGCCTGGCGATTGCCGGCGACTACATGTCGGCCGCGTCCTTCCTGGGCATTTCCGCTGCGGTGATGGCTTCGGGCTATGACGGCCTGATCTACTCGCTGGGCTTCCTGGTGGGCTGGCCTGTCATCACCTTCCTGATGGCCGAGCGCCTGCGCAACCTGGGCAAGTTCACCTTCGCCGACGTGGCCGGCTACCGCTTCAAGCAAACCCCGATCCGCGCCTTTGCGGCCTCGGGCACGCTGGTGGTGGTGGCGTTCTACCTGATCGCGCAAATGGTGGGTGCCGGCCAGCTGATCAAGCTGCTGTTTGGCCTCGACTACTGGATGGCCGTGGTCATCGTGGGCGGCCTGATGATGGTGTACGTGCTGTTCGGCGGCATGACGGCCACCACCTGGGTGCAGATCATCAAGGCCTGCCTGCTGCTCGCCGGCGTGACCTTCATGGCCTTCATGGTGCTGGCGCAATTCGGCTTCAGCCCGGAAGCGCTGTTCGCCAAGGGCGTGGAAGTCCGTACCGCCATTGCCGCCAACAGTGGCAAGACACCTGACGAAGCCGCCAAGATCGGTCTGTCCATCATGGGCCCTGGGGGCTTCATCAAGGACCCCATCTCCGCGATCTCCTTCGGTATGGCGCTGATGTTCGGCACGGCCGGTCTGCCCCACATCCTGATGCGCTTCTTCACGGTGCCCGATGCCAAGGAAGCCCGCAAGTCGGTGCTGTGGGCCACGACCTGGATCGGCTACTTCTATGTGCTGATCTTCATCATCGGCTTCGGCGCGATCACCCTGGTGCTCACCAACCCCGAGTTTGCCGATGTGGCCAAGGGCGTGATCAAGGGCGGTGCCGGTACGGCCAACATGGCCGCAGTGCTGGTGGCCAAGGCGGTGGGCGGCGACGTGTTCTACGGCTTCATCTCGGCCGTGGCCTTCGCCACCATCCTGGCTGTGGTGGCGGGTCTGACCCTGTCGGGCGCCTCTGCCGTGTCGCATGACCTGTACGCCACCGTGTTCAAAAAGGGCAAGGCAGACAGCGCCGCCGAACTGAAGGTGTCGCGTATCACCACCCTGGCACTGGGCGTGATTGCCGTGGCGCTGGGCATTGCCTTCGAAAAGCAGAACATCGCCTTCATGGTGTCGCTGGCTTTCGCGATTGCCGCTTCGGCCAACTTCCCTGTGCTGTTCATGTCGGTGCTGTGGAAAGACTGCACGACCAAGGGCGCTGTGATCGGTGGCTTCCTGGGCCTGATCTCTTCGGTGGGCCTGACCGTGGTGTCGCCTTCGGTGTGGGAAGCCACGCTGGGCAACCCCAAGGGCTCGGCGCTGTTCCCCTACACCTCGCCCGCCCTGTTCTCGATGACCATTGGCTTTGTCGGTGTGTGGCTGTTCTCCATCCTGGACCGCAGCCCCCGCGCTGCCCAGGAACGTGCAGCCTTCCCCGCACAGCAAGTGCGCTCCGAAACCGGCCTGGGTGCCGACGGCGCATCGGGCCACTAAGCCCTCGCCAAGAAAGCAGGGCCCAGGCCCTGCTTTCCTTGACCTCACCGAACCGGGCCTTGCGCCCGGTTTTTTCATGGCCGGAAGGCCGAGGATGAAAAACGCCCCCGTGGGGGGCGGCGACCCCCACTAGCGGCGGAGCGTGAGGGGTCTGTTCATGTGAACAGCGCCCCCTCTTCTCATGCGGCCCCCAGCTGCCGCAGCTTGATGAAGGCCAGCGCGGCCATGACGGCATCGTTCAAGGCATCGTGGGCCTCGCGCAGGGGCAGGTCCAGGTCGGCCAGCAAGGTGGTGAAGCGCAAATCAATGTCGGCATTCTCTTGCTGCTGGTACGGGGGCAATTGGCGGAACTTGTGGTCGTAGTAGAGGGCCGAGACTTCCACCTTGGGCTGTGGCAAGGGAATGCCGATCAAGGGCCGGAGGGCCTGGTTCAGCATGGCCACGTCGAATTCGAGGTAATACCCCACCAGGGGCCGGCTGCCGATGAAATGCAGCAGGCGGTGCAGGGCCTCGTCGATGGGCAGGCCCTGGGCCACATCGCGCTCGCGCAGGCGGTGTACGCGCACGCTTTCGGCCGACACCCCGCGCTGCGGACGCACCAGCAGCTCCAGCCGCTCGCTGGTCAGAATGCGCTGACCGACGATGCGCACCGCACCGATGGCAATGATTTCATCGCTGCGCACATTCAGGCCCGTGGTCTCGCAGTCGAGCGCCACCCATTCATCGGGCGGCGGCGGATCGAAGACAAAGGCGTAGGCCGGATCGGTCAATTGGCGCAAGCCCCAGCGGCGCCGCAGCGACGGCAGCCAGGGCCAGGCCAAAGGCCCGGCGCTCATGACAGCGCATCCAGCTGAAAGCGGTGGCGCAACAAGGCCTTGAAGCGCTTGACCACGCCCAGGGCGTCCTTGAGCAGATCCCGGTCCAGGGTGCTCAGCCGGGCCGGGTCCACCTGCCCGGAAACCGGCAGCCCCCGGTCGATCTCGGCCAGGCCGGCCTGCAATTTGAGCCCCATGAAGAAATGCAGGCAGTGGCGGAGTTCGCCGCCCATTTCGGCCGTCAACAGCCCGGCCGCCACGAGCGCCTCGATGCGGGCGACGGTGCCGGTCTCGCGCAAACGCCCCGCCAGGGCCAGACTGCGCACGCCATGCACCAGCGGAAAGAGGCCGGCTTTCTTGAGATCCAGGGCGCGGCCCCCCTCCCCCAGCGAGAAGAGGCGGCTCCACCAGCTGCCCTGCTCGCCAAACGCCATGCTCGCCGCGGCAAAGCGGCCCCACAGCGCATCGTTGTCAGGCACCCAGGCCATGGCGCTCTGGCGCACCGACTCCAGCAAGGCCGCATCGCCACACACGGCATGGGCGTCCATGAAGATGGCCAGCTTCATGAGGCTGTCGGCATCGGGCAGCAGCAGCCACTCGCGCGTGCGCTGGGTGAATTCGGCGACGCTAGCGCGCCAGGCCGGGTCACTGACCATGATGCGGCCCGGGCAATCGGGGTAGCCAAAGCGGGCCAGGGCCTGCGAAAAACGCTGGCAGATTCCGGGCAGGTCAGCGGGCGCGGCATAGCCATCGCGCAACAACAGGCCGTTGTCCTGGTCGGTCTTGAGCAACTGCTCGCCGCGCCCTTCGCTGCCCATGACAAACAGGCAGCTGTTGGCGACCAGTTCGGCCGGTGCAATCATCTGCCAGGCCCGTTCGAACAGGCGCGCGTTGAGCTGCTGCACCAAGCGGGCCATCAGGTCGATACGGGTGCCGCTGCGGTGCAGCAGCGCCAGCAGGCGCGTGATCTGTGCCGCCGCCTGGGCCAAGCCGTCCAGGTCGAGCGCCTGCTCGATCTGCAGCGTGATCCGATGGGAATCGTTGGCCAAAAAGCTGAACAGGTCCAGGGCCTCGATAAAGCCCAGCACCTGGTCGCCCTCGACCACCACCAGGCGGTGCACACGCCGGCCCAGCATCAAGGCCATCGCATCGCCCACCAGGTCGGAGGGGCGCACGGTGATCAGCTCAAAATTGGCCAGCTCCCCCACGGCCAGCTGGTCCAGCGGACGGCCATCCAGAATCGCGCGCTGCAGGCCGGTGGCCGTGAAGATGCCCAGGCGCGGGGGATCGTGCTGCGCATCGCGCACCAGCACATTGGCGGTGCGCTGCGCCTGAAAAACCCGCACCACCGCCACGATGTCGTCCTGGGCCTGGACCACCGGGGCCGGGCGCACGAAGGCCTGGTCCACGCGGGCGAGCATCAGCGACTGCAGCTGGTGCTGGCTCTGGCGCTGCGCCAGGGCGCTGAGCTTGTGGCCCAGATCGGAAAACAGCAAGGCGCCAAACGTGGCGTTCGACGCAATCAGGTCACTGACCGCCTGGTGCGCCAAGGCATAGGCCAAGACCTCTTCGGCAGCCACAAAGCGGCCGATGACCTTGCCCGCCATCAGCGCCCGGCCATCAAAGCAGTCGTCGGGGCCGTAGGTGGCAATCACCTCATCGCCCTCGAACTGGGTCACATGGCCCTTGATGAGGACCCACAGGTGGGTGGGCGCCATGCCCGCGCCCAGCAGGGTCTCGCCCTCGCGGAAATAGACGATGTCCACACTGGCGCGCACCAGGCGCTGCTCGTCCGGGCTCAGGCAATCAAAGGGAGAGGCCGCAAAGTTGAAGGCATTGGGCATGGCGCGGCCTCTGCGGTCAGCCGGTCTCTAGCGGGCCAGTCCGTTGGGGACCTGGGGGGCCGCATCCCAGGTGGGGCCGTCAAACCAGGGATCGCCTTGCAGGTAGGAGCGCAGCATGGGCAGGCCATCGAGCCCCCAGAACAGGCGGCCATCGACCTCGAAGGCCGGCACGCCAAACACGCCCCGCGCGGTGGCGGCCTCGGTGTTGGCGCGCAGCAGGGCCTTGGCATGGTCGCCGCCGGTGTCGTCGGGCCGCCGCTGCGGCTCCAGGGTGGCCGCCAGGGCCGTGAGCCGCTCGGCATCGAGCGCATCGTGCCCGCCCTGCCAGACATGGCGCAGCACGGTGCTGGCGACAAACCGGTTGATGCTGCCGTCATCGCTGCACGCCAGGGCCTGGCGCAGCAAGGGCAAGGGATTGAACGGATGGCGCAAGGGCATCTGCAGCGGAATGCCCAGCGCATGGCCCAGCCAGGCCACATGGCGGTAGGTCCAGTCGCGCTTGGGCGCAATGCCCGCCGGGCCCGGATTGCCGTGCTGCTGCAGCAAGGCGCCCAGCAGCACGGGCCGGTGCTCGACGCTGTAGCTCAGGCCTTCCAGCACCTGGGGCAGGCGCTCCAGCGCCAGCCAGGCGTAGGGCGAGACAAAGTCCAGGTAGAAGGTGATGTGCTTCATGCGGGGGCTTTCTCAGGCACTTCGGGGCGCGCGCCGGCCGCGTCCACGGGGGGAAAGGGCAGGCCGGCGCGTTCCGACAAGCGGGCCCAGATCGCCAGGCGCTGGGCCGTATCGGCCTGGCCCCAGGCGCGCAATTCGTCCAGGGTGCGAAAGCAGCCCTGGCAGTGGCTACGGTCCTCGGTCATGCGGCAGACCGCAATGCAGGGCGAGGGCACGCCCTCGTCAGAGTTCTCATCAAAATAGCCTGCAGCGCTTATCAGGCGTGCTTTTTTAGCTATTGCTTCAATAGCATCCTTGACCGCAATTGCTTCAGCCATCAGGCAGCCCTCTTGTTCAGCCGGGCCACGGACACGCGCGAATTGGGTTTGCGGCCCAGGAAATCGCTGATGTAGACGCCGGCATCGATCAGTGCATCGAGATCAATCCCCGTCTCGATGCCCATGCCGTGCAGCAGGTACACCAGGTCTTCGGTCGCCACATTGCCGGTGGCGCCCTTGGCGTAGGGGCAGCCTCCCAGGCCGGCCACCGAAGACTGGAAATTCCACACGCCCATCTGCAAGGCCGCCAGGGTGTTGACCAAGGCCTGGCCGTAGGTGTCATGAAAATGGCCGCTGACCTGGTCCAGGCTGTAATGGAGCAGCGTGGCCTCGATGGCGCGCTGCACCGTGCGCGGAGTGCCCACGCCGATGGTGTCGGCCACATCCACCCGCTGCACGCCGATGCCCTTCATGAGCCCCGCCAGGTAGGACACGCGCTCGGGGGCAATCTCGCCCTCGTAAGGGCAGCCCACGGTGCAGCTCATGGCCCCCCGCACGGCGATGCCGGCGGCCAGGGCCGCTTCCACCACGGGCGCAAAGCGCTCGATGCTTTCGGCGATGCTGCAGTTGATGTTTTTTTGGCTGAAGGCCTCGCTGGCCGCACCGAACACAACGATCTCATCGGGCCGGTCCTGCACCGCGGCCGCAAAGCCCTGGAGGTTTGGGGTGAGCACCGAATAGCGCACACCGCTTTGGCGGGCGATGCCCGCCATCACCTCGTGGTTGTCGGCCATCTGGGGCACCCACTTGGGGCTGACATAGCTGGTGACTTCGATCTCTTTCAGGCCGGCCTGCTGCAGGCGGTGGACCAGGCCGATCTTGACCTCGGCGGGCACGGGGGTCTTTTCGTTTTGCAGGCCGTCGCGGGGGCCGACGTCGATCAATTGGACTCGAAGGGGAAGGCGCATGGATGTCTCGTGGGAGTAAAAGCAATGTCCGCTATTTTGAACGCTCGCGGGGGGGACTGTCACCGGGGCGAGGCAAGGGCGCCGGCCCCGCGCGGCCCCTCGGGGCCGCCATTTCGGCCCGCAGCAAGGCCACCATCTTCAGGGCGGCGGGCGAGAGGGGCCGCCCGCGCAGCGTCACCAGGCCCATCGGCCGGTGCACCTCGGGCGCACACAAGGGCCGCCAGACCACCTCGTCCCGCGGGGCCACCTGGGCCGCCCATTCAGGCAAGGCACTGACGCCCAGGTTGACCGCCACCATGGCGGCAATCGTGGCCAGGTGCTCCACTTCGTAGCGCGGGGCAAAACGGATGCGGTGGGTGAGCAGGGCTTCGTCGGCGTACTGCCGCACGCTGGTGCCCGCAGGCATCGAGATGTGCGGCAGCTCGGCCACCTCGGCCCAGCCCAGCGCGCCCTCGTTGCGCGCCAGCGGATGGCCCTGGGCCAGGAGCAGCACGAAGCGGTCCGAGCCCAGCGGCTCCCAGTCCAGATCGGCATAGGCCGGGTTGGCCGCCGTCAGGGCAAAGTCCACCCGCCCGGCACGCACGCGGTCGAACGCCGGCCCCGCCAGGCTGTCGATCAGCTCCAGCTGCACCCCGGGGTGGCTGGCCGCAAAACGCGCAAAGGCCCGCGGCACCACCCCTGCCGCCAGCGAGGGCAGGGCCGCCAGCGCCACATGCCCCACCTGCACCTGGGCCACGGCCTGCACGCGGCGCACCGTCTCTTCCATCTGGTGCTTCAAAAAACGGCCTTGCTCGGCAAAGACTTCGCCGGCCTGGGTGAGCTGCACGGTCCGGGTGGTGCGGTCGAACAGCCGGGCCCCCAGCATCGCCTCCAGGCGGGCCAGGGTGCCTGACACCGCCGATTGCGACAGGTGCATTTGCAAGGCCGTGCGCCGAAAGCTCAGCGTGTCCGCCAGGGCCAGAAACACATCCACATCGCGCGAAGCCCAATTGATCTTCATAGCAGATCAGTTTATCGAAAAATACGTCTTTACCACTCAATCCACTCTGCCTAGACTCGCTTCCACCCCCCCATTGACAGGAGATCCCATGCAGGCCCCCGCGGCACATTCTTCCCTTCCTGAGCCCGTACTCACCGTGGTCGTCGGCGGCGGCACCATGGGCGCCGATGTGGCCGTGGTGCTGGCCCGCGGGGGCGCACGCGTCACCGTGGTCGAGCCCAACGCAGCCCAGCGCGAGCGCCTGATCCCGCATGTCCAGGCCGAACTGGCCACCGCCGGCCTCGGCGATCGCGCCGCCCTGGTCACCTCCTGCGCCCGGCTCGAAGACGTGGCCTGGCCCGGCGTGGCGCTCGTGGTCGAGTGCATCACCGAACAACTCGCCCCCAAACAGGCCCTGTTCGCCGAGCTGGTGCGCTGGGCCCCGGCCAGCACCGTGCTGACCAGCAACAGCTCGGGCTTTCCGATCAGCGCCATCGCGGGCGATCTGCCCACGGCGCAGCGCATGCT
>JAQUDN010000198.1 GCA_028685665.1 Burkholderiaceae bacterium | reverse complement strand
GCCAGCAGTGCCCACGCCGCCGTGGTGCTGGTGGACGCCACCAAGCTCAAGTGGAACGTGGACGGCCTGGTGGAACTGCTGCACCAGACCCGCCGCCACAGCCTGCTGGTGAACCTGCTGCGCGTGACCTCGCTGGTGTTTGCCGTCAACAAGCTCGATGCGGTGGAAGACCCCACCCTGGCCTGGCACCACATCCGCGCCGCGCTGCAGGCCTTTGCCGCGTCGGCGGGCATCACGGTGCGCGCCACGGTGCCGGTCTCGGCACTCAAGGGCTGGAACGTGGTCGATGCCCACGCCGGCTGGTGCGACTACCACGGCCCCAGCCTGCTGGAAATTCTGGAAGGGCTGCCCACCACCCCCGCCGACACCGGCCTGCCCCTGGCTTTGCCGGTGCAGTGGGTAGAGAAGTTCCACGACTCCGCCGTCACCACCCAGGGCCGGCGCGTGTTCTGGGGCCGGGTGGCCGCAGGCGGCGTGGCCCCGGGCACCGAGGTGCAGATTTTCCCCAGCGGCCAGAAGGCCCGGGTGGTCCAGGTGCTCGACCATGCGCGCCAGCCCCTCGCCGTGCCCGCCGGGCTGAGCGCCGGCATCATCCTGGACCGCGAGGTCGATGTGTCGCGCGGCGACTGGATCCTGGCCGCCCCCAGCGCCCAGGCCGTGGCCGAAGACGATTTCGACACCCCTGCGGCAACCAGCCCCTACCCGGGCCACAAGGCGCTCTCGACCACCATCGCCTGGATGGACGACGAGCCCCTGGTCGCGGGCCGCGTGTACTGGGCGCTGCACGGCCACCGCTGGGTCAAGGCCAAGGTGCAGCGCGTGGTGCACAAGCTCAACATCCACACCCTGGCCGAGGAAGACGCCACCCAGCTCGATCCCAACGCCATCGGGCATGTCGAACTGCTGCTCCAGGAAGCCCTGCCCGCCACCGCGTTCAAGCAGGCGCGCGTGCTGGGTTCGCTGATTCTGGTGGACACCGCCAGCCACAAGACCGCTGCGGCGGTGCTGGTGAACTGAGGCCTGTTTCGGCCCCCGCCCCGCAACCCCCTAAAATCTCGGGCTTTCCCGAATACCAACCCATCCCACCATGACCCACGTCGTTTCCGAAAACTGCATCCAGTGCAAGTACACCGATTGTGTGGACGTCTGCCCCGTGGACTGCTTCCGCGAAGGCCCGAACTTCCTCGTGATCGACCCCGATGAATGCATTGACTGCGCCGTGTGCATTCCCGAATGCCCCGCCAACGCCATCTTTGCCGAAGAAGACCTGCCGCCTGAGCAGCTGGCCTTCATCAAGCTGAACGCCGACCTGGCCCGCGCCAACGGCTGGAAGAGCATCACCAAGCGCAAGACGCCCATGGCCGACGCCGACGCCTGGAACGGCAAGCCCGGCAAGCTGGCCCAGCTGGTCCGTTAAGCCCCTTGCGAGCCCCTGACCGGCGCTCGCTCCCCGCCATGCCCCCCAGCCCTGCCCCCATCGACACCGATGCCGTCGTGATCGGCGCCGGCCCGGCGGGCCTGTGGCAGGTGTTCCAGCTCGGCCTGCAAGGCCTGTCGGTCCACCTGGTCGAGGCCCTGCCCAGCGCGGGCGGGCAGTGCGTGGCCCTGTACGGCGACAAGCCGATCTACGACCTTCCGGGCCTGCCGGTCTGCACCGGCCAGGAGCTGGCGCAGCGCCTGCTGGCGCAGATCCAGCCCTTTGCCCCGACCCTGCACCTGGGGCAGCTGGTGTCCACGCTGCAGGCACAGGACGATGGCCGCTGGCTGCTCGAAACCCCCCAGGGCACGCGGCTGCGCGCGCGCTGCGTCTTCATTGCCGCCGGCGTGGGCGCTTTCCTGCCGCGTGCGCTCAAGGTCGAAGGCCTTGAAGCCTTTGCCGGCAGCCAACTGCATTACCACCCCGACCCGGGACCCAGCGTGCAAGGACAGCGGGTGGTGGTGCACGGCGGGGACGAAGACGCCGTGGCGCACGCCCTGGCGCTGCTTGCCTCCCCCGATGCCGCGCCGGCCCAGCTCACCCTGCTGCACCGCCGCGACGTCTTTGCGGCAGCGCCTGCCCTGCTGGAGCAGCTGCAGGCCGCGCGCGCCGCAGGGCGGCTGGATGTGGCTATCGGGCAGATCACCGGCGTGCAAACGCAACAGAACCGGCTGGTGGCGCTGCAACTGGCCACGCCCGAGGGCGAAACCCGCACGCTGCCGCTGGACCAGCTGCATGCCTTTCCGGGCCTGTCGCCGCGCCTGGGCCCGCTGGCCGAATGGGGCCTGGCCCTGGAGCGCAAACAGCTGCCGGTGGACCCGGCCACCTTCGCCACCCAGGCCCCCGGGCTCTACGCCGTGGGCGACATCGTCAGCTACCCCGGCAAGCGCAAGCTGATTGTGTGCGGCTTCCACGAGGCCACCCTGGCCGCCCTGGCCGCCGCCGAATACCTCGCCGGGCAGAAGCTGCCCCTGGAATACACCAGCAGCAGCACGCGCCTGCAGCAGCGCCTGGGCGTGGCGCCGCAGCCAGCGGGCCAAACCCACGCGCCATGAATCAAATTCGAGAGCACAAAGCGCTGACGGGATAAGCCCTGGAGGCCTTTTCAGGACTCCCGCTGTAAACCCGGTCAGTCGGCTTTGAAACCCGTGGCGGCCACCGCCTTGCCCCAGGTGGCGGTGTCGGCCTGGATGATGCGCGCAAAGGCTTCGCGGCTGGTGCCCGTGGCGTGGAACCCCGCCTCTTCCATCTTGGCCTTGCCATCGGGCGACTGCAGGGCCTTGAGGATGTCGCTGTTGAGCTTGTTCAGGATGTCCACGGGCGTTTTCGCGGGGGCCACGATGCCGAACCAGGAATTGAAGGCCAGGTTGCTGTAGCCCTGCTCCTTCATGGTGGGCACCTCCGGCAAAGCGCTGGTGCGGGTGGCCCCGGTGCTGCCCAGGGCCACCAGCTTGCCGGCCTTGACGTTGGCCGCCGCCAGGCCCACGGTGGCAAACACCCCCTGGACATCGCCGCTGAACAGACCGCCCAGGGCATCGCCCGTGCTCTTGTAGTGCACGGCTTCCGGCTGGGCCTTCACGGCCTCGCCGAACAGATAGGCCCCGAAATGCCCGGGCGTGCCCGCCCCAAAAGTGGCCATGAACATGCCTTTTTGCTGGCGGGTCCAGTCCACGAAATCCTTGACGTTGCGCGAGGGCACTTTCTGCGGATTGACCAGCAACACAAAATCGGTGGTGACGACCTGGCTGACGGGCGCAAAGTCTTTTTGCGGGTCGTAGGGCAGCTTGCTGTAGGTGTTGGGCGCGATGCTGAGCTGGCCGGTCTCGCCCAGCATCAGGGTGCTGCCATCGGGCGTGGCACGGGCGGCCTCGCTGGCGGCGATCAGGCCGCCGGCCCCGGGCTTGTTGTCCACCACCACGCCCACATTGCCCCAGCCTTCGGAGAGCTTTTGGGCCAGCAGGCGCGCCACGATGTCCGGGCCCGTCCCGGCCGGAAAGCCGACGATGATGCGCACCGTGCGGGTCGGGTACGCCGCCTGGGCCTGGGCCCCCGCCCCGGGCAGCAGGGCCAGCAAGGAAGCCGCCAGCAGGCTGCGGCGCGCGGAAAAGACAGAAAACGGTACAGCATGGAAAGTCATCGCAAACCCTTTGTCAGAATAAAAAAGCACGCTGCCGCGGGCGCCGGCTTACAGGACTTCAAAAAAACGCATCACCACCTTGTCGGGCAAGCGGGCCCCGCTGCCGGTGAACAGGCGCTCGTTGATCCAGGACAGGGCCGGAGACGCGGTTTCAAAGCGCGGGCTGCAGCGGAAATAGATCTGCGCCGGGTCCACCGCCTCGCCCCGCACCAGCTGGGCGATCAAGGCCGGCGCCCCCACGCGGATGGCGGTGTTGTGCACGTAGATGCGATCGCCCCCGTCGGTTTCGAGCACATAGCGGGCATCGAGCTCGGCCATGCGCTCGTTGACGATGAGCTGGTAGTCGGCGCCGCCGGGCAGCACCCGGGCGGTCCAGCCGTCGCCGGTGGCCGTGCCGCCAACGATGGGGATCAGGCGGCGCAGGCCGTGCACGGTCTGGCCCACCTCGTGCGGGGGCGCGACCAGCACGGACGCGTCACAAAAAAAACGAAACTGGGGATCGGGAAACTGCATGGAAGGCACCGTGGGAGAAAAATCAGGCAAAAAAATGGCGGACCCAGGTCAGGCGGTGCAGGGCCGCACATGCTGGGCCACCGGGGCGAAACCGTGGTTCAGCGGCCCATGGCCCTGGCCGGTCTGCACCCCCGCGCCCGCGGCGATGGCGCCCAGGATGTAGGCGCGGGCCTGTGCCACGGCCTGGGGCAAGTCCAGGCCCAGGGCCAGATGGGCCGCAATGGCCGAAGACAAGGTGCAGCCGGTGCCGTGCACGTTGGGGCTGGGAATGCGCGGCGACGCAAAGCGCTGGCGCAGGCCATCGGACCGGGCCAGCACATCCACCACCTGATCGCCCGGCAGGTGCCCGCCCTTGAGCAGCATGGCCGGGGCCCCCAAGGCCAGCAAATCGGTGGCGGCCGCATCCAGGGCGGCCCCCTCGGCCAGAGGGCGCCCCAGCAGCCAGGCGGCCTCGTCCAGGTTGGGCGTGACCACCTCGGCCAGCGGAAACAGCTCGCGCACCAGCACGCCGACGGTGCCTTCGGCCATCAGCCGGTCGCCGCTGGTGGCCACCATCACGGGGTCGAGCACCACATGGCGCAGGCGGTGCCGGCGCAGGGCGGCGGCCACCACGCGCACGGTCTCGGGGCTGTGCAGCATGCCGATCTTCACGGCATCGACGCCGATGTCTTCGACCACGGCATCGATCTGCGCCTGGAGGAACTCCGGGGGGGTGGGGTGGATGGCGCGCACGCCGCAGGTGTTCTGGGCCGTCAGGGCGGTGATGGCGGTCATGCCGTAGCAGCCCAGGGCGCTGAAGGTCTTGAGATCGGCCTGGATGCCCGCGCCGCCGCCGCTGTCCGAACCGGCAATCGAGAGCACACGCGCGTAGCGCTGGCCCACGGGAGCCGCTGGAGAAGAAAAAGTCATGGCAAAAATTATGGCCTATGCGCAGGCCTGCGCCCGTCGCGCAGTGGATATGCTGTAATCAATTGGTAGGACGAAACAGGGGTGTCCCGCCCATGCGGTGTGCGACTGAGAAAGACCCTGGAGCCCCAAAGCCTCTGCGCAGGCCCGGCTCCGTGACCCGATCCAGA
>JAQUDN010000197.1 GCA_028685665.1 Burkholderiaceae bacterium | reverse complement strand
CCGGAGGGGCGTGTGCGGGCCAGGTCCAGCCACAGGGCATGGCGGGGTGCGGGCGGGGTGTCGCGGCTGACCAGGGCTTCGCTGCCAGTGGCCAGGGCCTGGGCGGCTTTTTTCCAGACCACCGACTTGGGCGGGTCGCCACGCCGGTAGGCGCGCACCCCGTCCCATTCGCCCATGCCCTGCGGGGCCGTCCGCGCGTGGGCGCCGTCCGCGGGGTCTCCCGGGGGCAGCGGCGGGGCGGGCTGTTCGGGGGCGGGATAGGCCAGCCAGGGCGCGGCGGGCCGCCAGTGGGCCCAGACCCGGAAGGTGCCCAGCGGAAAACGCGTTTCGGCCGTGATCAGGGGCAGGGTCTGCAGGCCGCGCTGGCGGGCCCGAAAAGCCAAGGGCACGGGGGCCTGCCCCTGCGCGGGCACATCGGTCCAGGCCCATTCGGCCGCCGGGCCAGCGGTCTGCACCGACAGCGCAATGCCATAGCGTGGCGTGCGCCGGGGGTTGATGAGCTGCACGTCCAGGCGGGCGCTCTGGCCCACAAAAGTCGGCTCGGGGGCCTTCAGCACCAGGGTCAGGCCCCGCAGCGTGCCGTGGGCCATGTGCATGCCCACCACGGCGCTGCCCGCCAGCAAAAAGGTCAGCAAATACCCCAGATTGAGCTGGTAATTGATCGAGGCCAGCAGCAAGACCAGCAGCGTCAGTCCCAGCATCCAGCCGGCGCCGGTGGGCAGGATATAGACGTTGCGCTGCGTCAGGGTGAGCTGGTCGGTGCGCGGCAGCCTTGCCAGCCACCAGCGCTGCCAGCCCCGGCGCAGCGCGGCCAGCGGGTTGCGGGCGGCCCGGGGGGCCGTGGCCGGGGCGGCGGCTGGGGTCGGCATGGCCGGCGATCAGGGCAGGGCCACCGAGGCGGCCAGGGCCCGCACCTGCTCGACCGCGCCACGCCCGGCCTCTCCCACGGGCACCAGGCGGTGCGCCAGGGTTTGCGGCAGGATGGCCTGCACATCGTCCGGCGCAACGTAGTCGCGCCCGCTGATCAGCGCCTGCGCCTTGGCCGCACGCAGCAGGGCGATGCCTGCGCGCGGCGAGAGGCCCTGCACAAACCAGCGCCCCGAGCGCGTCGCGGCAATCAGGTCCTGCACATAGTCGAGCAGCGGATCGGCGGCATGGACCGCCTGCACCTGGCGCTGCAGTTCGGCCAGTTCGTCCTGCGAGAGCAGGGGCAGCAGGCCGCCGACCAGCGCGCGCCGGTCGCTGCCCGCCAGCAATTCCCGCTCGGCCGCGCGGTCGGGGTAGCCCATGGAGATGCGCATCAGAAAGCGGTCGAGTTGCGATTCAGGCAAGGAAAAAGTCCCCAGCTGGTCGTTCGGGTTTTGGGTGGCGATCACGAAGAAGGGGTGGGGCAGGCTGCGGGTCTCGCCCTCGACCGACACCTGCTTCTCTTCCATGGCTTCAAGGAGGGCGCTTTGGGTCTTGGGGCTGGCACGGTTGATTTCGTCGGCCAGCAGCACCTGCGCGAACACCGGACCGGGGTGGAAGACGAATGCTTCCTTGCTGCGCTCATAGACCGACACCCCCGTCAGGTCGCTGGGCATCAGGTCGGCGGTGAACTGCACGCGCGAAAACTGCAGGCCGAAGGTGCGGGCCAGGGCATGCGCCAGCGTGGTTTTTCCGACCCCGGGAACGTCTTCGATCAGCAGGTGGCCATTGGCCAGCAGGCAGGCGACGCTGTCCTGAACCTGCGGCTTTTTGCCCACAATCACCGTGTTAAGCTGATCCAACAGAGACTGGATTTTTTGCTGTGCATGCATGGCAGGACGTTATCCGAAAAATACAAGACACGGAGATATGACAGTGCGCAAGACGGGCTATTTCACCCACAGGGATTGTTGGAAACACGAAATGGGCCCCGGGCACCCCGAATGCCCGGAACGCCTGGATGCCATTGAAGACCGGCTGCTGATTTCAGGGGTGGGCGATGCGCTGGAGCGCTACGAAGTCCCCCTGGCCTCGCTCACCGACATTGAGCTGGCGCACGACCGTCTGCATGTGGCGGCCATGCGCGGCATGTCGGACCGCCTGCAGGAGGAAATGCTGGCGGGTGGCCCCAGCCATGCGCAGATCGACACCGACACATCGATCAATGCGCACACCTGGCAGGCCTCGCTGCGTGCGGCGGGCGCGGCCCTGGCGGCCACCGATGCCGTGATGGCCGGCGAGATTGACAACGCCTTTTGTGCCGTGCGCCCCCCGGGCCACCACGCCACCCGCGACAAGGCCATGGGTTTCTGTTTTTTCAACAACGTGGCCGTGGCCGTGAAGTACGCGCTGCAGCGCTACCAGCTGCAGCGCGTGGCGGTGGTGGACTTCGATGTGCACCACGGCAATGGCACCGAGGACATCCTGGCCAACGATCCGCGCGCCTTGATGGTCGGGATCTTCCAGCACCCGTTCTACCCGTTCAGTGGCGACCAGAATCCGGCCCCCAATATGCTGAATGTGCCGGTGGCGGCGTACACCCGGGGCATGGACATCCGCGAGATCGTCGACACGGTCTGGATACCGCGCCTGGAGGCGTTCCAACCCGAGATGATTTTCATCAGCGCCGGCTTTGACGCCCACCGCGAGGACGACATGGGCCAGCTCGGCCTGACCGAAGCCGATTTCGCCTGGATCACCCACCGGGTGAAAGAGGTGGCACGGCGTTTTTCGCAGGGACGTATCGTGTCCTGCCTGGAAGGCGGCTACGTGATGGACCCGCTGGCGCGCAGCGTCGAGGCCCACCTGCGCGTGCTGGCCGATTTATAAACCGCAGTTTTTGACAGGATGAGCTCAGGATGACGGCTTTGCCAGACACCCCCTTGACCCGCACGCGCGATGCGCGCGGCGTGGTCACCTTGACGCTGAACGACCCCGCCCGTTTCAATGCCCTGGGCTCCGACATGCTGGCGGCCCTGCAAGCCGCGCTGGACGAGGTGGCGCGCGATCCGTCCGTGCGGGTGGTGGTCCTGGCGGCGGCGGGCAAGGCGTTTTGCGCCGGCCACAACCTCAAGGACATGGCCGCACACCCGGATCTGGCCTGGTACCAGCAGCTGTTTGCCCAGTGCAGCCGCATGATGCTGTCGATCCAGAAGCTGCCGGTGCCCGTCATTGCGCGCGTGCAGGGCATGGCCACGGCCGCTGGTTGCCAGCTGGTGGCCCAGTGCGATCTGGCCGTGTCGGCGGACACCGCCACTTTTGCCACCAGTGGCATCCACTACGGCCTGTTTTGCGCCACGCCCAGCGTGCCTCTGGTGCGCAATGTGCCCCTCAAGCGCGCCATGGAAATGCTGCTCACGGGCGATTTCATTGATGCCCCCACGGCGCTGGCCCAGGGCCTGCTCAACCGGGTGGTGCCAGCCGAGGCGCTGGACGCCGAGGTCGAGCAGCTGGTGCAGTCCATCCTGCTCAAGCCGCGCGTGGCCGTGGCCATGGGCAAGGCGGTGCTCTACCAGCAGCGCGAACTCGGCCTGGATGCCGCCTACCAGCTGGCAGGCCAGACCATGGCGGCCAATATGATGGACGCCGACGCCCAGGAGGGCGCCCGCGCATTTGCTGAAAAACGCGTCCCCGCCTGGAAATCGGCATGAACGCGGCCTTGGATTTCTGGCTGCCCGACGAGCTGGGGCAGTGGATGGGGGCGCTGTTCAAACCCACGGTGTTGATCGAACTGGCTGCGCTGGCGGTGTGCCTGCTGCTGGCCTGGGGCCTGGTCACGCTGCTGCGGCGCAACCTGCGGCAAAGCGATCCCCGCTCGATCTTTTTTGGCCGCAAGATTTTCGACGGGGTGCTGTTCCCGCTCCTGCTCCTGGGCCTGGCCTACATCGCGCGCGGGCTGGTGGTGCTCTGGGCCCCTCTGGCCGTCTTCAAGGTGGCCATTCCCGTGCTGGTCTCCCTGGTGGTCATTCGCGTGGGGGTCAAGGTGCTGCAGGTGGCCTTTCCCCGGGCCCTCTGGATTCGGCCGATCGAGCGCACTCTCTCCTGGCTGGCCTGGCTCAGCATGGTGTTGTGGGTGACGGGTTTGCTGCCCCGGATTCTGGAAGAACTGGACCAGATCAAGTGGAAGGTGGGGGCCTCGACGCTCTCGGTGCGCACCATGATCGAGGGGGCACTGACCGCTGGTGCCGTGCTCTTGCTGGCCCTGTGGATTTCCTCGGCCATCGAGTCCCGCCTGCTGCGTTCGGCCACGGGCGGTGAGTTGTCGCTGCGCAAGGCGGTCAGCAATGCCATGCGGGCCCTGCTGATGTTCCTGGGCCTGATCATGGCCTTGTCGTCGGTGGGCATTGATTTGACCGCCCTGTCCGTGCTGGGCGGTGCCCTGGGGGTGGGGATTGGTTTTGGCCTGCAGAAGCTGGCCGCCAACTACGTGAGCGGCTTTGTGATCCTGGCGGAGCGCAGCGTGCGGATTGGCGACAGCGTGCGGGTGGATGGCTTTGAGGGGCGCATCACCGACATCACCGGCCGCTACACCGTCATCCGCTCGGGAGTAGGGCGGGAGTCCATCGTGCCCAATGAAATGCTCATCACCCAGCGGGTGGAAAACCTTTCCCTGGCCGATCCGCGGGTGTGGCATTCCACGACCGTCAGCGTGGGCTATGACAGCGATGTCGACCTGGTGCTGCGCCTGCTCGCCGAGGCCGCCCTGGTCAGCGAACGGGTGCTGCGGGACCCGGCCCCCAGCGTCGCCTTGTCGGCCTTCGGGGCGGATGGTTTGGAATTCACCGTGGGGTTCTGGATTGCCGACCCCGAAGCGGGCTTGCTCGGACTGCGCTCGCAGATCAATCTGGCCATCCTGAAGGCTTTGCGCACGCACGGGGTGGATATTCCTTACCCCCAGCGCGTGGTGCATTGGCGTGAGACGCCGCCCACACAAACCCCTGCATTGGCAACGGCGCCCCCGGGACCGTGAGGGGACCTCGCCATGGCTGGGGTATATTTCGAAAAGCACGATCGTTCTTTTTTTGACGTTCCAGCCGTCGTTGGGACGGTAATGAAGCTTACAATGAACTGATTGACGTTAACGTCACATCGATTCAATCCATTCAAGGAGGCATTGCCATGAAGATCCTGGTACCCGTGAAGCGCGTGGTGGACTACAACGTGAAAGTCCGAGTGAAGTCGGACGGCAGCGGGGTAGACATCGCCAACGTGAAGATGAGCATGAACCCCTTCGACGAGATTGCCGTGGAAGAAGCCGTGC
>JAQUDN010000196.1 GCA_028685665.1 Burkholderiaceae bacterium | reverse complement strand
CAGTTCGGAATGGTGCCGGCCATGATGTGGCTGTGACCGTCTTCGTGCTGCAGGCCTTCGCCGTTGAGCGTGGTGCGGCCCGAGGTGCCGCCCAGCAGGAAGCCGCGGGCCTGCATATCGCCCGCCGCCCAGGCCAGGTCGCCAATGCGCTGGAAACCGAACATCGAGTAGTACACGTAGAACGGCACCATGATGCGGTTGCTGGTGGAGTAGCTGGTGGCCGCAGCGATCCAGCTGCTCATGCCGCCGGCTTCGTTGATGCCCTCTTGCAGAATCTGCCCGGCCTTGTCTTCCTTGTAGTACATGACCTGGTCTTTATCGACCGGGGTGTACTTCTGCCCCTCGGGGTTGTAGATGCCGACCTGGCGGAACAGGCCTTCCATGCCGAAGGTGCGGGCTTCGTCCACCAGGATGGGCACGACGCGCGGGCCCAGGGCCTGGTCACGCAGCAATTGCGTCAGGAAGCGCACATAGGCTTGCGTGGTGCTGATCTCGCGGCCTTCGGCGGTGGGTTCGAGCACGGCCTTGAAGGTTTCCAGCGCGGGCACCGTGAAGCTTTCGTCGCTCTTGGTGCGGCGGTGCGGCAAATACCCTCCGAGGGCCTTGCGGCGCTCGTGCAGGTATTTCATCTCGGGGGTGTCGTCGGCGGGTTTGTAGAAAGGCACTTTGGCCAGTTCGCTGTCCGGCACGGGGATGTTGAAGCGGTCGCGGAAGGCCTTGATGTCCTCGTCGGTCAGCTTCTTGGTCTGGTGCACGGTGTTCTTGCCTTCACCGGCCTTGCCCATGCCGAAGCCCTTGACGGTCTTGATGAGCAGCACGGTGGGCTGGCCCTCGTGCTTGACGGCACGGTGGAAGGCGGCATACACCTTCTTGGAGTCGTGGCCGCCCCGGCGCAGGTCAAAAATCTCTTCGTCGGACATTTTGGACACCATCTCCAGCGTGCGGGGGTCGCGGCCGAAGAAGTGCTGGCGCACATAGGCGCCGTCGTTGGCCTTCATGGCCTGGTAGTCGCCGTCCAGCGTGTCCATCATCAATTTCTTGAGGGCGCCGTCCTTGTCGCGGGCCAGCAGCGCGTCCCAACCGGAGCCCCACAGCAGCTTGATGACGTTCCAGCCGGCGCCGCGGAACTCGCCTTCGAGCTCTTGCACGATCTTGCCGTTGCCGCGCACCGGGCCGTCCAGGCGCTGCAGGTTGCAGTTGATGACGAACACCAGGTTGTCGAGTTTTTCGCGCGCGGCCAGGCCGATGGCGCCCAGGGATTCGACTTCGTCCATTTCACCGTCGCCGCAGAACACCCAGACCTTGCGGTTTTCGGTGTTGGCAATGCCCCGGGCATGCAAGTACTTGAGGAAACGGGCCTGGTAGATGGCCATCAGCGGGCCCAGACCCATCGACACCGTGGGGAACTGCCAGAACTCGGGCATCAGCTTGGGGTGCGGGTAGCTTGACAGGCCTTTGCCATCGACTTCCTGGCGGAAGTTCAGCAGCTGCTCTTCGGTCAGGCGGCCTTCGAGGTAGGCGCGGGCGTACACGCCGGGCGACACATGGCCCTGGATGTAGAGGCAGTCGCCGCCGTGGTTTTCGCTCTCGGCATGCCAGAAATGGTTGAAGCCGGCACCAAACAGGCTGGCCAGCGAGGCAAACGAGCCGATGTGGCCGCCAAGGTCGCCGCCGTCGGCGGGGTTGTGGCGGTTGGCCTTGACCACCATGGCCATGGCGTTCCAGCGCATATAGGCCCGCAGGCGCTCCTCGATCTCGAGGTTTCCGGGTGAACGCTCTTCCTCTGCGGGCTCAATGGTGTTCACATAGCCGGTGGTGGCCGAGAAAGGCATGTCGATGCTTTTCTGGCGCGCGTGTTCGAGCAGTTGCTCCAACAGGAAGTGGGCGCGCTCAGGGCCCTCGGCCTCAATGACGGCGGACAGCGCCTCCATCCATTCACGGGTTTCCTGCTGGTCCGTATCGGATGCAGGGGCGGCGCCGGTTCCGGCCTGGGGGGGGGTCTGAGCGGTCATGCTGTGTCTCCTGGAGCAATGGCTTCAACTGAATTTTGTGCAAAGAGTGTCGCATATTTTTGGCAAATTTCAAATCATGCCCCATGATTTCATATTATGGAAATTTGCTGCAAATGCACATGCCTTCGGGCCCGGCGCCAGGTCTGTGCCGGCCCTGCACGCCTACACTTCCGCCATGAATATGCCAGCTTCCGAGCCCTCTGATGCGCCATCGGCATGGACCACGCCTTTGCGCCGGTGGCGCCGTTGGTGGCGCAGCCTGCCCCCGCCGCGGCAAGACCGCTGGGCGACCGCAGCCCCTTTGGCCGCGGTCCTGCTGTTCCTGGCGGCCATCGTGGCGGCGTTCTGGTATTTGCGGGCCGAAGAGGCCGAACGCGAGCACGAAGCCCTCAAGCGGGATGTCGAATACACCCAGCAGCGGATCCGCCTGCGCCTGCTCGAACGCCAGGAGCAGATCATGCGCATCGCGCGCGACCTCTCCAATTACGAGCTCGACCGCACGGCCTTCGCCACGCGGGCAGAAACGCTGATCAGCCAATACCCCGAACTGCAGGCGATCACCTGGATCGATGAGCACCGCCGCATCCGCGCCAGCCACGCCGCACCCACGGTGGCCAGCAGCGCCTTGCGCAACGCCGGAGAACTGCTCGGCCAGAACGACACCGCTGACACGTTCGCGCTGGTGCGGGACCTGCGCCAGCCGGTCTATGCACAGGCCACGCTGGCCCACGGCGAAATCCTGCCCATGCTGGAGCTGCAAGTGCCCTTGAACCACAAGGGCCAGTTCAGCGGCGTGGTGCTCAGCGAATACTCCAGTGACAGCCTGTTGCGCTACGGCGCTCCCACCGAGGTGCTTGCGCGCTACGCCGTCACCTTGCTGGACGGCAAGCGCCAACTGCTGGCGGGCACCCCGCTGGCGCCCGCCAACCCGGCTTCGCGGCTGCTGCCCTGGACGCGGCGCTCGAATGAGTACGAAGTCCCGGTCTCGCCCGTGGGCAATGGCCTGGTCGTGCGCGCCCAGGCCTACCGCACCTCGCTGGGGGTGGTGGGCAGCGGCCTGTTCTGGCTGGTCGGCACGCTCAGCGCCCTCACGGCCTGGATGCTGATCGCCACCTGGCGCCACACACGCAAGCGCTTGCAGGCCCAACAGGCCCTGGTGGTGGAGACCAATTTCCGCCGGGCCATGGAAAACTCGATGCTGACCGGCATGCGCGCCCTGGACATGGAAGGCCGTATCACCTATGTGAACGCGGCTTTTTGCCAGATGACGGGCTGGACCGAAACCGAGCTGGTCGGCCTGAAAGCCCCCTTTCCGTACTGGCCTGAATCGGAGCATGAAAGCATGTACGCGCGGCTGCGCGAAGAACTCAGCGGCAAAGCCATCACCGGCGGGTTTCAGGTCAAGGTGCGCCGCAAGGGAGGCACGCTGATCGATGCACGCCTGTATGTCTCGCCCCTGATCGATGCCCATGGCCAGCAGACCGGCTGGATGACCTCGATGACCGACATCACCGAGCCCAACCGCATCCGCGAACAGCTCTCGGCCTCGCACGAACGCTTCACCATCGTGCTGGAATCGCTCGATGCCTCGGTCTCGGTCGCCCCGCTGGGCAGCGAGGAGCTGCTGTTTGCCAACAAGCTCTACCGCCAATGGTTTGGCTCCCAGACCGAGGGCCACCTGCAACTGCTGGCACAGGCCGGGGTGCTGCAGATCCGGGATGCCAGCGCCGAAGGCATGGACGACGAGGATGGCCTGATGGGCCTGCCCTCCGACCCCTTGACCAGCGCCCGCGCCGGCAACGCTGAAATCTACCTGCCCGACCTGGGAAAGTGGCTCGAAGTGCGCTCGCGCTACCTGAACTGGGTCGACGGACGGCTGGCCCAGATGGTGATTGCCACCGACATCACCCCCCGCCGCCATGCCGAAGAGCTGGCAGCGCGCCAGGCCGAACACGCCCAATCGGTCAGCCGGCTGATCACCATGGGCGAAATGGCCTCGAGCGTGGCCCACGAGCTCAACCAGCCCCTGACGGCCATCAGCAACTACTGCAGCGGCATGGTCTCGCGCATCCAGAGCGGGCAGATCACCGAAGAATCGCTGCTCTCGGCCCTGCAGAAAACCGCCCACCAGGCCCAGCGCGCCGGGCAGATCATCCAGCGCATCCGCACTTTCGTGAAGAAAAGCGAACCGCACCGCACCCTCGCCGACGTGCACTCGATGGTGACGGAGGCCGTGGAACTGGCCGACATCGAACTGCGCCGCCACAGCGTGCGCCTGACCTGCTACGAAGCCGCCCGCCTGCCCCACGTGCTGGCCGACACCATCCTGATCGAGCAGGTGCTGGTCAACCTGATGAAGAACGGGGCCGAATCCATCCAGCAGGCCCAGCGCCCCGCCTCCGGCCGCAGCGTGGAGCTGCGCGTGGTGCCCAAGCAGATCGAAGGCCGGGATGTGGTGGAGTTTTCCGTGCAGGACACCGGCCGGGGCCTGGCCCCGGAAGTGCTGGAACGGCTGTTCGAGGCCTTCTTCTCCACCAAGCAGGAAGGCATGGGCATGGGGCTGAACCTGTGCCGCAGCATCGTCGAATCCCACCAGGGCAGGATGCAGGCCGAGAACATCTACAATGGATCGGAGGTGATTGGCTGTCGGTTTTCTTTCTGGTTACCGCTCGCCAAATCTACGGAAACCGCTATTAAAAGCGCAGCAAATTCCGCACCACCGCCCCCCCATAACGACAATATCCCAAGGACAAATGCATGAGCTTGATTCCGAAAAAAGGCACCGTTTACGTCGTGGATGACGACGAAGCGGTTCGCGACTCTCTGCAGTGGCTGCTGGAAGGCAAGGACTACCGGGTGCGTTGCTTTGATTCGGCTGAAACCTTTCTGGCACGCTACGACACCCGCGAAGTGGCCTGCCTGATCGTGGACATCCGCATGGGCGGCATGACCGGCCTGGAACTCCAGGACCGCCTGATCGAACGCAAGTCGCCCCTGCCCATCGTCTTCATCACCGGCCATGGCGACGTCCCCATGGCCGTGAATTCGATGAAGAAAGGCGCCCTCGATTTCATCCAGAAACCGTTCAAAGAAGAAGAACTGGTCGGCCTGGTCGAGCGCATGCTCGAATGTGCGCGGGAAGCTTTTGCCGGACACCAGCAGGCCGCCAGCCGCGACGCCCTGCTCTCCAAGCTCACCGGCCGCGAAGCCCAGGTGCT
>JAQUDN010000040.1 GCA_028685665.1 Burkholderiaceae bacterium | reverse complement strand
TAAGGCCTTTTGGAAGCCTTCAAAGCTCTGATCAAGCGCGATATGCTCCGCAAGCTGTACGACGCCGATGACAGGATGGGCCTTCTTGGCGCCACATCCGGCGGCGGTAAGGAGGATGATTGCGATGCGGGCCTGGACACGGGCCGCCCAGTGGCGCGCCGGCAGCGACCTGGCCGTCTGGTTGCTGTCCATCATGCACAACCTGCGGGTGGACCAGCTGCGCCGCCCCGGCCCGCCGCTGACCTTCCTGGATACGCAAGCGCTCGAGGTGCCGGTGCGTGCCACGCAGACCGATCAGCGCGAACTGGCCGACCTGGCCAGGGCCCTGGCCCAGCTGCCCGAGGAGCAGCGCGCCGTGCTGTTGCTGGTCGGCCTGGAGGGGCTGGGCTACGCGGAAGTCGCCGCCACGCTGGACATTCCCATCGGCACGGTCATGTCGCGCCTGGCCCGGGGGCGTGAGCGCCTGCGACACCTTCTGGCGGGCCAGGAATCAGCGCCCCAACTGCGAGTCGTACGATGAACCAAGCCGTAGTCACCGAAGCCGATCTGCACGCCTATCTCGATGGGGCGCTGCCCCCCGCCCAGGCCGAGGCGATGGAAGCCTACCTGGCCGACCATCCGGAGGCTGCCGCGCGGCTGCAGGCCTACGCGCAAGACCAGCGCGCGCTGCATGCGCTGTTCGACCCGGTCCTGGCACAGCCCCTGCCCGAGGCCCTGCGGGCGCTGGCAGCCTCCGGTCCCGCCGCCCGCCAGCCCCCGCCGTCGTCGTGGTGGCCGCGCTGGTCCCTGCAACGCATCGCGGCAGGGGTTGCGATTGCCCTGGTCAGCGGCGCCATCGGCTGGGGCGCGCATGGCCACTACCAGCCGGCGGAAACGCTGGCCGTGCGCGCGGCCCTGCCGCGGCAGGCCGCCATTGCCCACGTGGTGTACAGCCCCGACGTGCGGCGCCCGGTCGAGGTCGGCGCCGAGCAGGAAGAGCAGCTCGTGACCTGGCTCTCCAAGCGCCTGGGAACCCCGGTGCGTCCCCCGCAGCTGGGCCGTCTGGGCTATGAGTTGATCGGCGGCCGGCTGCTGCCGGGCGCCCGGGGGCCGGTGGCGCAGTTCATATACCACGACACCAGCGGCCAGCGGCTCACGCTGTACGTCAGCGCGGAAATCCCGGGCAACCAGGACACCGCGTTCCGTTTCGCCCGGGAAGGCCCGGTCAACGTTTTCTACTGGATCGACGGCCACTTTGGCTACGCCTTGTCGGCCGGGCTGCCCAAGAACGAACTGTCGCGCATCGCCACGGCGGTCTACGACCAGCTGGAACGCCGCTAGCTTTGCAAACCATTGGACAAAAGGAAGACCCATGATTTCATCCCTGCACCGCCACACGGCGCTCACCTGCCTGGCGCTGGCCACGCTGCCAGCGGTATCGGCCGAGCCCGAAGTCACCGCACCCCAGGTGGTCGAGGCCATCGAAGGCACTTTCGGCAGCACCCCCGGGCAACGCCGCAACCACACCAAGGGCACGTGCGCCGTGGGCGAATTCGTGGGCACGGCGGACGCCGCGCGCTATTCCCGCTCCCCCCTGTTTTCCGGCAAGCCCCTGCCCGTGGTGGCGCGCTTCTCGCTCTCTGGCGGCAACCCCCAGGTTCCCGACACGGCCAAGAGCGGCCGTGGCATGGCCTTGCAGTTCCAGCTGCCCGGCGGGCAGCTGCACCACATCACCCTGCTCAATACGCCCATGTTCGGCGCCGCCCATCCCCAGACCTTTCTCGATCTGATGCGTGCCACCCGGCCCGATCCGGCCACCGGCAAACCCGATCCGGAAAAAATCAAGGCGTTCAAGGCCAGCCATCCCGACAACCTGGCCCAGGCGCAGTACCTGGCCGACCACAACCCCCCCGCCAGCTATGCCCACAGCGCGTACTGGGGCATCCACACCTTCAAGTTCATGGGCCCGCAGGACCAGGTCACGCTCGTGCGCTGGCGTTTCGTGCCACAGGACGGCGAGCAGCGCCTGAGCGATGCGGAGATGAAGACCGCCGGCGCCCACTTCCTGGAAAAGGCCCTGATCGAGCGCACCCGCCAAGGGCCGGCCCGCTGGGACATGGTGGTCACCCTCGGCCAGCCCGGCGACCCGGAGGACGACCCGACCCAGCTGTGGCCCAAGGAGCGCCAGGAGTTCAAGGCGGGCACGCTCAGCATCACCAGCGCCATGCCGCAAAAAGGGGCGGCCTGCGAGCCGGTGAACTTCGATCCCATGCGCATGGCCGACGGCATCGCCCCCACGAACGACCCCGTGCTGCGCTTCCGCTCGCCGGCCTATGCGGTCTCGTTTGGCAAACGGCTCAGCGGGCAGTAAGGTCGGCGCATTCGCGCCCCGGCCCCACACCGGCTGGGCGCAAGCGCCATCCGCCTTGCCTTGCCCGCTCTTGCCTTTACGATCGCCGCAGCATGAAAACCCTGCCCACTGCCCCGCTCCAAGCCCCGCATTGCCCCCTCTGCGGCCAAACCAACGCCTGCGCGGCCTCCGCGGCGGGGTCGTTTGACGTCGACTGCTGGTGCCGGAACGTGGATTTCTCCGCCTCCTTGCTCGCCGCCGTACCGCCCGAGCACCAGGGCAAGGCCTGCATCTGCCGCCGTTGCGCGGAAAGCGCCCATGGCCATCGAGCTCCCCAAGGCAAGCCGGCCTGAAGCCCTGGCCTCGCTGGCGAGGTACTTCCAGGAACACCTCGAAGAGCGCATGGGCCACATCGCGGCCAGCGCCTTGCCGGGCTTCTTCCGGGAGGAAGTCGGGCCGGCCATCGACAACCAGGCCGCCGCCGGCGTGCAGGAATGCCTGTCGGCTGCCTCAGGGCTTCCGCCCCCACGCTTCGAGCGCTCTGGGCGAGGGGACTTCAAGCAAGGCGTCATTCCCCGTGGCCGCGAACGGCTTCGATGACCCCTTGCCGTTGGCCCCGCTTTTCCATGAGTTCGTCCATGAACAGGCCCTGAGAGGATCGCCGCTACGGGGCTGCAGGGCCGATCAGTCGAATGCGGCTTTGCCAGACCCGGCCGTTGTCCTTTCTCCTTCCATGAGCGCGTGAACATGCCCACTCCATCGCAACCCTCCTATTGGCGGCCACTGGCGCTGGCGCACCAAGGTCTGGGGCCAGGCCCGTCATTCGGTCAGGGGCTTGAGGGCACCTTGCGCGCGGTGGAGCATTTGGCTTATGTGCAGATCGACACCTTGTCTGTCGTGGAGCGCGCGCACCATCATGTGCTGTGGAATCGGGTTCCAGGGTATTGCCGGGACTTTCTCAACCAGCTGACCTGCAGCGGGCAGATTTTCGAGTACTGGTTCCATGCGGCCGCCTACCTGCCGGTGCGTGATTACCGTTTTGCGTTGCCACGCATGCTGTCTTTTCGGCGTGGCGAGAGCCCTTATTTCCGGAGCGTCGATCCCCGGCTGATGGCCGAAATCCTGGCCCGTGTGCGCGGTGAAGGGGTGTTGCGCACGCGCTACCTGAAAGAGCGTGCCAAAGCGAAGGGCCTGTGGTGGGACCATGGGCCCGGCCGGCGTGCGCTCGACAAGCTCTTCATGCAGGGTGAGCTGATGGTTCGCGAGCGCAAGGGCATGGAGAAACACTATGTGCTGCCGGAACAATGCCTGCCCCAGGGCCTGGACCTGCGAGAGCCATCGATCGATGAAATGGCGACCTACCTCCTGGACAGCACCGTGCGTGCCCACGGAATCGTCACGTGGAAACAGCTGCTGCATCTGCGTACGGGCCCGCGGTTGCGCGCTGCCATGCGAGATCTCTTGCAGTCCCGTTGCGACCAGGGCGATCTGGTGCGACTGGACGGGCCCGCGCTGCCAGACACCTATGTCGCAAGGGCTGCGTGGGCCACAGGCCGTCCTGCCGAAGCCAGCGCAGCAGTCCAGCTGCTCTCGCCGTTTGACAATGCGGTGATCCACCGCGAACGTTTAAAGCAATTGTTCGACTTCGATTACCGGCTGGAGAGCTACGTACCGCCAGCCCAGCGGGTATATGGCTATTTTTGTTTGCCGGTGGTGTGGCAAGGAAACGTGGTGGGCCGGATGGACTGCAAGGCCGAGCGGGCTGCGAACCGCTTGAAGGTCGTCAGGCTGCACATGGAGCCCGGCGTGGCGCCTGCGGCGCCGTTTTTTGCCGGCCTGAACGATGCCATCCACAGGCTTGCGGCGTTCTGTGGGTGCACCGACGTGGAGCATTGAGGGCTCCCTCAAGCCCCCTCGAAGTTGGGAGGGTTTTGGCCTCCAGGCCCATGGGGCAGGGCGGTCGTTGCTATCCGATTGGATGGCGACCCACCCCCTGCAACAGCGCCTTCAACACCCCCGCAAACCGCCCCGGCGCCTGGGGGGCCGCGCCCAGGAACAGCTCGGGCTCGATGAGTTCCAGCTCCATCACCGCCGGGCGGCCGTCGGGCAGGCGGACCAGGTCCACGCGGGCGTAGGTGGTGGGTTCGGGGGTGCGGGCCAGGGCCTGGGCGGCGAGGGCGGTTTCGTCCTCGGTGGGGGTACAGGCCTCGACGGTGCCGCCGTACATGTCCTGCACGCGGAAGTCGCCGGCGGCGGGGCGTTTGCGGAGGGCGTGGCAGAACGCGCCGCCAAAGTACACCAGCGAGACCTCGCCCTGCTCGGCCAGGCTGGGCAGGTAGGGCTGGACCAGCACATCGCCCTCGGCGCGCAGCGCGGCCAGGTGGGCGGCGCAAGCGGGGTCGTCCGCGCGGGCGCGCAGCGCGCCGATGGCGCCGATCGACACGGCGGGCTTGACGACCAGCTCCTCCCAGCCCTGGGCGCGCAGGGCCAGCAGCTCGGCGTGCGCCTGCGGCAGGCCGGCTTCGGCGCTGAGGCCGGGGCGGTGGTCCAGCCAGCGGGTGGGTACGGTGGCGATGCCGTGCTCGGCCAGCTCGCGCAGGTAGCCTTTGTGGCTGTTCCAGCGCAGCACCGACAGCGGGTTGACCAGGCGGGTCTGCGCGCTGGTGCGCTCGGCCCAGGCCAGGAATTCAGGCAGGCGCTGGAAGTAGTCCCAGGGCGTGCGCACGGCGACCAGGGGGTAGGCGGACCAGGCTATGGCGGCGTCCCAGGGCTGCACGTCGGCGGCCACGCCCAACTCGGCCAGCGCGGCGACGAGCCAGTGGGTTTCGGGGCCGTGCTTGGCCATGGTGGCGCCGGTGGCCAGGGCAATGCGGAGCGGGGAGGTCATGGGCGGGGTCTCGGGAAAGGGGCGGGCGCAAGCGGCGGCAGCAGGCGGCGCAGGCCGGCCGCAAATTATCGGGCGGTCAGCCGCCGGCTCCAGCGCAGGGCCGGTTGCTCGATCCCGTGGTACACGGCGGCGGCCAGGGCGATGCTGCCCAGCAGGCTGAGCGCCAGGTAGGCGGCCATGGGGGCGCCGGCCAGCCAGGGCCAGTGGCCGCTCTGCACGGCCACGAACAGGGGGTAAAACACCAGGGGGTGGAAGAGGTAGAGCGAATAGCTCACGCGGCCCAGCCAGGTCCAGAGCCGGCCGGGCTGCCGCCAGCGCGTGGCCAGCAGCAGGAACAGCCCGAGCCCCAGCGCCTGTGCCACGGCCATCTTCCACAGGGGGGCTGCGGCGGCCGCCGGCACCCAGTGCTGCAGCAGGGGCACGCACAGGGGCCCCAGGCCGATGCCGAGCGGGAACAGCCAGAACAGCACCCGCACCCCGGGCGAGAACCCCGCGCCGGTGCCCGATGCGCGCAGCTCGTGCCAGCGGCGGAACAGCGCGCCCCAGAACATGGTGGCGATGAACAGGCTGTAGAGCGGCAAATACACCAGCGCTGGGGGCCAGGCCGTCCCGGGCGGGGCCCAGGCCCGGGCGGCCACGGCGCCCACTACCACCAGCCCGCAGGCGACGAGGGCCCCGGCCAGTGCGCCCGGCCGGTGCAGGGCCCCCGCGCAGAACAGGCCGGCGCACAGCACATAAAACACCCATTCCAGGCGCAGGCTCCAGTACAGGCCCAGGGCGTCGGGCACGCCAAACCAGCCTTGCAGCATGCCCAGGTTGGCCAGCAGGGTGTGCAGGGGAAGCGGGGCTTGCAGCCACCAGGCCATGCCGGCCGCGCCGGCCAGCGAGGCCCAGTAGGCCGGAAACAGCCGCCAGAACCGGCGCACCGCAAACACGCGCAGCGCCGGGCCCACGGCGCCCGGGGCCGTCGGCGGCAGGCTGGACGGAATGACGAAGCCGCTGATCGCAAAAAACAGCACCACCCCGATGCGGCCCGTGTCCACGGCGGCCGCGATGTCGTACAGCCAGGACCCGGCCGGGCGCACCGGCAGCTGCACGAAGACTTCGGTCACATGCAGCCAGACCACCAACAGCGCTGCCAGGCCCCGCAGGGCGTCGATGGGGGCAAAGCGGGACGGGGGCATGGAGGGCAGGGGGGCGGTGGGGCCGGCCAGGGGAGAAGTCGGCCTGCAAGACCCGTCCGATCAGCGGTTTGTGCTATTGAATAAATAGCGTATTCCGTCAATGGGGCGGGCCTTGCGGGCCCATGGGCTGTGAGGGGCCGTGGCTTAGAGCGTGAAGATCTTGCCGGGGTTGAGGATGTTTTTGGGGTCGAGCGCGCGTTTGAGGGTGCGCATCATCTCCACCGCGCCTTCGCCGGCTTCGTCCACCAGAAAGCCCATTTTGTGCAGGCCCACGCCATGTTCGCCGCTGCAGGTGCCTTGCAGGCGCAGGGCGCGGTGCACCAGGGCGTGGTTCAGGCGTTCGGCGGTGGCGCGCTCCTCGGTGCTGTCGGGGTCGATCAGGTAGCCGAAGTGGAAGTTGCCGTCGCCCACATGGCCGACCAGGAAGTAGGGCAGGCCGCTGGCGTCGGCTTCGGCCACCGAGTCGAGCAGGCAGTCGGCCAGGCGGCTGATCGGCACGCAGGTGTCGGTGCTGATGGCCTTGCAGCCGGGCTTGCTCTGGATGGCGGCATACAGGGCGTTGTGGCGCGCGGTCCACAGCCGGGTGCGCTCTTCGGGGGTGGTGGCCCATTCGAAGGCCTGGCCGCCTTGTTCGGCGGCAATCTCCTGCACGGTCTCGGCCTGTTCCTTCACGCCGGCGGGCGAGCCGTGGAATTCCATCAGCAGCATGGGTTCTTCGCGCAGGCTGAGCTTGGAGTACTGGTTGACCATGCGCACGCTGTTGCCGTCGATCAGTTCCACGCGCGCAATCGGCACGCCCAGCTGGATGGTCTGGATGGTGGTGCGCACGGCGGCTTCGATGCTCGGGAACGAGCAGACCGCCGCCGACACGGCCTCGGGCAGCGGGTAGAGCTTGACCGTGACCTCGGTGATGATGCCCAGCGTGCCTTCGCTGCCCACGAACAGGCGGGTCAGGTCGTAGCCCGCGCTGCTTTTTTTGGCGCGCGAGCCGGTGTGGATGCACTCGCCCTGGGCGGTGACCACCTGCAGCGTCAGCACGTTTTCGCGCATGGTGCCGTAGCGCACGGCATTGGTGCCGCTGGCGCGCGTGGCGCTCATGCCGCCCAGGGTGGCGTCGGCGCCGGGGTCGATGGGGAAGAACAGGCCGGTCGATTTGATGGCTTCGTTCAGCTGCTTGCGCGTGACGCCGGCCTGCACCGTGACGGTGAGGTCGTCGGCGTCGACCGACACGATCTGGTTCATGCGCGAGACATCGATGCTGATGCCGCCCTGCACGGCCAGCAGGTGGCCTTCCAGCGAGCTGCCCACGCCAAACGGAATCACGGGCACCTCGTACTGGCTGGCCAGGCGCACGGCGTCCTGCACGTCCAGGGTGCTTTCGGCAAACACCACGGCGGCGGGCGGCGGCACGGTCGTGAAGGCCGATTCGTCGCGGCCATGCTGCTCGCGCACCGCCAGGGCGGTGGAGCATTGGGCGCCGAAGCGGGCGGTCAGCGCGCCGAGCAGCTCCGCGGGCACGGGGCGTGGCTGGACGAGGGGAAGCAGTTGGGACGGGGCAATAGGGGCGTTCATGGCGGTCTCCGGTGGGGGCAGAGAATACTGCGGAATGGCCCTGGTCTGCCATCGGTGGCCAAGCCGGTCAGAATACCTGCCATGCTGGGATGGCAGCGTGATACGGCCCACTGGGCTCGCTTCAGGGCATACCGCGTGAAAAACCTCCGAAAGACCCCCTCCACGTTTTCTCTCTACCTGCTGCTGATGCTGGCCGCGATGGTGGCGTTCGTGGCCAGCTTTGTCCTGTATGCCCGCGCCGAAGGCCAGCTGGAGCGCGCCAACGAGACGCGCCTGAAGTCCACTTTGCTGGCCCAGGAGCTGCGCCAGTCCTCGAACGACCTGACCCGCCTGGTGCGCACCTATGTGATCACCGGCCAGGAGCTGTTCAAGCGGCAGTTCGAGCAGGCGCTGGCCATCCGGTATGGCACGGCGCCACGCCCGCCCGATTACGGCCCGTCCTACTGGGATTTCCATGCCGAGGGCCTCCAGGGAACGTCGACCACCGGGCAGGCGATTCCCTTGCTGGACCTGATGCGCCAGGCGGGGTTCACGGACCAGGAGTTCGCCAAACTGGCCGAATCCAAGGCGAACTCGGATGCGCTGGCGGGCCTGGAGCTGGCCGCGATTGCGCTGGTCGAGGCCGACCGGCCGCCCGACCCCGCCAAGCGCCTGAAGGCGATCCAGATGCTGCACGACGACCGTTTCCACCACGCCAAGGTCGACATCATGCAGCCGATCAGCGAGTTCGATGGCATGGTGAACCAGCGCACGCTCCAGGCCGTGCAGAAGGCCGAAGCCAGTGCTGCGCAGATGCGCCTGGCCTTGGTCCTGCTGGGGCTGCTGCTGCTGTTCCTGCTGTGGAAGATCAACCGGCAGCTCTATGCCATCCTGGGGTGTTCCGTGCCCGAGCTGCACGAGACCATCGCCCGCCTGGGCAGCGGCGACTTTGCTGCCACGATCACGGTGCCGCCGCAGCGCCAGGACAGCGTGCTGGCCTGGCTGGCCGAAACCCAGGAGCACCTGGCCAAGCTGGAGCTGCGCCAGTACAAGGCCATCGTGGACTCCACCGACGACGCCATCATCAGCAAGACCCTGGAAGGCATCATCAGCAGCTGGAACCCCGGGGCCGAGCGCACCTTTGGCTACCGTGCCGAGGAGGTCATCGGCCAGCCCATGCAGATGCTGATCCCGGCCGACCGGACCAGCGAAGAACCGGAAATCCTGGCCCGGATCGCCCGGGGCGAGCGGGTCTCGCACTTCGAGACCGTGCGGCGCCACAAGAACGGCCAGCTGATCGATATTTCCTCGACCATTTCTCCCGTGCAGGACGAGCGGGGCGTGGTGATCGGGGCGTCCACGATTGCGCGCGACATCACCCATTCCAAGGAGTCCGAGCGGGAGATCCACCGCCTGGCCTACTACGACCCGCTGACCCAGCTGCCCAACCGCCGCCTGTTCCAGGACCGCCTGGAGCACGCCCTGGTGCGGTCCCGGCGCAGCCACCAGTGCTGCGCGATCCTGTTCATCGACCTCGACAATTTCAAGACGCTCAACGACACGCAAGGCCACGATGTGGGCGATGTGCTGCTGCAGCAGGTGGCGCAGCGCCTGCTGGCCTGTGTGCGCCTGGCAGACACCGTGACCCGCCTGGGCGGGGACGAATTCGTCGTGATGCTCGAAGGCCTGGGCGAGAACTCCCAGGAAGCCGCCCAGCGCGCCGAGCTGGTGGGCGAAAAAATCCTGGCCTCGCTCAACCAGGCCTATCCGCTCGAAGGCCACCTGCACCATTGCACCCCCAGCATCGGCGTGGCCCTGTCGGTGGGCGATGCCACCGCCAGCGATGTGCTGCTCAAGCAGGCCGATCTGGCCATGTACCGGGCCAAGGCCTCCGGGCGCAATACCTTGCGCTTCTTCGATCCGGAGATGCAGACCAGCGTGGACCACCATGCCTTGCTGGAGCGCGATCTGCGCAAGGCCGTGGCGGCCCAGCAGTTCGAGTTGCACTACCAGGCCCAGGTGGGGCCGCAGGGGCGCTTGCAGGGGGCCGAGGCGCTTCTGCGTTGGCACCACCCCGAGCGCGGCCGGGTCTCGCCCGCCGAGTTCATCCCCGTGGCCGAGACCTCGGGCCTGATCCTGTCGATCGGGCATTGGGTGCTGGAGACGGCCTGCGAACGGCTGGCGCACTGGGCCACGGTGCCGGCCCTGGAGCCGTTGACGATCTCCGTCAACGTCAGCGCACGCCAGTTTCACCAGGCCCACTTCGTGGACGAGGTCCTGGGGCTGCTCGACCGCACCGGGGCCCGCCCCCAGCGCCTGAAGCTGGAGCTGACCGAGAGCATGCTGGCCACCAGCGTCGAGGAAATCATCCACAAGATGCTGCTGCTGCGCGCCCGGGGCGTGCATTTCTCGCTGGACGACTTTGGCACCGGCTACTCCTCGCTGTCCTACCTCAAGCGCCTGCCGCTGGACCAGCTCAAGATCGACCAGGGCTTCGTCAAGGACATCCTCACCGACCCCAACGACGCTGCGATTGCCCAGATGGTCGTGGCCCTGGCGCAAAGCCTGGGGATCGAGGTGATCGCCGAGGGCGTGGAAATCGAGGCCCAGCAGGCGCGCCTGGCGGAGTTGGGTTGCTACGTTTACCAGGGCTATCTGTTCAGCCGCCCCCTGCCCCTGGCGGAATTCGAGGCCTTTGTCCGCGCGCAGGCGCCGCCCACCGAGCCGCCCGGCTGAACCCGGCCGCGGGCGCTGCCCCGGGCCTGTCGCCTGCGTGCCACGGCAGGCCGGCTGTCAAGAAAAGGTCACACGCCACCCCTAGGCTCGCGTCTTTGGCATATCGGGGGGACCCATGAAAAAGACGTTGATCGCGCGCGCCACAGGGGTGGTCTTGTCCGGGCTTTTGGTCGCCTGCGGCGGCGATGGGGCCTCCGGGGACCTGCCTTCGGTCAGCCAGCCCGGCAAGTTCTTCAACCGCACCGCCACCTTTGCGGTCTGCTCGCAGGTGGGCGCCTCGTGCGAGGACAACACCCCCACGGCCGCCGAGATCGTGGCCGCCAGCGAAGACGGCATGACCCTGGTCTACACCAACAGCCTCAAGGGCGAGATCGGGTTTGTGGACATCGTCGATCCCGCCAACCCCAAGCCGCTGGGCCGCCTGGACATGGGTGGCGAGCCCACCTCGGTCACCGTGCTGGGGGCCCATGCGCTGGTGGCGGTGAACACCTCGCAGAACTTCACCAACGTGTCGGGCAAGCTGGTGGTGGTGGACATGGCCCAGCGCAGCGTGGTCACCGAAATCCAGCTGGGCGGCCAGCCGGACTCGGTGGCGCGTAGCAAGGATGGCCGGTATGTCGCCGTGGTGATCGAGAACGAGCGCGACGAAACCCTGGGCAATGGCGCTCCGCCCCAGGCGCCCTCGGGCTACCTGACCATCGTGGACACGGTGGGCGCCCCATCGACCTGGAAGACCCGGGTGGTGGACCTCAAGGGCCTGGCCGCGCTGTACCCCGAAGATGCCGAGCCCGAGTACGTCTCCATCAACGACGACAACGTGGCCGTGGTCACGATGCAGGAAAACAACCACCTCGTGCTGGTCGATCTGCCCACGGGCAAGGTGGTCCGCCACTTCAGCGCCGGCGCGGTCACTTTGACCCAGGTCGATCTGACCGATGCCCCGCGCCCCAACCTCGTCAGCCTGACGCAAACCCAGGCCAACCGCCTGCGCGAGCCCGATGGCGTGACCTGGTTCTCCAAGACCCAGTTCGCCACCGCCAACGAAGGCGACCTGAATGGCGGCAGCCGGGGTTTCTCGATCTTCCATACCGATGGCACCGTGGCCTACGACGCCGGCAACACCCTGGAGCACCTGGTGGCCCGCATCGGCCATACCAACGACAAGCGCTCCGATGCCAAGGGCAACGAGCCCGAGAACGTGGCCTTTGGCCGTTTTGAGGGCACCGACTACCTGTTTGTCGCCTCCGAGCGCTCCAGCGTGGTCGCGGTCTATGACATGGGCCAGAAGAACCAGCCCGTTTTCAAGCAGGTGCTGCCTGCAGCGCTGGCGCCCGAGGGCGTGCTGGCCATACCGTCCCGCAACCTGCTGATCGCGGCCAGCGAGAACGACGACCGCGCCACCAGCCCGACCCTGCGTTCCGCGCTCAACATCTACCAATACCAGAGCGCGCCCGCCGCCTACCCCACGATCCAGTCGGTCAACCGCGCCGACGGCACGCCGATTCCCTGGTCGGCCTTGTCGGGCCTGGTCGCGGCGCCCACTGGGTCCGTGGTGTATGGCATCGATGACAGCTTCTTCCGGGGCAACCGGATTTTCGAGATCGACACCAGCGCCAAGCCCGCCAGCCTGCGCCGCGAGATCCGCATCACCGACCCCAACGGCAAGATCGCGGCCCTGGCCGCCGTGCTGCCCGCCGCCAAGGACGCCAACGCCTTCGACGCCACCGACCTGGCCGCGATGGTGAACGCCGACGGCAGCGTCAACCTCGACCCCGAAGGCATTGCGCTGGCTTCGAGCGGCGGTTTCTGGATCGCGTCCGAAGGCGCGGGCACGGTGGGCGAGGCCGCCCGTCCGGTGCTGACGGCCAACCTGGTCTTCAAGCTCTCGGCCACGGGCGTGATCGAAGAGGTCATCCAGCTGCCCGCCGACGTGAACGCCAGGCAGCAGCGCTTTGGCTTCGAGGGCATTGCCGAGTCCAACGGCAAGCTGGTGGTGGCCTTCCAGCGCGCCTGGGCGGGCGAGACCCAGCCGCGCATCGGCGTGTACGACCTGGCCGCCAAGACCTGGCAGTTCATGTTCTACCCGCTGGACGCGGTCACGTCCCCCAACAAGGGCTGGGTGGGCCTGTCGGACCTGACCGCGCTGGGCAACAACCGTTTTCTGGTGATCGAGCGCGACAACCAGGGCGGCCCCGATGCCCGCATCAAGAAGCTCTACCGCATCGACCTGACCGGCGTGGCCAATGGCGCCACCCTGGGCAAGACCCTGGTGCGCGATGTGCTGCCCGACCTGCGTACCACCAAGGGCCTGGTCGTGGAAAAGATCGAGGGCCTGGCCGTGCTGGCCAATGGCGAGGTGCTGCTGGTCAACGACAACGACGGCGTGGACGAGAACAACGGGGAAACCTGGCTGTTCAACCTGGGCAAGCTGGTTCTGAACTGAGGCCAGAGGGCTGGCCTGGACCGGGGGCTCTGGCCCCGGTCCAGGCCGGGGCGCGCACGCTCTCGCACAATGGCGGCTTTCCCGTTTCAACGAAGGCAGCACCCCATGGGCAACCGACTCACCCAGATCGCCACCCGCACCGGCGATGCCGGCACCACCGGCCTGGGCAACAACCAGCGCGTCTCCAAGAACAGCCTGCGCATCCATGCGATGGGCGATGTGGACGAGCTCAACTCCCACATCGGCCTGCTGCTGTGCGAGCCCTTGCCCGGCGACGTGCGCACGCTGCTGGTCGAGGTGCAGCACCAGCTGTTCAACCTGGGCGGCGAGCTGTCGATCCCCGGCTTCGAGCTGCTCAAGGCCGAGGCCGTGCTGGCCCTCGATGCCGCGCTGGAAACCTACAACGCCCAGCTGCCCCGGCTGCAGGAGTTCATCCTGCCCGCCGGCACCCGCGCCGCGGCCCAGGCGCATGTCTGCCGCACCGTGGCCCGCCGCGCCGAGCGCATGGTGGTGGCGCTGGGCAACGAAGAGGCGCTGAACGAGGCCCCGCGCCAGTACCTGAATCGCCTGTCGGACCTGCTTTTCGTGCTGGCCCGCGTGCTCAACCGCATGGACGGTGGCGACGATGTGTACTGGAAAAGCGAGCGCCTGGCGCAGGCCACACCCGACTGACGCGCGGCGCCGCCTGCCTCCAGGGGGCTCTACACTGGCCCGGTTCTTCCACTTGCAGGACTCTGGACCATGGCCACTCCCGATCTGGGCGCCTGTCTGTCAACGGGCATGGCGCTTTTCAAAAAGAACCCGTTCACCCACATCGGGGCCACCGCGCTGGTCGGCATCGTGGGCGGCATGAGCATGGGCTTGCTCTACGGCCCGATGCTGGTCGGCTATATGCGGATGATCGACCAGGAAACCCAGGGCGGCCAGGCCCGCCTCGGGGACGTGTTCCGGGGCTTCGATGACTTCGTGCCCGCCTTGCTGGCGGTGCTGATCAGCAGCATCGTCGTCTGGCTGGGCTTTTTTCTGTGCTTTTTTCCGGGGCTGCTGGTGCTGGCGCTGATCCCCACGTCGGCCTTTCTGGTGGCGCGGGGCCAACGCGACGGCGTGGCGGCGTTCCAGGGCGCTTGGGCGGCCGTCCGGCCACATTTCCTCACGGCTTTTGTGTCCATGCTGGTGCTGGGCTTTGTGGGCTCGCTGGGTTCGCTCCTGTGCGGTGTGGGCGTGTTCCTGACCCTGCCGATCGCCATGATCGGCATGCACACCCTGGCCCGGCAGCTGACCGAGGACGCGGGGGCCGTGTTTGTCGGCTGAGCCCGCTGCCCTGGGCCCCGGCGCGCGCCCGTGGCGCTGGACCCTGGGCCTGGGTTGGCCGCTGGCCCTGGCGTCCACCCCCTGGCTGCTGGCCTCCGGGCCCGCCCTGGCCTGCCCTTTTCGGTGGCTGACCGGCTTGCCCTGCCCCTTGTGCGGCGGCACCCATGCCTGCGCGGCGCTCCTGCAGGGCCAGTGGGGGGCCGCCTGGCAGGCCCACCCGGGGGCGGTGCCTTTGCTGGGCTTGCTGTCGGTCTGGGCGCTGTGCAGCCTGGTCGAGGCCGGCACCGGCCGCCGCCTGCCCCTGGGCCGCTGGGGCCCCGCCGCGTGGACCGGGGTCATCGCCTGGCTGCTGGGGGCCTGGGGCCTGCGCCTGTTCGGGGTCGGGTGGGGCTGAGGGTGGGGAGCGTTTGATATTAATTCAATAGCTTACAAGGCAGATGGGTCTTGCCCTGGAGCCCTCAAAGCCGCAGATTTCAGCGCGGTGCCAGGATGGCCATGGTGATGCGCGAGACGCAGGTGGTCTCGCCCGCCTCGTTGACCAGGTCGATCTGCCAGACCTGGGTGGTGCGGCCAATGTGCACCGCCCGGGCCGTGCCCGTCACCCAGCCCTCGGTGACCGAACGGATGTGGTTGGCGTTGATGTCCAGGCCCACGCCGCGGTGGCCTTCGGGGCAGGCGTAAAAAGCCGCCACCGACCCCAGGGTCTCGGCCAGCACCACGCTGACCCCGCCGTGCAGGATGCCAAAGGGCTGCTTGGTGCGGTGGTCCACCGGCACCCGCCCGCGCAGAAAATCGTCGCCGATCTCGGTGAATTCAATGCCCAGGTGGGCGGCGGCGGTGTGGGCGTTGCTGGCGTGGATGCTGTCCAGCGACATCGGTTTTTTCCAGAGGGTCATGGGCGTCCTGGGGGCAGTGGAAACGATGGCGCGGATTATCCTGTGCGCTGGCGGTCCGGTGTGTCGCGGAGGTCGGGCGGGCCCATCGCCCCGGGCCTTCTGCGGCCGGTGTATCGCCAGGGGGTGGGAGGGGCCCGCCTCAGCTCCTGCCAGATGCGTTGTCAGGGATGGCCTGGGGCCGCCCGGTACGACTGCATCTCATGGGTGGGGGTGCCTGGAAAGGCGCGGTGAATGCGGTGGTCTTTGACCAAAGCATCCAGATGGCTTTTGCGCAGGCCATCCGCATCGCGTTGGAACAGCTCGGCCAGCACACTCAGCCGGACATAGCGGCCTTCGCACACCGACAGAATCACGGTGGCCATGGTGTCGCGGTCCAGGCGTTTCTTGGCCCGCGGCAGCGCCGCACGTGTCTGTAGATCCAGCCGCAATGCCTCGGACAGTGCGCAGAGCTCGTCCACGATCGGTGCATCCAGCAAGGGCGACAGCAGGCAGCCGTGGGCGTCCCGGCGGGGCGTCAAGCCTCCCGCCGGGGGTGTTTCTGTCCCCGCCTTGTCGGAAGGGGCAAGGCCTTCGCTGGCGTGGGCATCGCCGTTGTTACCGGAGCTGATGGCCTTACTACCGGAGCTGGCAGTCTTGTTACCGGAGCTGGCTGCTGGTGCAAACACCTGCTCCGGGGAGACAGGCTCTGATCCCGGCAGGTGATACACCTTGCCCCGCGATGGGCCCTGGGACTCCAGCAGAGCATCCCGTTCCAGGCGTGCCAGCGCGCCACTCAGGTCGTGCGGATGGGCCTCTGAGATTTCCGTGACCCGCGCATGGTTCACCACCCCCTCGATGGCGGCGGTTGCCAGAATCACGCGTTCCAGGCGCGATGCGCTGTCAAACCGGTCCCCCAGCCGTGCCCGCAAGTCGGCCAGCACCGGGGCTGGCAGCAGGTCCAGCATGTGCAGTTCCAGCAAGGTTTGTTCGGGCTCTTCCTTCTCGCGCAGCAGTGGCTGGCGCCAGTGCTGGCTGCTCCAGCCGCTGTAGATTTTGGGCATGCCGGAACCGCCACGCTCCCCCAGGCCGATCATCAGGAACATCTGGTGCAGGATGCGGTTGCGGCAATCGCTTTCGCCGCCGCGAATCACTTGCTCCAGCGGCAAGCGCAAGCGCCCCGGATTGCGAAAACCATACATATCGGGTCGCTTGACGACCAGTACAGAGACCCGACCTGTGTAATCCGCATGGACCAGGGTGTTCACCAAGGCCTCGCGCAAGGCCACATGGACCGGGGTGTCTTCTTGCCGTTGGCCGTCTTTCAGCTCGAAAGGCACTTTCAGGTCGGACACCAGCTTGCGATACACCCGGCGGAAGAACTCGAACAGATTGCCGGTCCAGGTGCCGTCCGGCACCAGCCGATCGACCCAGCGGCGTTCCGTTTTGGCTTCGGGCCGTTCCTGGTAGTCCACAAAGTAGTGCGGGCAGGCTTCCTGAATGGCGGTCCAGGTGCCAAACATCAAAACACCCGCAAGGGTCAGTCCGGACGCCCCCGTGGACCGGTCTTGTCGCCAGGCACGCAGGCTGGTGAGAAACGCACGGTCATCTTGTTCCAGGTAGGGATGGCCTGGCTTCTCGTCCTTGAGCATTTGGCGGTAGATGCGCAGGCTCTCGGGGTCGATGTCTGCCAAGCCAAAGCCGGGCAGGATGCGTGCATCCCGCTCGTCTTCCACCTGTTCTGCCAGCATCCGTTTGACGGTTTCCTCGTCGCATGGGCGGTCGCCATCGTTCAGACGCTTGTAGCTGTGGCTCAGAGGCTGGTTGTTCAGGAATACCGGGCGTTGTTTGCGGCTGGCCTGGGGAATCCTGACCCGCAAGATGACCTTGCCTTCCAGTGTCAGTTCTTCGACGTCGGCGTCGGTAAGCACGTTGACATTGACCTTCGCGGGATTGTTCAAGTTGTTGAACAGGTCCATCCGCACCTTGGCCGGGTTGGCCAAGCCGGCCACCGAGAACACGCCGCCTTTCTCGCGCACCCCCAGCAGCACGACGCCGCCTTGCGTGTTGGCCATGGCCGAGTAGGTCGGCCAGAAGTCTTTGGGCACCTCTCCCTGGCCGTCTTGTCCCTGTGCGAGCTTGCACTCCAGTTCGACGGTTTCGCGCAACCGTTGCAGGTCTTCTGGCATCGATAGGGGGAAGATCAAACGGTCTCCTGTGGCAAAGACGGTGCCCTGGCTTGGTTCAGCCGACGATTATGGGGGCACCGCCTTGCGCATCACTTCATGCTGCCCGTCTTCATATACCGGCTGTGCCAGCTGAGCGCTTCGTCGAGCAGGTGGGGGGTGTGCTTGCCGCCCGGGCCTTGCTGGGCGCGCTGCAGGTAGTCGTGCAGGGCGGGGCGGTAGTCGGGGTGGGCGCAGTGCTCGATGATGAGTTCGGCGCGCTGGCGCGGGGAGTGGCCGCGCAGGTCGGCCAGGCCTTGTTCGGTGACGATGATCTGCACATCGTGCTCGGTGTGGTCCACGTGCGAGGCCATGGGCACGATGCAGGAGATGCTGCCGTCCTTGGCCACCGAGGGCGTGACGAAGAAGGACAGGTAGCCGTTGCGCGCGAAGTCGCCCGAGCCGCCGATGCCGTTCATCATGCTCGTGCCCATGATGTGGGTGGAGTTGACGTTGCCATAGATGTCGGCCTCGATCATCGCGTTCATGGCGATGATGCCCAGGCGGCGCACCAGCTCGGGGTGGTTGCTGATCTCCTGGGGGCGCAGCAGGATGCGCTCGCGGTAGAAGTCGAGGTTCGCGTGGAAATCGGCCAGCGCCGTTGTGCTCAGGGAAATCGCCGTGGCCGAGGCCGACACCATCTTGCCCGCGCGCAGCAAGTCGAGCATGCCGTCCTGCAGCACTTCGGTGAAGCCCGTCAGGCCCTCGAAAGGGCCGTCCAGCAGGCCGGCCAGCACGGCATTGGCCACATTGCCCACGCCCGATTGCAGCGGCAGCAGGTTGGCGGGCAGGCGGCCTTTGCTCACTTCGGCCTGCAGGAAGTGGATGATGTGGCTGGCAATCTTCTGCGACACCGCATCGGGCGCGGCAAAGCGGGTGTCGCGGTCGCTTTGGTGCGTGGGCACGATGGCCACCACCTTGGCCGGATCGACCTGCAGATAGGGCTCGCCAATGCGCTCGTGCGGGTGCGTCATCGGGATGGGTTGGCGGTGCGGCGGCAGGGCCGTGCCGTAGTAGATGTCGTGCATGCCCTCCATCCTGTCGGGCACCTGGGTGTTCACTTCGAGGATCACCTTGTCGGCCAGGTCCAGCCAGGTCTTGTTGTTGCCCACGGCGGTGGACGGGATCAGCCGCCCGTCGGGCAGGATGCCGGCCACTTCGACCACCGCCACATCCAGGTGGCCCAGGAAGCCAAACCAGGCGTGCTGCGCGACATGCGAGAGGTGCATGTCGCTGAAGTGCATCTGGCCGGTGTTGATCTTCTCGCGGCAGATCGGGTCGGACTGGAAGGGCAGGCGCATCTCGATGCCATTGACCTTGGCCAGGGCGCCGTCCAGCTCGGGGGCGGTGGACGCGCCGGTCCAGACGCTGATGCGGAACGGGTGGCCCTGTGCATGTTCGCGTTCGATGCGCTGTGCCAGCGCCAGCGGCACGGCCTTGGGGTAGCCCGCACCGGTGAAGCCGCTCATGCCCACATTGGCGTTGGCCGGGATCAGGGCGGCGGCCTCTTCGGCCGACATGATGCGTGAATGAAAGTCTGGGTACTGCACCCGATCGGCCAGAGACATGAGAGAACGCACTCCGTAGAAAAACACACAAGGTCCTGCCCGCAGACACTCCATGGCGCTGGGGGCCCCACCCGGGATCGTAGCAAATCCCCTGGACCGTATCAGGGTAAACCCTGATGTTGTACCCCCCGGGCTTCTCCCTGATGCCTCGGTGACGCGGTGCGCACGCGCCTGGCGCTACGCTGGGAGCATGACACACCCAGCGCCCCCTTCCGTTCCCCAGATCCGGCTCTACCAGGACTGGTTGCGCACCACGCGCGACCTGGCCTTCGAGGACTACGACGCCCTGTGGCGCTGGTCCACCACCGACCTGGATGCCTTCTGGCAAAGCATCTGGGACTACTTTGCCATCGAGTCGCCCACGCCCCACCGCGCCGCGCTGGCCTGCAACCAGATGCCGGGTGCGCAGTGGTTTCCGGGCGCCCAGGTCAATTACGCCCGGCAGGTGCTGCGCCATGGGGAGGCGGCCCATGCGGCCGGCATGCCCGCCATCGTCAGCCGCAACGAGCAGGGCCTGCACCGCGAGCTGGCCTGGCCCGCGCTGCGCCGCCAGGTCGCGGCGCTGGCGCTGCACCTGCAGGCCCAGGGCGTGCAGCCCGGCGACCGGGTGGCCGCTTACCTGCCGAACGTGCCCGAGACCGTGGTGGCGTTCCTGGCCACGGCCAGCCTGGGCGCGGTCTGGAGCCTCTGCGCGCCCGACATGGGCACCCATGCCGTGCTGGACCGCTTTCGGCAGATCACGCCCAAGGTGCTGATTGCCGTCGATGGCGTGCACTACGCCGGCAAGGACCACGACCGCGCGGACGTGCTCGAAGCCCTGCGCGCCGGCCTGCCCAGCGTGCAGCATGTGCTGCGGGTGAACAATCTCGATGCTTCTAAAAACATAGCAAATACCGTAGGCTACACGGACGTTGTCGCCCGAAATGATGCCGAAGTGGCTGCCTTCGAACCCGCCTGGCTGCCCTTCGACCACCCGCTGTGGATCGTCTATTCGAGCGGCACCACCGGCCTGCCCAAGCCCATCGTCCACGGCCATGGCGGCATGGTGCTGGTCGCCCTGCAGCTGGGGGTGCTGCACAACGACATCGGCTGCAGCTATGCGCCCAACAGCTGGGGCGAGCGCTACCACTGGTACAGCTCCACCGGCTGGGTGATGTGGAACGCCCAGGTGGCGGGCCTGCTCGGCGGCACCACCTGCGTGATCTTTGACGGCAACCCTGGTGGCGCCAAGCGCCCCGACCCCCAGGGCGGCCCCGACCAGCACGACTGGGGCACGCTGTGGCGCTTTGCCGCCGAGACGGGCGTGACCTTCTTCGGCGCGGGCGCGGCCTTCTACGCCCACTGCATGAAGGCCGGGCTGCGCCTGGCGGACTGCGGCGACCTGACCCGCATCCGCGCCCTGGGCAGCACCGGCTCGCCGCTGTCGCCCGAAGTCCAGGCCTGGGGCACGGCGCAGTTCCGGGCGATCCGTGGGGACGACATGAGCACCGCCGGGCCGCCCCAAGGTGCGAAGGCCCCCTCGGGGGGCAGCGACCCACACGCAGTGGGGGAGCGTGGGGACGACATGAGCACCGCCGGGCCGCCCCAAGGTGCGAAGGCCCCCTCGGGGGGCAGCGACCCACACGCAGTGGGGGAGCGTGGGGGCGACATTTGGTGGGTCAACATCTCCGGCGGAACCGACTTCTGCGGTGCCTTCATCGGCGGCCACCGCGAGCTGCCGCAGGTGCCCGGCGAGATGCAGTGCCGCATGCTGGGCGCCGCCGTCGAAGCCTGGAACGCCGAGGGCCAGCCCGTGCAGGGCGAGGTCGGCGAGCTGGTCTGCACCCAGCCCATCCCGTCGATGCCGCTGTACTTCTGGGGCGACCCCGAGGGCAGCCGTTATCTGTCCAGCTATTTCGACATGTACCCCCCCGGCCACGGCCGCCGGCCTGGTGGCGGCGACGGCCCGGCCGCCATGGGCGCGGTCTGGCGGCATGGCGACTGGCTCAAGGTGGGCGCCCACGGCGGCTGCACCATCTATGGCCGCAGCGACGCCACCATCAACCGCCACGGCCTGCGCATGGGCACCAGCGAGATCTACAGCGCCGTCGAAGGCCTGCCCGAGGTGCTCGACAGCCTGGTCATCGACCTCGAATACCTGGGCCGCGACAGCGATATGCCGCTGTTCGTCGTGCTGCGCCCCGGCACCGCGCTGGATGACGCGCTGCGCGGCCGCATCAATGCGGCGATCCGCACGGCACTGAGCCCGCGCTTTGTGCCCGACGCGATCTTCCAGGTGGCCGAGGTGCCGCGCACCCTGAGCGGCAAGAAGCAGGAGCTGCCCATCAAGAAGCTGCTGCTGGGCCAGCCGCTGGAAAAGGTCGTCAACCGGGACGCGATGGCCAACCCGGCCTGCCTGGACTGGTATGTGGATTTCGCACGCCAGCGTGCGGCGGCGGCCGGCCACCCATAATCGGGGTCGATCCACACCTTGAGCGCCCTGTCCATGACGCCCACGCCTGCGCAACGCCCCAAACGCTTTTCGATGATCCGCGAGTTCCACCTGGCCGACTGGTTCACGCTGGGCAATGCGGTCTGTGGGGTCGGGGCCCTGTTCTCGGTCATCTCCTACCTTGAGACGCACGCCATCATCCATGTGCACTTTGCGTGTGCGCTGGTGCTGGCCGCGCTGGTTTTTGATGTGATCGACGGGCGCGTGGCCCGCTGGCGCCAGCAGAGTTCGGCCATGGGGCGGGAGCTGGACTCCCTGGCCGATGTGATCTCGTTCGGCGTGGCCCCCGCCATCATTGCCTACGGCTGCGGCATGCAGGGCCTGTACGACCGGGTGGTGCTGGTCTATTTCGTGGCCTGCGGGGTGTCGCGCCTGGCGCGCTACAACGTCACGGCCGAGGCCCTGTCGGGGGGCGACGGCAAGGTGAAGTATTTCGAGGGCACGCCCATTCCCACCTCCATCGTGCTCGTGGCGCTGATGGCCGGGGCCGCCGCCGTGGGCGCGGTGCGCGAGCAGCTCTGGCTGGGCCAGGTTTCGCT
>JAQUDN010000039.1 GCA_028685665.1 Burkholderiaceae bacterium | reverse complement strand
GTTGCATCAAAATGGATAGCTGCCAGCGCCCAGCACACGGACGCCAGAGGCCTTATTGACCATTATTTTGCTTTGCCGACGGTCGGGGCCATCGTGGCCGCGCTGGCCGCCGCAGACAGTGCCTGGGCCCAGGCCACGGCGGCCACCTTGCGCAAGCGCTCGCCGCTGATGCTGCATGTGGTGCTGGAGCAGGTGCGCCGGGCCCGGGACATGGGGCTGGCCGACGATTTGCGCATGGAGCGCGATCTGGTGCGCCACTGCTTCTTCCTGCGCGCGGGCCAGAGCGAGACGATCGAGGGCATCCGCGCCCTGGCCGTGGACAAGGACCACACACCGCGCTGGAGCCCCGAGCGGATCGAAGACGTGACCCCCGAGATGGTGGCTCCGTTTTTTGCCAGCCCCTGGCCCGCCCACGCCCATCCCTTGGCGGCTTTGGCCTGATGGGAGAGGCCGCCCCCTGGCAGGGGCGGCAGGCTCGGCTTTGGGGTCGCCCTGGCCGGGGCGGCGGCGGGCCCGGCCCTTGGGCCTTGAGGGAGACCGCCCAGCGCCTCAGCGGTTGCGGCTCTTCATGGCACGCTCTACCTCGCGCTTGCCTTCGCGGTCCTTGATCGTGTCGCGCTTGTCGTGCTCGGCCTTGCCCTTGGCCAGCGCGATGTCGCATTTCACAAAGCCATTTTTCCAGTGCAGGTTCAGGGGCACCAGGGTGTAGCCCTTTTGTTCCACCTTACCGATCAGGCGCTGGATGTCGTTTTTTTTCAGCAGCAGCTTTTTGGTGCGTGCCGACTCCGGGTTCACATGGGTGGAGGCGGTGCGCAGGGGCTGGATCAGGCAGCCCAGCAGGAACAGTTCGCCGTCGCGGATCAGCACATAGCCGTCGGTCAGCTGCACCTTGCCCTCGCGCAGCGCCTTGACTTCCCAGCCGTGCAGCACCACGCCCGCCTCATGGCGTTCCTCGAAGAAATAATTGAAAGCCGCTTTCTTGTTGTCTGCAATGCGGGCGGAGGGGTCGGGTTTCTTGGCCATGGGGAAATAGGTGGGGCGCAAACCGGGAGATAAAAGGCCTCCCTACAATGCGGGCTGTCGCAGAACCCGCGATTCTAATTTCCTCTCGTTCCTCGGCCTGCTGCGCACGCAGTGTGACGGCCCCGTTTGCATGAAAACCGTTCACAAGTCTGTCCTCATTGGCTACAGCCCCGCCGAAATGTTTGCCCTGGTCACCGGCGTGGAGCAATACCCCCGCTTCCTGCCCTGGTGCGACCGGGCGGCCGTGCTGGAGCAAGACGCATCGGGCATGACCGCCGAAGTCGGCATCGCCCTCGGGCGGCTGCACCAGACGTTTGTGACGCGCAACACCCATGAGGCCGGGCGGCGGGTGCAAATGCACCTCGTCAAAGGCCCGTTCTCGCGCCTGGATGGCGATTGGCACTTTCATCCCGTGGGCGACGGCAGCCAGCGGGCCTGCCGGGTGGAGTTGCTATTGCATTACGGTTTCAGCAGCGCGCTGTTGGCCACCCTGGTCGGACCCATTTTTGACCGCATTGCCGGCAGCATGGTCGATGCCTTCGTCAAGCGGGCGGAGCAGGTCTATGGGGGATGACACCGGCGCCGCGCTGCACATCACCGTGGTGCGCTGCCTGGCTCCACGCCGCCTTCAGGCGTGGACCCTGACCCTGGCGCCAGGCGCCACCGTGGCCGAGGCCTTGCGCGCCTGTACCGGGCTGGGCGCGCCCGCCAGCGCCCTGGGGCCGGAGACCGGCGTGGACTGCGGCATCTGGGGGCGCCGCGTTGCGGTGGACGCCCGGCTCCAGAACGGGGATCGCCTGGAAATCTACCGTCCCCTCGAGGTGGACCCCAAAGTGGCGCGGCGTGAGCGTTTTGCCCGCCAGGGGACGCGTTCTGCGGGTTTGTTTGCCCGTCCCAAGCCCCGCCCCAATGCGGCGGGGGCGCTAGCCCCTGGGGGCGTGGCCTAGCGGCTGCAATCCGTGGTGATCACGGCCTGGATGCGCTGCAGCTCTGCCGCCCGGCTGGCTTCGTCCAGATAGACCCGGTTGCCCTGTGCATCGGTGTGCATCAGGGGGCGGCCGGTTTCCAGATTGGCCAGGGCCTGGCGGGCACGCTGGCAATTGCCGGCCCGGATCTGCGCGTTTTTTTCTTCAGCGGCTTTCCTCTGGGCCGTTTCCGCCGCTTCGGCCTGTGCTTTCCTTTCTTCCAGCTCCTTGTCCTTGCCGGCATCGGGCGCGGGGGCGGGGGCGATCGGCCGGGGGGCGCCGCCGTTGCTGCCCGTGGCGGAGTCCAGAGGCGGGAACAGGGGCGGGAACAGGGGCGCCATATTGCCGGCGGGTGCCGGCCGCGGCTTGGGTTGCTGCACGATGTTTTTTTCGGGAACCTCGATCGGCGGGGCCCGGTCGCTGAAGACCTTGCGGCCGTCCTTGTCGATCCATTGCCACTGGGCCGACGCGCCCATCGCCCAGACACAGCCCACCGCCAGGAACAAAAGCTTGTGCATATTCATGGTCGGCAGTTTAGCCGCGCGTGCCGCCGACGGTCTGCGCTGGCAAGGCGCCGGGGTCTCAATGCCCCGCTTCGGGCAGGTACAATCCGTCTTTTGGAGCTTTCACATGCGACTTCTTGGAAAAGCGCTCACCTTCGACGATGTGTTGCTGGTGCCAGCGTACTCCCAGGTCCTGCCCAAGGACACTTCCCTTGCGACGCGCTTCTCCCGCAACATTCAGTTGAATTTGCCTCTGGTGTCCGCGGCCATGGACACCGTGACCGAAGCGCGCCTGGCCATCGCCATTGCCCAAGAGGGCGGCATTGGCATCGTGCACAAAAACCTGACCTCCCAGGAGCAGGCCGCCCAGGTGGCCAAGGTCAAGCGCTACGAGTCTGGCGTGCTGCGCGATCCCGTGGTCATCACCCCCGAGCACACGGTGCTGCAGGTCTTGCAGCTGTCCGAGCAGCTGGGCATTTCGGGTTTCCCGGTATGCGATGGCGGCAAGGTGGTTGGCATCGTGACCGGCCGTGATCTGCGCTTTGAGACCCGTTACGACGTCAAGGTCCACCAGATCATGACGCCCCGCGAAAAGCTCATCACCGTCAACGAAAAAGAGGGCACTTCGCCCGCCGAAGCCAAGGCGCTGCTGAACAAGCACAAGCTCGAGCGGATTCTGGTGGTCAACGACGCTTTCGAGCTCAAGGGCCTGATCACCGTCAAGGACATCACCAAGCAAACCAGCTTTCCCAACGCTGCCCGCGATGCGGCAGGCCGCCTGCGCGTGGGTGCGGCGGTGGGCGTGGGCGAAGGCACTGAAGAGCGCGTGGAAGCGCTGGTCAAGGCCGGCGTCGATGCCATCGTGGTCGATACGGCCCATGGCCACAGCAAGGGCGTGATCGAGCGCGTGCGCTGGGTCAAGCAAAACTACCCCCAGATCGATGTGATCGGCGGCAATATCGCCACCGGTGCCGCCGCACTGGCCCTGGCCGATGTGGGCGCTGACGCGGTCAAGGTCGGTATTGGCCCGGGTTCCATCTGCACCACGCGCATCGTGGCCGGTGTGGGCGTGCCCCAGATCATGGCCATCGACAACGTGGCCACCGCACTGCGCGGCACGGGTGTGCCCCTGATCGCCGACGGCGGCATCCGCTACAGCGGTGACATCGCCAAGGCCCTGGCCGCAGGCGCAAGCACCATCATGATGGGCGGCATGTTCGCCGGCACCGAAGAGGCACCGGGCGAAGTCATCCTGTTCCAGGGCCGCAGCTACAAGAGCTACCGCGGCATGGGCAGCATTGGCGCCATGCAGCAAGGCAGCGCCGACCGCTACTTCCAGGAGTCCAGCACGGGCAACCCCAACGCCGACAAGCTGGTGCCCGAAGGCATCGAAGGCCGCGTGCCCTACAAGGGTTCGATGGTCTCCATCGTCTTCCAGATGGCGGGCGGCGTTCGTGCTTCCATGGGCTACTGCGGCTGTGCCACCATCGAAGAAATGAACAACAAGGCCGAGTTCGTCGAGATCACCGCGGCCGGTATCCGCGAAAGCCATGTCCACGACGTGCAGATCACCAAGGAAGCGCCCAACTACCGCGCCGACTGATTTCCGTCCTTCCACAGGCCCGAACCCTCCCCGCAGTGTTCGGGCCTTTGTTTTTTGATCGCCATGCAACATTCCAAAATCCTCATCCTTGACTTCGGCTCCCAGGTCACCCAGCTGATTGCCCGCCGCGTGCGCGAGGCCCATGTGTTCTGCGAAGTCCATCCGTGCGACGTCACGGACGATTGGGTGCGCGCTTACGCGCAGGATGGCACCCTCAAGGGGGTGATCCTGTCGGGCAGCCACGCCAGCGTGTATGAGGAAACCACCGACAAGGCCCCCCAGGCCGTGTTCGACCTCGGCGTGCCGGTGCTCGGGATTTGCTACGGCATGCAGACCATGGCCCAGCAACTGGGCGGCAAGGTCGAAAGCGGCCTGACCCGTGAATTCGGCTACGCCGAAGTGCGTGCGCACGGCCATACGGCCTTGCTCAAGGACATCGCCGACTTCACCACGCCCGAAGGCCACGGCATGCTCAAGGTCTGGATGAGCCATGGCGACAAGGTCACGGAATTGCCCCCGGGCTTCAAGACCATGGCCAGCACGCCCAGCTGCCCGATTGCCGGCATGGCCGACGAGGCCCGCAAATACTATGCGGTGCAGTTCCACCCCGAAGTCACGCACACCGTCCAGGGCCAGGCCCTGTTGAACCGTTTTGTGCTGGACATCTGCCAGGCCCGTCCTGACTGGATCATGGGCGACTACATCGCCGAGGCCGTCGAAAAGATTCGCGCCCAGGTCGGGGACGAAGAAGTCATTCTGGGCCTTTCGGGCGGGGTGGATTCCTCGGTGGCGGCCGCCCTGATCCACCGCGCGATTGGCGACCAGCTGACCTGCGTGTTTGTCGACCACGGCCTGCTGCGCCTGAACGAAGGCGATATGGTCATGGACATGTTTGTCGGGCAGTTGCACGCCAAGGTGATCCGTGTGGACGCGAGCGATCTGTTCCTGGGCCAGCTCGCCGGTGTGAGCGAACCCGAGCAAAAGCGCAAGATCATCGGCGGCCTGTTTGTGGACGTCTTCAAGGCCGAGGCCGCCAAGCTCAAGGCCGGTAACGGCGGGCACAAGGGGGCGACCTTCCTCGCCCAGGGCACGATCTACCCCGACGTCATCGAGTCGGGCGGTGCCAAGAGCAAGAAGGCCGTCACCATCAAGAGCCACCACAACGTCGGTGGCCTGCCCGAGCAATTGGGCCTGAAGCTGCTGGAGCCCCTGCGCGAATTGTTCAAGGACGAGGTGCGCGAGCTGGGCGTGGCCCTGGGCCTGCCCCCCGCCATGGTCTACCGCCACCCGTTTCCCGGCCCCGGCCTGGGCGTGCGGATTCTGGGCGAGGTCAAGCAAGCATATGCCGACCTGCTGCGCCGGGCCGACGCGATCTTCATCGAAGAGCTGCACAACTTCCGCGATGAGGCCACTGGCAAGACCTGGTACGACCTCACGAGCCAGGCCTTCACCGTCTTCCTGCCCGTCAAGAGCGTGGGCGTCATGGGCGATGGCCGCACCTACGAGTACGTGGTGGCGCTGCGCGCCGTGCAGACCAGCGATTTCATGACCGCCGACTGGGCCGAACTCCCCTACGCGCTCCTGAAAAAGGTCTCCAGCCGGATCATCAACGAAGTGCGCGGTATCAACCGGGTCACCTACGACGTGAGCTCCAAGCCCCCAGCGACCATCGAGTGGGAGTAAAAATCCTGATGTAAGTCATTGATTTATAAAGATTTTCGACTTGCACAAAAGTGACACACGCCCGACTAAGTCGTTGATTTAGTTGGGCGTTTGAATTTATAGTTGCGCAAAAAGCTACACATTGCTGTAGCTATTCAAAACCGTAGCAACTCTTAGTCCCAATGTCTCTCAAAAAACAATCGTTTAACGACAATGAGATTGCCATATACGACGACGCCATAATTTACAAACGAGGCGAGTATTGGCAGTTTCGTATGTGGTTGCAGGCGGAAGGCAAGTATGCGCGCTTGAGTCTTAAGACTCGCAGCGAAAGCACTGCAATAGACAAAGCTAAGCAACACTATCACGCACTCAAAGCTGCTGAGCTTTCTGGTAAAAAGTATTTCAGCTTAACAACTAAGCAAGGTGTTGAGAAATATTTAGAAAAAAGAAAACAAGAAGTTGGTCATGAAAACGGTATTGTTATTGGTCGCTACAACACAATCCGAACTCATTTAGAGCATTGGTTGGGTTTTATAGGGCGTGATACTAAACTTAAGGAGCTTGATCGCACGGATTGCGAGGACTATTACTTACAGCGCAGCAAGGGGAAAAAGCATCTTAAAGTTAGTCAAACAACAATTGCAAACGAACGGAACACTATCAATGCACTTGTAAAATGGTTATATAAAAAAGGTGAAACAAATATTGATAGCTTTGATTTTAAGAAGCTGTCGCGCAAAGATAATGGTGATGAAGCTAATAGACGAAATACCTTTACTGATAAAGAAGTGGATAAAATAAAGGTCGTATTGAGAAGCTATATTAACGAGGGGATAAGTAATTTAGCAGAGCAAGCAAGCGTATCTAAAGCATTAGTAGGTTGCTACTTAGGAGTTTCTTTAATATCTGGATTGCGTAGAGGGGAGCAGTTGCAGCTAAGATGGTGGGATGTTGAAGATATTGCGCACCCCTTAGCAAGAAAAAATACTTATGACCTCATAAAAATTAAAGTAAGAGCTGCAACAAGCAAAGTCAGAAATACACGCACATTTGTTGTTAAGGATGACGGTAATTACTTTAGTGAGTTGATGAAGCTGCTGCGTAAGCTTAAATATGGAGATGTAAAAGAAGTAGATTTCAGAAAAGTATTGAAAGACAAGTTGGTTTTTAGTTTAGATGGAGAGACACAACTCACAGCAAGAGCAATAGGTTATCACTTCAATAAAATTGTTGAGCTAGCTGAAATAAAAATTGGTGACAGAGATTTGGTTCCTTACAGCTTTCGTCATTACTTTATCACTAAGCGTGTAAACAGCAATCTACCAGTAGCTGCTGTCGCTGAAATGTGTGGGACAAGTATTACGCAAATTGAAAAGACTTACTACCATACTACGGAAGCAAAGATGGTGAGTAATGCGATTGCAGACTATGAGTATAGAGATGGGTTGCTTGTGCCGAAGTAAGCTATCGGTAGTGGTGTAAATTCAAGTGGCAGAAAGCGTAAGTAACTGGTTAAAAAAATCCGAGCAGCTACTTTTTTTGGGTGTTAGACCCATTTCAGCTATGCCTGTTGTCACCATCTAAGTCACTGTGCTGCACAGCATTAGCCTTACCTAGATTCTTCGTCTTTGACACAACATTAGCAGCTTTGGCAGCTGAACTAACAGCTGGCTGAGATGTGGAACTTGGTGCGTTAGTAGGGTTTGGAACAGTGCTGATAGCTTTGCTTACTGGGCTTGCAGGCAACGGGATAGGATTGAAAGCTGGCATTGCACGTCCCGCATTGCTCTTTCTACGCTTGGCCGCATGTGGCTTTGGCTTGGGTGGGGCTTGACGTTGAGCATACAAACGTTGTTCCTGTTCAGCTTGTTGCTCCAAAGCCTTCCACGTGTTGTCAAATATCACACGCACCAAAGCCAACTGTTCCTCAGCGCTGGCAATCTCAAAAATTCTCATATCGTCTCCTATCCTTATATTTAGCAAAGGATAGAAGCCAAGCCAAAGCCTCTTACGAGCCTTTAGAGATAAAAAAACACCAGACACCTTGCGGTGACTGGTGCCCTTGTTAAGTTGTAGTTATTTAATGAAACCAGAGCGAAGCTTATCGCTTGCAGCATTGATGGCGTCGTCCAACTCGCCAGCTTCTACAGCCGTCTTGATCAGTTCCAGCGTAGAAATTAGTTCATCTACATTGGCAACTTCAACAGCGTTCTTTCCCTTAGCTAGTTCAATAACTTTGCTGCCGTAACGCACGCTAGAGCGTGTTATGAACTTTTTCCAGGAAAGCCTTCCTGCGGCGGTAAATTCCTGCCATGCTCCGCAAGCCTTATCCCAGCGACGTCAGCGACGAAGAATGGAGCTTTGTCGCCCCCTACCTGAGTCTGATAGATGTGCGCGCTCCCCAGCGTCAGCACGATCTGCGCGAGGTCTTCAACGCACTGCGCTGGATCGTGCGCGCCGGAGCACCCTGGCGCATGTTGCCCAACGACTTTCCCCCATGGGAAGCCGTGTACCAGCAGACCCGTCGCTGGCTGCAATCGGGCTGCTTTGAGGCGATGGTGTCAGACCTGCGCTCGGTCATCCGTGTGGCTCAAGGACGCCAGGGCCAGCCCAGCGCTGTAGTCTTGGATGGACGGACTTTGCAGTCCAGCTGCGAAAGCGGCCCCAGAGCAGGCTACGACGGCTACAAGCGCAAAAATGGCAGCAAAGTGCACATGGCCGTGGACACCCTGGGGCACTTGCTGGCCGTGCATGTCACGCCAGCGAACGAACAAGAGCGAGCCCAAGTGCAGGTGCTGTGCGAAACGGTGCAGTTGGCCACGGGCAACACGGTGAAGCTGGCCTGGGCGGACCAAGGCTACACGGGGGAGGAGCCCAAGCAGGCAGCGCAGGCGCAAGGCATTGATCTGCAAGTGGTGAAGCTGCCAGAGGCCAAAAAGGGCTTTGTGCTGCTGCCAAGGCGCTGGGTGGTGGAGCGTAGCTTTGGGTGGCTGGCTAGGTTTCGGCGGCTGTCCAGGGACTTCGAGCGCTTGCCAGAGGTCCTGGCGGGGCTGCATTTCGTGGTGTTTCTGATGCTCATGTTGCCGGGGGCTGCGCGGATATTGGCTCAGAATCAAAGTTCATAACACGCTCTAGGGGCGAGCAACTGAGTAGTGCTTGAACCTCAAAGCTGCTAATTTTAGGGTCTATTCAAATTTTCATGTTAATTAACATAGTAGTTACAATGATTTCACTAAGCATTAGGAGGGTGTAATGAAATCAAAAAATTTTTATATTTTGATTGTGTTTTTGCTTAGTTTTTTAACGGGTTGCGCTAACATGAAAAATAGCGAAAACCAGGTTCACTATAAGCAAGTAGTTAGTGAGTCTCAAGTTAATTACATTGATACCACTGTTCCTAGTGGCATGTCTAAAATATATTTGTTTATGTCGGATACTCCAGCGGGGTGGTCGTGGACAAATGTTTCCCCACGAGCGGTAATTTTTGGAAATTCCCTTGTGTCCTTTATGCCACATCCTTCTCATATTGTGCTTACGTTGCCTCCAGGTCAATACTCATTTAAAAATTTGCAAAAGGATGGGCGTAGGTGGAAAAAGAAAATAGAAGACAAGGTTACATTGGAGCCTGATAAAGTTCACTTTTTTGAGCAAAGTATCGTCTTATTCGGCGATAAGCTAGTGGAACTTGATGTTAAGACTGCTAACGGTTTGATTGCTAATTATCCTGTAGCCCAAACTTTACATTCCCCTTACTATATCGCTGAGGCGGGTCCTAATCATTATATTTTAAGTGCTTCGCCAATTGTTAATGCGGATGTATCAGCATCAAAAATATCCCCAGAGTCAAATCAAGCAAGCGTAATTGGTAAAGAAAAAATATCTGACTTTTTTGCTGCTGCAGGTGCGGTTGCACTAGTCGCCTTGTTTATTTTTGGCTTTGGTATGGCTATTTCAGCTAGCAGCTCCCCTTACGTTCCTCCAAGTTTGCCTTTAGTTCCAGATAGACCAACTGTCAATGTGATTCAGTCACAACCTTTGTCAGTTCGTTCTGCAAGTGGAAAGGTCCTAAACATTGACGCTAACAGGTCTGATGGGACTATCGTTAATCGTTCTACTGGAGTCCGATACCGCATTGAAGGCGACTATATTAGCGGCACGGATGGCTCGCGTTATCGTTCTGCTGGTGCAACAATTTTTTCAAACAACGGAAATTACTACACAAAGTCTGGTAACGTAATCACGTCTAATGATGGACGTCAATGCCAAATTATTGGTAACTTAATTGATTGCAAATGAGTATTTTATGAACAATTTGAAAGTTAGGGTTTATGAATTCATTGCTGTTTATGATGGTGAAATCGTTTTTGCAAACGAAAAAAGATCCGTTGTAGAGGATTTTATTAAAAATTCAGAGCGTAACTTGCGATTGGCAAAGCTAATGCTTGATGGCAGTTTCTTCTACTTTGATGACTAAGCTCTAATCTGCCTGCTGTCGCTTTAATTGGTTCACTGCTTAGGTAAGCTAAGCCAGTCGCGTAAGCCATCAAATCAGCCCTACAAGCGTTCTTAACGGATTGCTTAAGGGTTGGTTAGCTGAACACCACGTTAAGCTGTTTTAGAAGGTTGCACAGCGTGCAACTACCGAGCTTTTACAATGTTGAATACGCAGAGCTAACATGCGCTGCATCCCCCCATCTCAGTAAGTTGCGTTTTGCACAAAAGTTACACGCATGAAAAAAGGATTTGTAAGTGATTGAAAATAAAAGTGTTTTTTTCTGCGTAACTATTGAGTGGGAGTGAGTTTCCGATGAGCGACCTCCTTGACACAAGCGCTGCCGCGCCTGCGGTGGATTCGGCTGAGCTGCCAGAGCGTCCCGCCTTGCCCGAGGGCTGGCTGCATGTGGATGCCATGGACCTGGACGCCCAGGGCGTGGCGCGCAAGCCCGATGGGAAAGTGGTGTTCATCGACGGCGCCTTGCCGTTTGAGCTGATCAGCGCCAACACCCACCGCAAAAAGAACAACTGGGAACAGGCCAGCTTGACGGCCATCCACCGCGAATCGTCCCAGCGCGTCCAGCCCGGCTGCCCCCACTTTGGCCTGCATGCGGGCGCCTGCGGGGGCTGCAAGATGCAGCACCTGCACGCCGACGCCCAGGTGGCGGTCAAGCAGCGGGCCCTGGAGGACAACCTCTGGCACCTGGGCAAGGTCAAGGCCGAGACCATCCTGCGTCCCATCCAGGGCCCCAGCTGGGGCTACCGCTACCGCGCCCGCCTGTCGGTGCGCCATGTGATCAAGAAAGGGCAGGTCTTGATTGGCTTCCACGAGCGCAAGAGCCGCTACGTGGCCGATATGCAGGTCTGCCCGGTGCTGCCGCCCCATGTCAGCGCCATGCTGATGCCGCTGCGCGCCCTGATCGCCTCGCTCGATGCGCGGGACACCTGTCCCCAGATCGAGCTGGCCTGTGGCGACACGGTCACCGCCCTGGTCCTGCGCCACCTGGAGCCGCTGTCGGAGGCCGATCTGGCCCGGCTGCGGGCCTTTGCCGCCGTGCAGCAGGTGCAGTGGTGGTTGCAGTCCAAGGGGCCGGACACGGTCAAGCTGCTGGACGAAGGCGCAGAGCCACTGTCGTACGCGCTGCCTGACTTTGGCATCACCATGCCGTTCAAGCCCACCGATTTCACCCAGGTGAACCCGCACATCAACCGGGTGCTGGTCTCGCGGGCCCTGCGCCTGCTGGACGTGCAGAGCACCGAGCGCGTGATTGACTGGTTCTGCGGCCTGGGCAACTTCACCCTGCCGCTGGCCACCCAGGCGCGCGAGGTGCTGGGCATCGAGGGCAGCGAGGCCCTGGTGGCCCGTTCGCGCGAAAATTACCAGTCCAATCAGCTTGCAAGGCAATCTGGTAAAGCGCTTGCAGCTACCGATTTTGTAGCGCGTAACCTGTTCGAGATGACGCCCGAGATGCTGGTCGCCGATGGCGTGGCCGACAAATGGCTGGTCGATCCGCCGCGTGAAGGGGCTTTTGCCCTGGCCAAGGCCCTGGCCGACATCGAACAGGCGCGCACCGGTGCCGAAGGGGCTGTGCCTTTGCCTCCCGGGGCCGACGCCTGGCAGCCGCCCCGGCGCATCGTGTATGTGAGCTGCAACCCCGCCACGCTGGCCCGCGATGCGGGTCTGCTGGTGCACCTGGCTGGCTACCGCTGCACGGCGGCGGGCATGGTCAATATGTTTCCGCACACGGCGCACGTCGAGAGCATGGCGGTGTTCGAGCGGGCCTGAGCAGCCCCTGTGGGGCAGGGCGGGCCTGGTCGCGGGGCCTGGCCCGGGCTTCAGGCCCCCCGAAGGCCGTGCCTGCCGGCCAAAGGGCCGGGGACCGGCCGGCCCAGGCAGATGCCCCTCAATCCTGCCCTCCATTTGCCGATAATCCCAGGAACATGAGCTTTCCTTCCCCACCCCAGGCCGTTCCCAGGATCACCCTCGCTGTGGTCTTGTTGCTGACCGGCTGTGAGATCCCGGGGGTCTGGCCCGATCCACGCATTGCGCAGCGCGAAGAAGAGTCCAAAGCCATCGGCGGTGCCTGCCGTCATGCGCTGCGGGGCATTGAAGACTGCTATGCCCTGAATCCCAAGGCCTCCAAGGCGGCGGTGTTTGCCGGCTGGAAGGACATGGACAGCTATATGCGTGAGAACCATATCGAAGGCGCTCCGTCTCTGGTGCAGGGGAAGGTCGACAAACCCGTCAAGCCCGCCGCAGACAAGAAAACCGAAGGCAAGGGGGCCTGAGCTTTTCGGAGGAGCCCCCGGAAGGGAGCGGCCCGGCGAGGGCCGCTGGACCCCGGGGTCCTTCTCCCCAGGGCACCCGGATCAGAACGGCGCGTCTGGCGAGCCCTGGGGGGCTGCGGCAGGGCTGCTGTCCTGCGCACCTGCGGGGGTGCCGGTTGCTGGCTCAGGGGCGGTGGTGGATTCTGGGGGGACGGGCGCGGCGCTGTCGTCTGCGTCCTGGGTCAGGCCCTGGCGCACGGCGGCCTTGTCGCCAGCACTGGCAAATTTGCTGTACTTGCCCAGCAGCGGCACGAGTTGCCCGTAGATGCGCGGGGCGCCGGCCATGCATTCACGCTGTTCCATGAAGTCGGACTCGCCCGTGAAGTTGCCGATCAGGCCGCCGGCCTCGGTGACCAGCAGCGAGCCCGCGGCCACGTCCCAGATGCTCAGGCCGGTTTCGAAAAAGCCGTCGGTGAAGCCTGCGGCGACATAGGCCAGGTCCAGCGCTGCGGCGCCGGGGCGGCGCAGGCCGGCCGTGCGCTGCATGACGTCGCTCATCATGGCCAGGTAGTTCTTGAAGTTGTCACCGGGGCGGAAGGGAAAGCCGGTGGAGATCAGGCATTCCTTGAGCTGCGTGCGCTTGCTCACCCGGATGCGGCGTTCGTTCATGTAGGCGCCGCGGCCCTTGGTGGCGGTGAACAGGTCGTTGCGCGAGGGGTCGTAAATCACGGCCTGTTCAATCTTGCCCTTGACCGCCAGGGCAATGCTCACGCAGTACACCGGAAAGCCGTGCAGGAAGTTGGTGGTGCCGTCCAGGGGATCGATGATCCAGACGAATTCCGAATCCTTGGCGCCGTACTGGCTGCCGCTTTCCTCGGCCAGGATGCCGTGGCCCGGGTAGGCCGTCAGGAGGGTCTCGATGATGATCTGCTCGGAGGCGTGGTCCACCTCGCTCACGAAGTCGTTCACCTGCTTTTGCGAAATGCGCACGGACTCCACATCGAGGGCCGCGCGGTTGATGATGGCGCCGGCGGCGCGTGCGGCCTTGATGGCCACGTTGAGCATGGGGTGCAGGTTGGACGACATAAATTGTGTGAGTGGGCGCTGCGGTGGCACAGGCCGGGCAGCGCGGATCATGAGCAGAAAACGCGACCCGGCGATGCGGGCGGCGACAATGAGGGCGAGAGTTTACCCGTTTTGCTGTTTTTGGACCCTACCGCGCTGCCATGAAGACCCGTTTTGTTTTGATTCACACCAGCCACGCTGGCAATGTCGGTGCGGCTGCCCGCGCCATGAAGGTCATGGGTTTTGACGATCTGGTGCTGGTCGCCCCGCGCTGGCCCAATGTGCTGCGGCGCGAGGAAACCATCCAGCGCGCCAGCGGGGCCCTGGACGTGCTGGAAAAAGCGCGCATTGTCGCCACCCTGGACGAAGCGCTCGAGGGCATGGCCCACCTGTGCGCCACGGCCATGACCCCGCGCGACTTCGGTCCGCCCACCGCTGCCCCGCGCGCGCATTTCGAAATGCTCTTGAAAAGAGAGCTGCTCACGCAGCCAGGGATTGCTCCAGCGCCTGAAAACACCCCAAGTGTCGCCGGGCTGGCACCTGCCGCAGAGCCCGCCCCTGTGGCCGGGACGGGCGTGGCCTTTCTGTTTGGCTCCGAGCGCTTTGGCATGGCCAACGAGGATGTGTACCGCTGCCATGTGGCGCTCAGCATTCCGACCAACCCGGGTTTTGGTTCGCTCAACCTGGGTGCGGCCATCCAGGTGATTGCCTACGAGTGGCGCATGGCCCTGGGGGGCTTTCCGGTGCAGGATGCGACCCCCGGCCGGGCGCTGGCCGATGCCGCCCAGGTGGCGGGCATGCTGACCCACTGGGAGCGGGCGCTGACCGAGATCGGTTTTCTGGACCCCGCCGCTCCCAAGAAGCTCCTGCCGCGCCTGAACCAGCTGTTCAACCGGGCGCAACTCAGCCCGGAGGAAATCCACATCCTGCGCGGTGTTGCCAAAGCCATGATCGAGACCGCCCAGGCAAAGCGCTAGACTGAGCGCCCTTTCCTGACTGCCTACTTGCTCCTTCATGTTTGCCCGCCTGCGTTCTGATGTCCAGTGCATCCTCGACCGAGACCCTGCCGCGCGTACCGCCTGGGAGGTGCTGACCTGTTACCCAGGCCTGCATGCGCTGGTCTTGCACCGCCGTGCGCACTGGTGCTGGACCCACGGCTTCAAGTGGCTGGCCCGCTTCATCTCCCACACCACCCGCTGGCTCACCGGCATCGAAATCCATCCGGGCGCGCGGATTGCTGCCTGCGTGTTCATCGACCACGGCATGGGGGTGGTGATTGGCGAGACCGCTGAAATCGGGCCCGGCTGCACCATCTACCACGGCGTCACGCTGGGTGGCACCTCTTTGTACAAGGGCACCAAGCGCCACCCCACGCTGGGCAGCAATGTGGTGGTGGGGGCGGGCGCCCAGGTGCTGGGCGGCTTCACGGTGGGCGATGGCGCCAAGATTGGCAGCAATGCGGTGGTGACCAAGCCCGTGCCCCCGGGCGCGACGGCCGTGGGCAACCCGGCCCGCATCATCCAGGCCGAGACCGACGCCCGGCGCGAAGAGCTGGCCTCCAAGATGGGCTTTTCTGCCTATGGCGTGACGCAGAACGACGACCCGCTGTCGCAGGCCCTGCGCGGGCTGATCGACAACGCCAGCGTGCAGGACCAGCAGATTGCCCTGCTCTGGCAGGCGATCGAAAAGATCTCGGTGGTGCAGCACACCCGCGACTGCGTTCCGGAAGAGGCCGTGCGGCGTGAGCCCTTCGAGGCGGGCAAGCTCAACGATCTGGTGGGCAAGTAAAGCGCGCGACCGGAGGCGCCGCAGGGCTGGTGTAGGCTTCCTGAATCCCGCCATGACGGCATTTTTCAGGAGACTTTCAAGATGGATGTAGCCCAGGCTTTGCTCAAGCGCCAGTCGGTGCGGGCCTTTCTGCCCCAAGTGCCCCCTGCGGACCTGGTCCGCAAACTGATCGAGGACGCCGGCCTGTCGGCCTCTGGCGGCAATATGCAACCCTGGCGGGTGGTGGCGCTGGCGGGCGAGCCCCTGGCCGAGGTGGTGGCGCTGGCCGCCCACACCCCGCCCGAGGGCGACGAGCACAACCCTTCCTACCCCCCCAATCTGTGGGAGCCCTACCGCTCGCGCCGCTTTGCCAATGGCGAAGACCTCTACCGCAGCCTCGATATTCCACGCGACAACAAGGTCGCCCGCCTGGAACAGCTGGCCAAGAACGGCCAGTTCTTTGGCGCCCCCGTGGGCCTGCTGGTCTACACCGAAGAGCGCATGAACCGTGCGCAGTGGCTGGACCTGGGCATCTACCTGCAATCGCTGATGCTGCTGGCCGTGGAAAACGGCCTGGCCACCTGCGCCCAGGGCTACTGGCGCCGGCATGCCCTGGCTTTGGCGCGGCACCACCAGATGCCCGAGGGCTACCACGTGGCCGTGGGCCTGGCGCTGGGTTATGCCGACGAGAGCGCTTCCATCAACCAGTGGCGCGCCACGCGGGCGCCTTTCGGCGAATGGGCGCAATTGCGCGGTTTTTAAGGCCGACAGGCCGGCCCCCGGTGCCTTGCCTGGGGGTCCCCCGCTTGGTTTTTTGCCTGGGGCCGCTCTCAGGCCCCCGTGGGGCTGCTGGAGGCCCTGAGGGCACTTTTGGGGCGGAAGGCCTTGCACACGGCGGCGTGGGTTTCGAGGTAGGGCCCGCCGATCAGGTCGATGCAGTAGGGCACGGCCGCAAAAATACCTGGCACCAGCGTGTGGCCTTCGGCGTCCTTGAGGCCTTCCAGGGTTTCCGCAATGGCCTTGGGCTGGCCTGGCAGGTTGATGATCAGGCACTGGTCGCGCACCACGGCCACCTGGCGCGAGAGGAGGGCTGTGGGCACAAAGCGCAGGCCGATCTGGCGCATCTGTTCGCCAAACCCTGGCATCTCCTTGTGCGCCACGGCCAGCGTGGCCTCGGGGGTGACATCGCGCAGCGCCGGGCCGGTGCCGCCGGTGGTCAGCACCAGGCTGCAGCCTGCGTCCACCAGGGCCATCAGGGCGGCGCTGATGGTGTCCTGTTCGTCCGGAATCAGCCGGGGCTCGAAAACGACCGGGTTCTGCAGGGCGCGTGTCAGCCAGTCCTGCAAGGCCGGCAGGCCTTGGTCTTCATAGATGCCGCTGCTGGCGCGGTCGCTGACCGAGACGATCCCGATGCGCAGGGTGTCGAGCGGGGCGGCTTCAGGCATGGTCGGCTTCCTCGTCGGCCAGGGGCTCGGAGCCGTCGGCGGTGCCGGTTCCGCCGAGCTGCTCGCGGACCAGCTGGAACAGCTCGCGGTAGGCGCGGCCCTTGCGTGGGGCCAGGCCCTGCGAGACGGCCGCCTTGTCGACGGGAGCTGCATCCTTGCGCGCCTGGCGGATCAGGGCGCGCAGCTGCTGGGTGTCGGTGGCCGGGCATTGCGCCATCCAGGGCGCCAGGGCGCCGTCGTCGGCCACCAGGCGGTCGCGCCATTGCTCGGCCTGGTGCAGGGCCAGCTTTTCATCGGCCGAGCCGCTGCGCTGCGCCTCCAGGGCATGGCGCACGGCGGCCAGGGCGTCTTCGTCGAGCTTGCGCATCAGCTTGCCCACATACTGCATCTGGCGGCGCTTGCCTTCAAAGTTGGTGATGCGGCGTGCTTCGGTCAGGGCGTCCAGCAGTTTTTCAGGAACCGGCAGGCGGGCCAGCAGGTTGGGTCCCAGGCCGAGAAGTTCTTCGCCCAGGTCCTGGAGTTCGGTGCTTTCGCGCTTGAGTTCGGTGCGGCTGGCTTCGGTCGTGCCTTTGAGTTCGGCTTTGAGCTGCAGGTCGAGTTCGCTGCCTTCGGCAACGAAATGGCCTTTGACGAAGTAGCCTTTTTTGGGTTTGCGTGACATGGTGGGGGGCAATCAGGGGAGGGCGCAGGGCGCGCCACAGCGGCAAGTATCATAGCCGCCGCTATGAACAAACCCTCTACCCGCGCCCCAGGCGCATCTGCCACCCTCCCGGACCGTGCTCCCGCCGATGGCTTCAGCTACAGCCGCCCGTTTTTTGAAGAGCTGGTGGACCGTGCCTTGTCCCACGCCAAGAAGCTGGGCGCCACCGATGCGGGCGCCGAAGCGTCCGAAGGCTGTGGGCTGTCGGTCAGCGTGCGCAAGGGCGAACTCGAAACCGTGGAGCGCAACCGCGACAAGTCCCTGGGCGTGACGATCTACCTCGGCCACCGCCGGGGCAATGCCAGCACCTCGGACTTTTCTCCCGCCGCCATCGAGCAGACCGTGCAGGCCGCCTACGACATCGCCCGCTTCACCGCCGAAGACCCGGTGGCCGGCTTGCCCGACGAGGCCGACATCGCCCCGCCCGATGCGCACCGCGACCTGGATCTGTTCCACCCCTGGGCCATCGACAGCGCAGAGGCCGCCCGCATCGCCATGGAATGCGAGGCCGCGGCCCTCCAGACCAGCCGCCGCATCACCAACAGCGAAGGCGCGGGCGTGTCGGCCCAGCAAAGCCACTTTTTCAGTGCGCACACCCGCGGCTTTCGCGGCGGTTATGCCACGTCGCGGCACAGCCTGTCGGTGGCGCCGATTGCCAAGCTGCCCGGCAAGAACGCCGACATGCAGCGCGATGCCTGGTACAGCTCGATGCGCGATGCGCGCACCCTGTCTTCGCCGGTCGCCGTAGGCCGTTACGCCGCCGAGCGCGCCCTGAGCCGCCTGGGCAGCCGCAAGATCCCCACCACCGAATGCCCGGTGCTGTTCGAGTCGCCTCTGGCCGCAGGCCTGCTCGGCGGCTTCGTGCAGGCCATCAGCGGGGGGGCGCTGTACCGCAAGAGCAGCTTTTTGCTGGATTCGCTGGGCAAGCGCGTGCTGCCCAAGCACATCGACATCCTCGAAGACCCGTTCGTGCCCGGCGGCAAGGGCAGCTCCCCGTTTGACGAAGAAGGCGTGCGCGTCTCCGCCCGCAAGGTCGTCGAGGCCGGCAAGGTGCAGGGCTATTTCCTGAGCAGCTACTCGGCGCGCAAACTGGGCATGCAGACCACCGGCAATGCCGGCGGTTCGCACAACCTGTCGCTGACCTCGCGCCTGACCCGGCCGGGCGACGACCTCGCCGCCATGCTGCAAAAGCTCGGTACCGGCCTGTTCGTGATCGAACTCATGGGCCACGGCGTGAACTACGTGACCGGCGACTATTCGCGCGGGGCCAGCGGCTTCTGGGTCGAAAACGGCGAAATCGCTTTCCCGGTCCACGAAATCACCATTGCCGGCAATATGAAAACCATGCTCAAGGGCATCGAGGCCGTGGGCGCCGACGCCTACAACTACGGCGCCAAGACCGTGGGCTCCATCCTGGTCAACCGGATGAAGGTGGCGGGGAGCTGAGTTTGAGGGTGCTGATCGGCCTCTGGGCCTTTCTGGGTGGGCGGTTTTTGCTCTTGTTTCAGGAGCGTTGACTGCCCGCAGGGCGCTGGCATGCGGCAGGGACGCGCGCTTGCCGCTTGTGCCCCGTGCATGCCCTGCCTCGAGCCCCCCGCCCAGCCCCTGGCGTGAAGGCTTAGGTCAAGCTCCCCGGGGCCCTGGCTCACGCCAGATGGGTTGTGAAGAACGCCACCGTGCGCGTCCAGGCCTGCTGGGCGGCCACGGCGTCGTAGCGCGGGGTCGTGTCGTTGTGAAAACCGTGCTGCGTGCCTGGGTAGTGGTGCACGGCGAAGGGCGCGCTGGCGGCTTTCAGCGCGGCTTCGTAGGCGGGCCAGGCGGCGTTGATCCGTTCATCGATGCCGGCCAGGTGGACCTGCAGCGGGGCCTTGACCTTGGCGGCGTCTTCGGGGGCGGGGCTGTTGCCGTAGAAGGGCACGGCCGCCTGCAGGTCGGGCAGGTGCGTGGCCAGCCAGTGGGCGATGCCGCCGCCATAGCAAAAGCCCACGGCGCCGAGCTTGCCGTTGCCGCCCGGGCGGGCGCGCAGCCAGGCCACGGCGGCCAGAAAATCCTCGCGGGTCTTGGCCTGGTCGAGTTGGGCGAAGTTCGCCCGCGCCTTGTCTTCGTCGCCCGGGTAGCCGCCCAGCGGGGTGAGGGCATCGGGGGCCAGCACCATGAAGCCTTCCAGCGCCAAACGCCGGGCCACGTCTTCGATGTGCGGGTTTAGCCCCCGGTTTTCGTGCACCACCAGCACCAGGGGCAGCGGGGCCGTGCCGGCGCTGACCGGCCGCACCAGCAGGCTGTGCAGGCTGCCGTAGCCCTTGGGCGAGGTGATGGTGACCTTCTCGCTCTTCAGGCGCGCGTCGCCTGCGGCGATCTGCTGGCCGGCCGCAAAGTTGGGGCTCAGGGAGGCCAGCAGCCCGGCGGCGGTCACGCCGGCCTTGGCGTAGCGCTGGGCCTGGCGCAGGAAGCCCCGGCGATCGAGGTCGCCGTGCACATAGGCATCAAAAAGAACCAGCAGTTCCTGGTCGAAATCCTGGGCGGTCAGGCGCTGAGACATGGGGGTCTCCTCGGGGGATGGCGGTGGGCAAAAAGGGCTGTGCGCCGGCCCCGCCACCGGGGCTGCGGCGGTGTGGCGCACAGCGTATTGAACACGCAAGTGCGCGGCTTGTCTTGCGGCCCAACCCTTACGCACCAGAGGCCCTGGGCCAAGTCCCGGGCGCGGACCGGAGGGCTTCAGTAGGCCGCGCTGGGGCAGCGTTCGGTTTCGGCGGGGCTGTCGGGGCGGAACTGGTCGCGCAGGCGGCGTGCGGCGTTCACGAACATCAGTACGTCCACCCCCACCGCGACGAAGGTGCAGCCCAGGTCGAGGTAGCGCCGGGCCAGCGCCGGGTCGGAGGTCAGCGTGCCGGCCGCCTTGCCGCTGGCGATGATGGTGCGCAGGGCCGCTTCGATGGCCGCCTGGACCTCGGGGTGGCCCGGGTTGCCGCGGTGGCCCATGGACGCAGCCAGGTCGGCCGGGCCGATGAACACACCGTGCACGCCTTCGACGGCACAGATGCCGGGCAGGTTCTGCAGCGCCGTCACGGTTTCGGCCTGCACCAGTAGGCAGACCTCGTCGTCGGCCACCTGCAGGTAGTCGGTGCGCGCGCTCCACTGCGAGACCCGCCCCACGGCACTGCCCACGCCCCGGATGCCCTGGGGCGGATAGCGCGTGGCCGCGACGAGCGCGCGGGCCTGCTCGGCCGTGTCCACCATGGGCACCAGCAGCGTTGTTGCGCCAATGTCGAGCAATTGCTTGATCAGCGCCGTGCTGCCCTGCACCGCCCGCACCACGGGCTGGCTGGGGTAGGGTGCCACGGCCTGCAGTGCCGTCAGCGTGCTGCGCAGGTCGTTGGGGGCGTGTTCGCCATCGATCAGCAGCCAGTCGAATTCGGCGGTGGCCGCCGCTTCGGCCAGGTAAGGGTCGGCCATGGAAAGCCACAGGCCCACCTGGGGCTTGTTTTGGGCCAGGGCGGTCTTGAAGGGGTTGTGTGCAGGCATGGGAAATCCCGTCGGTCAAAAAAGGAGGGGGGCAGCGCTGAATTCAGTCGAGCTGGCCCTGGCAGACATACTTGGTGTGCAGGTAGTCGTCCAGGCCGTGCACAGAGCCTTCGCGGCCATAGCCCGATTCCTTGACGCCCCCAAAAGGCGCAGCCTCGGCGGCCAGGGCGCCTTCGTTGATGCCGACGATACCCGACTCGAGCGCGTCCGCCAGGCGCCAGATGCGGCGCACGTCGGTCGAGTAAAAGTAGGCGGCCAGGCCAAACGGGGTGTCGTTGGCCGCTGCGACCACTTCGGCCTCGTCGTCAAACACCGTCAGCGGCGCCACGGGACCAAAGGTTTCTTCGCAGGCGCAGGCCATGGTGGCATCGGCATTGACCAGCACCGTGGGGGCAAAGTAGTTCGGGCCCCGCTCCGGCAGGCGCTGCCCGCCGGTGAGCACGCGCGCGCCCTTGGCCACGGCGTCCTGCACATGGCGTTCGATTTTCTCGACGGCGCGGGCGTTGATCATGGGGCCGATCTGCGAGCGGGGATCGGTGGCCGGGCCTACCTGCAAGGCCCCCACCCGGGCCGCAAGCTGCTGGGCGAAGGCATCGTGCACGCTGCGCTGCACGAACACCCGGTTGGGGCAGACGCAGGTCTGGCCGCCGTTGCGGAACTTGGCGGCCATGAGGCCGTCCACCGCCGCACCGAGGTCGGCGTCCTCGAACACGATAAAGGGCGCATTGCCGCCCAGTTCCAGCGAGAGCTTTTTGAGCGTGTCGGCGCTGCGGCGCGCCAGGTGCTTGCCCACGGGCGTGGAGCCGGTGAAGGTGATCTTGCGCACGCGGGCATCGTCCAGCCACACATCGACCACTTCGGGGGTGCGTTCGCGCGAGGCGGTCACTATGTTCAGCACCCCGGTCGGCACGCCCGCCTCGTGGGCCAGCAGCACCAGGGCCAGCGAGGTCAGGGGGGTGTCTTCGGCGGGCTTGCAGACCACGGTGCAGCCTGCCGCCAGCGCGGGCGCGATCTTGCGCGCGATCATGGCCGCCGGCAAGTTCCAGGGCGTGATGGCCGCCACCACCCCCACGGGCTACTTAAGCGCCCACATGCGCCGGCCCGGCACGGGGGCCGGAATGACCTCGCCGTTCTTGCGCGTGGCCTGTTCGCCAAACC
>JAQUDN010000195.1 GCA_028685665.1 Burkholderiaceae bacterium | reverse complement strand
AGGGCGTCAAGGCCATCGGGAGGGGCCGACGGGGCCGGCGCCGCGGCACCCCCTGGCGAAGGATGGGCATGGCGCTCGCCGACAAAGTAGAACGGCGAAGCAAAGGCCGGTGGCGCCCCCAGCACACCGCTGCCGAAACGGGGCTCATAGCCCGGCAAGGTACTGACGACCGTGTCGGGAACGCCGTTGGCGGCAGAGGCGTGGGGGGCCAGGGCCGGCGCCCGGTGGGCCAGCGATGCCAGCGGCGTGGGCGAAGCCGGCAACAGATTGGCACCGGGCACCTGGCCCTGCGGGAACGGCGTGCCCGGCACGCCCGGGCCGAAACCGGCCGGGCTGGCCAAAGGCGAGCCGGCCGGTGCCACATGGACCGGCGCCTGCACGCCCTGGGGCAGGTGGGCCGCCTGGGCAAAACGGGGGAGGTCCGTCGGCGGGGCCGCGGCCCCGGTGGGGCCGGAGAAGTCCGGCGACTCGCCCGGCAAGGCCGAAAAGAAGGTCGTTGCCATGCGCGCCAGAACCGCCGGATCGATCGGCGCCTCGGGGGCCACCGGCAAGCCTGCGGGGGTGGAGGAAAGGATAGTCACCGCGCGGCCGCTTTACTTGTAGGTATCGGGATAGTCGTGGTATTTGTTGACCTCGACATCGTCCAGCACCGCCAGCGCGTCGGGCGTCAGCACCGCCAGCGAGCAGTACAGCGAGATCAGGTACGAGGCAATCGCATGGTTGTTGATGCCCATGAAGCGCACCGACAGGCCGGGGCTTTGCTCGCCGGGCAGGCCAGGCTGGTACAGGCCGACCACGCCCTGGCGCTTGTCGCCCACGCGCAGCAGCAGGATCTTGCTCTTGCCATCGGCCACGGGCACCTTGTCCGAAGGGATCAGCGGAATGCCGCGCCAGGTGATGAACTGCGAGCCGAACAGGCTCACCGTGGGGGGCGGCGTGCCCCGGCGCGTGGCTTCGCGGCCGAAAGCGGCAATCGCCAGCGGGTGGGCCAGGAAGAAGGCGGGCTCTTTCCAGACCTTGGTCAGCAGCTCATCGAGGTCGTCGGGCGTGGGCGCGCCGGTCAGCGGGAAGATGCGCTGCTCGTCCGTCACTTGCGACAACAGGCCGTATTCCGGGTTGTTGATGAGTTCGCTTTCCTGGTTTTCCTTGATGGTCTCAATCGTCAGGCGCAACTGCTCCTTGACCTGGTCGTGCGGGCTGCTGTAGAGGTCGGAAATGCGGGTGTGCACATCGAGCACGGTGCTGACGCCGTTGAGGAAAAACTCGCGCGGATGCTCTTCGTACTCGACGAACGTACGCGGCAGCTGGCTGTCTTTTTCCTTGGCGGTGCAGACCACCTTGATGTCTTCCGGGTTCTTGACGCGGTTCAGGCGGTAGATACCGGCCTCCACAGGCGACCACTGCAGCAGGTGCGTGAGCCAGCGGGGGGTGATGGTGGACAGTTGGGGGGCGGTTTTGGTGGCATTGGCCAGTTGCCGCGCTGCGTTATCGCTGAGTGCGGTGGTACCACCTACGGTTGCCGACATACAAACTCCTTTAAAGAACCAAGAAAAAACCACAAGGGAAAAATGCAGGCCGCAGTGTCAGCGCCCGGGGACGGGGCTTCAACATGCTATAGCCGCCAATCCGAGGCCCCGGACCCAGTTGGCGCTTTGGATGGTTTCGCCGCGGGTGACCAGCATCGAGGGGGCCAGGCCCAGGGCCAGGGCGAGTTTTTCGACGGTGGCCAGCGACACGATCACCCGGCCGCGCTCGATCTCGCCGACATACGAGCGGTTCAGGTCGGCATGCTCGGCCAGCCGCTCCTGGGACCACCCCTGCCCTTCGCGGGACTGGCGCACCGCAATGCCAAAGCCTTTGACCAGGCTGCTCATGCGTCCGCTCCCGAAGGCCAGGCCTTGGCCGCCCCGGCGCCCTGCGTGCTGGCCTGGGTGACGTGGCCGCCGGGCGGCACGTCGTGCGTCACCCAGACATTGCCGCCAATCACCGCCCCCCGTCCCAGGGTGACCCGGCCCAGGATGGTGGCCCCGGCGTAGATCACCACATCGTCTTCGACCACGGGGTGGCGGGGCAGGCCTTTTTGGGGATGGCCCTGGGCATCGGTGGGAAAGCTCTTGGCGCCCAGCGTCACGGCCTGGTACAGGCGCACACGCTGGCCAATCACCGCCGTCTCGCCAATCACCACGCCCGTGCCATGGTCGATGAAAAACCCGGCCCCGATCTGCGCCCCGGGGTGGAGGTCGATTCCGGTCTGGCCGTGCGCCAACTCGGCCACGATGCGCGCCAGCAAAGGCAGCTCCAGCTGGTAGAGCCGGTGCGCCAGGCGGTGGTAGATCATGGCCAGCACACCCGGGTAGCACAGCAGCACCTCATCGACGCTGCGCGCGGCCGGATCCCCCTGGTAGGCGGCCAGCACATCGCTGTCGAGCAGGCGGCGGATCGAGGGCAGCGACTGTGCGAACGCCCGCGTCACCCCCAAGGCATCGGCCTGGACATCGCCCTCGGCCTGGGCGCTCTGGCGGCGGACGTAGCGCAGCTCCAGCGCCACCTGGCCCAGCAGCGCGTGCAGCGCGGTGTCCAGGCGGTGGGCGACAAAGAAATCCTCGCTGTCCTGGCGCAGGTCGTGCGGCCCCAGGCGCATCGGAAACAGGGCTTCCTTCAGCTGCTCGACGATGCGGGCCAAGGCGTCGCGCGAGGGGAACTCCCGCCCGCCGGGCTCCTGCGAACGGTTCTGGGCCTCGCGCCATTCGCGGCGCACCGCGTGCAAGGCCTGGCTGATCTCGGCAATTTCAAAATGGGCCATGTTCAGTCCTGCACCCAAGGCAAGCCGTGGTGGCGCCAGCCATCGGACTGGCCACGCTGCTGCGCGGCATCGATCTCGCCTTCAAAGCCTTCAAGCACATTGAAAACATGCGAAAAACCGGCGGCCGCCGCGGCCTCGGCGGCCAGCACCGAACGCTTGCCGCTGCGGCAGAGCAAGAGCACCACCGCGTCCTTGCCGCCGTCCTTGGCCACCTTGGCCTCGAGTTCGCGCACGAAGCGCGGGTTGCGCGTCAGCGACGTTCCTGTGGCCCAGGCCACATGCAGGCTGCCGGGCACATGGCCCACGAATTTGCGCTCTTCGGCCGTGCGCACATCCACCAGCAAGGCCTCGCCCTGCGCCACCAGGCGCCAGGCGGTCAGGGGGCCCACCCCGCCGGCATAGGCCAGGCCCTGTGCGCGGGCTTGCGCCAGGGCGTGCTCCAGGGCGGCCGGCACAACAGTTTCGGCAATGGCATCGGTCATATTCGTGTCTCCTGATGAGAAAGTGGGATGGCTATAGCCGCCCAATTTACGGGGAGCCGCCCGTTTCTCAAACGAATAAAAACTCGGTTCAAAATAACTTATACATCTGTAGAAGTCATGCCTTGCCCCGCTGGAAGCGGGTGTCGAAGGTGGCGCGCACATCCAGCCGCTGCTTGATGAGACCGGCGGCCAGGTAAAAATCCGCCGTGGCCTGCTGGTCGGCCAGCACGCCGGCATCAATGTCCTGCCAGCGCGTTGCGCGGCGGTCAAACTGCAGCTGGGCCGCATTGGCGGGGATGCCGACGATGCGGGCCAGCGCGGCACCGAACTGTGCGCTGTTCTGGTAGGACCAGGCCTGTGCCCGGGCCACCCGGTCCTTGAAATCCTGGAGCACGGCGCGCTTGTCGGCCAGGGCGGCCTCGGTGGCGGCCAGAAAACCCAGACCGCTCCAGAGCCCGCGCCCATTCACGAGCACCCGTGCGTGGCCCCCCGTTTCGGCCAGGGCGGTGTAGGGCTCCCAGGTGGCCCAGGCATCGACCGCGCCCTGGGTGAGTGCCAGCTTGGCGTCGGCCGGTGGAATGAAGCGGATCTGCGCGTCCTCGGCCTTCAGACCGACCGAGGCCAGGGCCTTGAGGGTGACGAAATGGCCGATCGAGCCCCGGTTGGTGGCAATGCTCTTGCCCTTGAGGTCCGCCGCGCTCTTGAACGGCGAGTCGGGCCGCACCAGGAGGGCCGTCCCGTAGGCATCGGAGCGGTTGGCGGCAAAGGCCTTGACCTTGCTGCCCGCCGCCAGGGTGAACAACAAGGGCGCATCGCCGATCGGCCCCAGGTCCACCGCGTTGGCATTCAGCGCCTCGGCCAGGGGAGCGGCAGCCGGAAACTCGCTCCACTTGATGTCGTAGGGCAGGTCTTTGAGCTCGCCAGCGGCCTCCAGCAAGGCCTGCAGGCCGCCCTTCTGGTCCCCCGCACGCAAGACAGTGCGCCCCTGGGCGTGCGTCAGCACAGGAGAAAGAAAGGAAGCGGCCGCGACCGAGGCCGTCAGCAGGGAAGAAAAATGGCGCCGTTGCATGGTGAAAAGTCCGAAAAATCAGGATCACCCATTGCATCACCCACCCCGCAGCAGCCCAAGGAAGCGTTTCACCGATGCATATGCGGTTTGTAGATACCCCTGCAACCCGCGTGCCCGGGGCTGCTGCGGGCGCCCACGCTCAGTAGCCGCGCTGCGGATCGACCCGGTCCTGCAGGGCCTGGCCGCGGAGGTAGCGGGCCAGGTTGTCGACAAACTTCTGCGTGGTCAGGGCTTCGGTGTCGGCCGAAGACCACGAGATGTGCGGCGTCAGCCGCACGCGGGGGTGGGTGTAGAGGCGGTGGCGGGGCGGCAAAGGCTCGGGCTCCGTCACGTCCAGGGTGGCCGCCGCCAGCTGCCCGGTGTCGAGGGCGGCCAGCACGGCCTCGTGGTCCACCAGCGATCCGCGCGCGATATTGACCAGGTGCAGCCCGGGACGGGCCTGCGCCAGGGCCTGCGCATGGATGAGGTGGCGGGTTTCCGGCGTGGCCGGCACCGCCAGCACCACATGGTGGGCCGCCGCCAGCAACTCCGGCAGCGAATGCGCGGTCTGGACCCCGGGCTCTTCGATGGGGGCCGTGCTGCGGCGCCAGGCCAGGACCTGCATGCCAAAGGCCTGGGCCCGCCGGGCCACTTCGCGGCCAATCGCACCATAGCCCACCAGGCCCAGGGTCTGCCCCTGCAAACCGCCCATGGGCTCCGCAACCGCCCGCCCGAACACTTGCTGCCATTGCGTGGGGTCGCCCACCCGGCGGCCCCCCAGCTGCTTGGCCTGTTCCAGCAGCGCATGCAGCACGAACTCGGCAATCGGCACCGCAGCCACCCCGCGCGAGCAGGTGACCTGGGGCACGTCGAACAGCCAGGACGGGTAATAGTCGATACCGGCCGAGGCCGTGTGCACCCATTGCAGGCGGCCGGGCCAGCCCGGCGGGGCCTGGCGCGGGGCGGTGCGCCAGCCG
>JAQUDN010000194.1 GCA_028685665.1 Burkholderiaceae bacterium | reverse complement strand
GGAGCCGCCGGGGCTACACACCCGAGAGCCTGCAGCTGTTTGCCGAACGCATCGGCGTCACCAAAAGCGACAGCTGGATCGACTACAGCACCCTCGAAGGCTGCCTGCGCGAAACCCTTGAAGCCAGCGCCCACCGCGGCATGGCCGTGCTCGACCCCGTCAAGCTGGTGCTGACGAACTGGGACGAGGTCATGGGCGCGGGCCACCTGGAGCCCTGCCAGCTGCCCGCCCTGCCCCACCCACCCGAAGGAGTCGAGTCGCCGGTGCGCCACTTCACGATCGGCAAGGAAGTCTGGATCGAGCGCGAAGACTTCGCCGAAGTCCCGCCCAAGGGCTACAAGCGCCTGTTCCCGGGCAACAAAGTGCGCCTGAAAGGCGGCTACGTCATCGAATGCACCGGCTGCGCCAAGGACGCCAACGGCACTGTCACCGAAGTCCATGCCACCGTGGTGCCCGACACCAAGAGTGGCACCCCCGGCGCCGACAGCGTCAAGGTCAAGGCCGCCATCACCTGGGTGGGCGTGGCCGACGGCGTGGCCGCCGAAGTGCGCATGTACGACCGCCTGTTCAGCGACGCCCAGCCCGACGCCGGCGGCAAGGACTTCCTGGAAAGCCTGAACCCGAACAGCCTGAAAGTCGCCACCGCCCTCGTCGAGCCCTCGCTGGCCCAGGCCCAGGCCGACCAGAAGTTCCAGTTCGAACGGCACGGCTACTTCGTGGCCGACCGCGCAGACCACCGGCCGGGCCACCCGGTCTTCAATCTGGCGGTGGGTCTGAAAGACTCCTGGGGCAAGTAAGCGCCGGCTCCGGGCCGGGCGCAGGGGGCCACACCCGGCCCCCGCCCCACCACGCTCCAGGGGCCCAGAAACGCTACATTTTCAATAGCTGCCTGGGCACGAATGGCGAGCACTGCAGGCCTTTTTCCTCATATCGGTTAACCTCGCCCCTCATTCACCAAGGAAGCCCCCATGAAGAAACTCAATGTCACCATCCAGCTGGAAATGTCCGTCCCGGATGACTGGGAGCTGGTCGGGACCTCCGAGGGCACCCCGGTCCTGAAACTGCCCGATGGCGTGTTCATGGACATCGCCATCGAACCGCTGTTTGCCACCAACCCCGAAGAAACCTGGTCCAGCACCGACGACGACGATGTGCTGAACGACATCCTCGACATGGTGGAAAGCGAAGCCGTCACCTACGCATTCGCCGCCGACTGAAGCGGCTCCCAGAGGGCACCGGCACGCCCGTCCGGACGCCCTCGGCACGGGGATGAGGGCAGGCCCATTCCAGAGGAGGGTGCCGCCTCCGCAGCGACCGCCTGAAGGGGTGGCCCGGAGCCCCCTCAGCCCCCTCAGCCCTGTTCGCGCCACTGGCGGGTTTTCAGGCTGCCATTGGGGTTCACCCACAGGCGTTCGGCCGGAATGCGCTCTGCCGCCTTCTTCATCAGCCGGACGATATGCGCCTGGATGCGCCTGGGTCGGCAGCTTGGGCGAGTGGATGTCGTACACACCGGGGCCGATCCCGTGGGGGTACTGCAAGTTTTCAAACGCGTCGAGCAGTTCCATGTCCGAGCACGAGGTCTCGATGGTGATCACGTCGGCGTCCATGTCGGCGATGGCCGCGATGGTGTCGTTGAACTCCGAATAGCACAGGAGGGTGGGGATCTGCGTCTCGTCGCGCACGCCGTTGGCGGGGATGCGGAACGACGCTGCCTCCCAGTCCAGGGATTCCTTCCCGTGGGCCCTGCGCAGCAGCAGGCCTTCGCGCAGCGCGGCCTCATCGATCTGGATCACGCGCACGCCAGCCTTTTCCAGGTCCAGCACGTCCTCGCGGATCGCCAGCGCCCGCTGTTTGCACGACGCCGAGCGCGGCGGGTCGCCGCGCACGAAGAACCCGTTCAGGCGCGTGACCGGGCCGGTCAGCATGCCCTTGATGGGCTGGTCCGTGAGCGACTGGGCGTCGGTGATCCACGCCGCCGTCATCGGGCGGGGACGGCGGATGTCGCCAAACAGGATGGGGGGCTTGACGCAGCGCGAGCCGTAGGATTGGACCCAGCCGAACGGGGTGAATGCGCAGCCGTCGAGCGGCTCGCCGCAGTACCCGACCCTGTTTCTGCTCGCTGTCCATCGAAACCACGGCCACCATGCTGCAGAGGGTGGCCAGTGGCCGCGGCGTGGCGGCCCTGCCGCGCTGGCTGGTGCAGGAGTACGCCCGCCAACTCGACGTGGTGTCCGTGCGGCGGGGGGGCGAGGACATCGCCAAGCAGCGCTACCTGGGCGCCCGCGAGGACGATCTCGGCACCAGCGACCTGCGCGCCTTCATCGAGCTGGCGCGCCAGCCTCACTCGAAACCGTAGGGCGAAAACCGGCTCTGGTTCTCATCGACGTCCAGCGCCCGGCCGATGAACGGGAAGGCCCGCTGCGGGCACTGGTCGCGCTCGCAGACCTTGCAGCCCATGCCGATCGGTGTGGCGATGTCGGGGTCATGGAGGTCCAGGCCCTTGGCATAGACAAGCCGCGGCGCATGCCGGATGTCGCAGCCCAGACCGATCGAGAAAGTCTTGCGCGGCGAGCCGTAGCCATCCCGCCCCCGGGACACCGAGCGCGCAATCCACAGATAGGTCCGGCCGTCGGGCATCCTGGCGAGCTGCGGTAGCACGCGCTCCGGCTGGCCGAAGGCCTCGTAGACGTTCCACAGCGGGCAGGTGCCGCCAGTGCGGCTGAAGTGGAAGTGCGTGGCCGACTGCCGCTTGGAGATGTTGCCCGCCCGATCGACCCGCACGAAGAAGAACGGCACGCCCGGCGCGCCCAGGCGCTGCAGCGTGCTGAGCCGGTGGCACACCGTCTCGAAGCCGACGCCGAAGCGCTGGCCCAGCAGGTCGATGTCGTAGCGCAGCGCCTCGGCCGCCTGCAGGAAGGGCACATACGGCAGCAGCAGGGCCCCCGCGAAGTAGTTGGCCAGGCCAATCCGGGCCAGGCGGGATGCCGCCGCATCGCTGGCGAACGGCGGTACATCGATCAGGGTGTCGATCTGCTCGCCCATCTCAAGCAAGGCCAGCTGCGTGCCGAGCTGGAACACCTGCTGGCCGGGACGCAGCGCTTCCGACAGGTACAGGGTGCGGGACACCGGCTCGTAGCGGCGCTGGCTCGCCTCGGCCTGGCCGGTGTGAACGACGCGCACACCGTGGCGCTTGCCCAGGCGCTGGCCAATCCATTCGGCCAGGTGCCCGCCACGCGCACCGGCCTCGGTCGCCAGGGCCTCGGCGGCCCGGTCCAGCAGGTCGAAGTGGTTCTGGTGCGCAAAGAAGAAATCACGGACCACCTCGAAGGGCATGGCGCGCGGCAGCACGGCGTTGGAACGATCGTCCCCCAGGCGCACGGCCATGGCTTCGACCCGCTCCAGGGTCTCCAGGCCGCGGCGGTGCAGCGCCACCACCGCGCGCGCCAGGGCCGGCATCTGGGAGGCCACCTCCTTGAGTTCGGGCAGGGTGATGGGTTCGGGCGCATCGGCCAGCGCCTCCTGCATCGCGGCCACCAGCCGGGCCTCTTCGTCCTCGGAGAACTGCTGCACATCCACGCCCAGCACCCGGCTGATCTTGAGCAGCACCGCCACCGTCAGCGGGCGCTGGTTCTGTTCCAGCTGGTTGAGGTAGCTCGCCGACAGCCCCAGGACCTGGGCCATCGCGACCTGCGACAGGCCGCGCTCGGCCCTGAGCCGGCGCAGCCGCACGCCCATGAAGGTCTTCTTCATTCCACACTCCGTTTCCTGTTTCGATGATTCGCAAAATTTGCAAATTAAGGGGATTTCATTCGCAAGCTTTTGCTTTTTTAGCCATTCTCGCGGGAGGTTATTTTGCGTACATTGCGAATCATGACAAGCCCCTACGGAACCATCGCACTGAAAAAACCCGTTCTGCCGGCATGCGCCAAGGCCACCTTCCTCGCCGCGCGCAGCCTGGCGCAGTGCAAGGTGGTGGCGGCCAGCGTGGCCCGCGTGGACGGTCTCTTGCCCATTCCGGTCGGCCCTGCTTTGCGGCTGCGCGCCAAGGTCCACCGGGCCGGGCGCAGCCCGATGGCGGTCTGCGTGGCCGGCCTGGCCAATGCGCCCGGCGCAGCACGCAAAGACGTTCTCAAGGGGGTCTTCGACATGGGGGCGGTGGACGGCCGCGGCCGCCCTACCGCCATGGAACACCGCGACCTCAACCAGGAAACCTCCGCATGAACCCCTCCACCGAAACCCCCCTGGCCTTCAAGCCCAAAAAATCCGTGGCCCTGTCGGGCGTCACGGCGGGCAACACCGCGCTGTGCACCGTCGGGCGCACTGGCAACGACCTGCACTACCGGGGCTACGACATCCTGGACCTGGCCGAGGTCTGCGAATTTGAGGAAATCGCCCACCTGCTGGTGCACGGCAAGCTGCCCACCCGCGCGGAGCTGCGCGCCTACAAGGCCAAGCTCAAGGCCCTGCGCGGTCTACCGGCCAGTGTGAAAGACTCGCTGGAGCAACTGCCCGCCAGCGCCCACCCCATGGATGTGATGCGCACCGGCGTCTCGGCGCTGGGCTGCATCCTGCCCGAAAAGGACGACCACAACCTGCCAGGCAGCAGAGACATTGCGGACCGCCTGATGGCCTCGCTCGGCTCCATGCTGCTGTACTGGTACCACTGGAGCACCCAAGGCAAGCGCATCCCAGTCGAGACCGACGACGACTCCATCGGCGGCCATTTCCTGCACCTGCTGCACGGCGCCCAGCCCAGCGACGCCTGGGTGCGCGCCATGCACACCTCACTGAACCTGTACGCCGAACACGAGTTCAACGCCAGCACCTTCACCGCCCGCGTGATCGCCGGCACCGGCAGCGATCTGTATTCGAGCATTGCTGGCGCCATTGGCGCGCTGCGCGGGCCCAAGCACGGCGGCGCCAACGAGGTGGCCTTCGAGATCCAGAAACGCTACGACAACCCGGACCAGGCCGAAGCCGACATCCGGGCCCGCGTCGAGCGCAAGGAAGTCGTCATTGGCTTTGGCCACCCGGTCTACACCGTGAGCGACCCGCGCAACCTCATCATCAAAGGGGTGGCCGAGCGCCTGTCTGCACAGGCCGGTTCGACCAAGATGTACGACATTGCCGAGCGGCTCGAATCCGTGATGTGGGACGCCAAGCAGATGTTTCCCAACCTCGACTGGTTCAGCGCCGTGAGCTACCACACGATGGGCGTGCCCACCGCCATGTTCACGCCGCTGTTCGTCATCGCCCGCACCAGCGGCTGGGCGGCGCACGTGATCGAGCAGCGCATCGACAACAAGATCATCCGCCCCAGCGCCCACTACACCGGTCCGGAAGACCAGA
>JAQUDN010000038.1 GCA_028685665.1 Burkholderiaceae bacterium | reverse complement strand
GGGCGCTGTTCGACTGGCCGGGCCTGCAGGCCGCCGTGGTGAACCGCGACGACCCGGCTGGCGAGCGCCTGCTGGCCGAACTGAGCGCCCGCCCGCTGGACCTCTGGAGCCTGTCGGCCCAGGGGCCGGCCCGCCTGTGCGCGCAGGACATCACGCCCGCAGCCCAGGGCCTGTGCTTCACCGTGGTCGAGGGCGCCGAGCGCCACCGGCTGCAGACCCAGGTGATTGGCCACTACAACATCCTGAACCTGCTGGGCGTGCTGGCCAGCCTGCGCAGCCTGGGCGTGTCGCTGGCCGACGCGGTCGAGGTCTGCGGTGCCCTGCAAGCCGTCCCTGGCCGCATGGAACAACTGGCGCGGCCGGGCCAGCCGCTGGTGGCCGTGGACTACGCCCACACCCCCGATGCGCTCGACAAAGCCCTGCAGGCCCTGCGCCCGCTGGCCCAGGCGCGCGGCGGCCAGCTGGGCTGCGTGTTCGGCTGCGGCGGCGACCGCGATGCCGGCAAACGCCCCCTGATGGGCGCCGTGGCGCAGCAGCACGCCGACTGGGTGGTGGTGACCAGCGACAACCCGCGCAGCGAAGACCCGGCCCGCATCCTGCACCAGATCCTGCAAGGCACGATTGCCGGCGAAACCGTGCGCGCCGTACCCGACCGCGCCGCCGCCATCGCGCTGGCGCTGGCCGAAGCCGAGCCCGCCGATGTGGTGCTGATCGCCGGCAAGGGCCACGAATCAACCCAGGAGACCGCCGGTGTGTGCCGGCCGTTCTCCGATATGGCCGAGGCGCGCAAGGCGCTGCAGGTCCGCGAAGGGGCCCCATGGCCATGATGACTCTCCAACAAGCGCTGGACTGGATCCAGGCGCGCATTCCCGAAGCCCGCCTGGTAGGCGACGCTGCCACCCCCCTGGCCCGCGTGCACACCGACACCCGCAGCCTGCTGCCTGGCGACCTGTTCGTCGCGATCAAGGGCGAGCGCTTTGACGCCAACGCCTTCCTGCCCCAGGCCCGCGCAGCCGGTGCGGTGGCGGCCCTGGCCCAGGGCGGCTTGCGCGAGGCCGGCTTGAGCGGCATCGAGGTGCCCGACACCCTGGCCGCCCTGGGGGTGCTGGCCGCCGGCTGGCGTGCGCAGTTTCCGATTCCGCTGATCGCTGTGGCGGGCAGCAATGGCAAGACCACCGTCACGCAGATGGTGGCTGCCATCCTGCGCGCCTGGAAGGGCGAAGCCGCCTGGGCCACGCAGGGCAATCTGAACAATGCCATCGGCGTGCCGCTGACCCTGCTGCGCCTCACGGCCGACCACGCTGTGGCCGTGGTCGAGCTGGGCATGAACCACTCGGGCGAAATCGCCGAACTGGCGGCCATCGCCCAGCCCACGGTGGCGCTGGTCAACAACGCCCAGCGTGAGCACCTCGAATTCATGCACACGGTGGACGCCGTGGCCGCCGAGAACGGTGCGGTGTTGGCGTCCCTGCCCGGGGACGGCGTGGCCGTGTTCCCCGCCGACGAGGCCTACGCCCCGCTGTGGCGCGGCCTGGCCGGCGCGCGGCGCTGCAGCACCTTCGGCCTGGGTGGCGAAGTGCAGGCCACCGAGGCCCGCTGGACCCAGGGCGCCTGGACCGTCGCCCTGCAGACCCCGGCGGGCAGTGCGGCCTTGCGCCTGCACATCGCCGGCCGGCACAACGTGCGCAATGCGCTGGCGGCCACCGCCTGTGCGCTGGCCGCCGGCGTGCCGCTGGACGCCGTGGTGCGCGGCCTGGAGGCCTTTGCGCCGGTGCAGGGCCGCTCGCGCGCCTTCGCGCTGGCCTGCGGCGGGCGCGAAGTCACCGTGGTGGACGACAGCTACAACGCCAACCCCGACTCGGTGCGCGCCGCCATTGCGGTGCTGGCCGAACTGCCTGCGCCGCAATGGCTGGTGCTGGGCGACATGGGCGAGGTGGGTGACCAGGGCCCGGCCTTTCACGCCGAGGCAGGGGCCGAGGCGCGGGCGGCCGGCATTGCCCAGCTGGTGGCGCTGGGCGAGCTGGCCGGGCACGCCGTGGCCGCGTTCGGCGACGGCGCACGGCATTTCAAAGACATGGCATCGCTGCAGGCCGCGGTGTGCGCGGCCCTGCCCCAGGTGGGCAGCGTGCTGGTGAAGGGATCAAGGTTCATGAAGATGGAACAGGTGGTGGCGGCCATGACCGCTGCCGCAGCGCAGCAGGCCGATCTGGCAACGACCCCGGAGGCGGCATGCTCCTGATCCTCGCGCAGTGGCTGCAGGGCCTGTCACCCGAGTTCGGCTTTTTCCGGGTGTTCCAGTACCTGACCTTCCGGGCCGTGATGGCGGCCATGACGGCGCTGCTCATCGGCCTCGTGGCCGGCCCCAAGGTGATCCGGGTGCTGACCTCGCTCAAGATCGGCCAGCCCATCCGCGGCTACGCCATGCAGTCGCACCTGTCCAAAAGCGGCACCCCCACCATGGGCGGGGTGCTGATCCTGATGTCGATTGCCATTTCGACGCTGCTGTGGTTTGACCTGTCGAACCGCTTTGTCTGGATCGTGCTGCTGGTCACGCTGGGCTTTGGTGCGATTGGCTGGGCGGACGACTGGCGCAAGGTGGTCCACAAAGACCCCGAGGGCATGCGCTCGCGCGAAAAATACCTGTGGCAATCGCTGATCGGCCTGGTGGCGGCGCTGTACCTGGCGTTCAGCATCTCCGAAAGCTCCAATGCCAAGGTGCTGGAGCTGTTCACCAGCTGGGTGCAGTCGGGCTTCTCGCTGGACCTGTCGCCCAAGGCCGGCCTGATGCTGCCCTTCTTCAAGGAGGTCAACTACCCCCTGGGCGTGCTGGGCTTCGTCATCCTGACCTACCTGGTGATCGTCGGTTCGAGCAATGCCGTCAACCTGACCGACGGCCTGGACGGCCTGGCCATCATGCCGGTGGTGATGGTGGGCTCGGCCCTGGGGGTGTTTGCCTACGTGACGGGCAGCTCGGTCTATTCCAAATACCTGTTCTTCCCGCACATTCCGGGCTCGGGCGAGTTGCTGATCTTTTGCGCGGCCATGGCCGGTGCGGGCCTGGCCTTTCTGTGGTTCAACGCCCATCCGGCGCAGGTGTTCATGGGCGACGTGGGCGCGCTGGCCCTGGGCGGCGCACTGGGCACGATTGCCATCATCGTGCGCCAGGAAATCGTGCTGGCCATCATGGGCGGCATTTTTGTGGTCGAGGCCCTGTCGGTGATGCTGCAGGTGAGCTGGTTCAAGTTCACCAAGAAGCGCTACGGCGAGGGCCGGCGCCTGCTGAAGATGGCGCCCCTGCACCACCATTTCGAAAAGAGCGGCTGGAAAGAGACCCAGGTGGTCGTGCGCTTCTGGATCATCACCATGCTGCTGTGCCTGATTGGCCTGTCCACCCTGAAACTGCGATGAGCCACCCCGACTCCCCCGTCCCCCAGGACCCTGCCGCTGTGCCGGCCGAGGCCGCCTTGCCGGCCGAGGCTGGCGTGCCTGCGCAGGACGCCGTGCCGGTGTGGGACATGGCCGCCCCCTTGACCGCTGCCCAGGACGCAGCCGCCTTTGTGGCGCGCATTTTTGCCGATGGGGCGGCTGCGGAGGCCGACGGGCCCGAGCCGGACAGCCTGGCGCCCCCTGCCGAGCCCGAGCCGGCGGCTCTGGCCGACATCCCCGCCCAGCCCACGGCCCAGCCTGGCGACGCCTTTTTGCCCCTGCAGGGACAGCAGATTCTGGTGCTGGGCCTGGGCGCTTCGGGCCTGGCGATGGCGCGCTGGTGCGTGCGCTGTGGCGCCACCGTCACCGTCGCCGACACCCGGGAGGCCCCGCCGCAGCGCGCCGTGTTGCAGCAGGAACTGCCGCAGGTGCGCTTGGTGGCCGGTGCCTTCGATGCCCGCCTGCTCGACGGCCCGGCGCTGGACGCGGTGGTCCGCTCGCCGGGCCTCAGCCCCGCGGTGCTCGCTCCTATTTTGGTAGCTGCCAAGGAGCGCGGGATCAGCGTTGGGAGCGAATTGAGCTTGTATGCGCAGGCGCTGTCCGCCCTGCGCAGCGCACAGGCTTACGCCCCGGCCGTGCTGGCCATCACCGGCACCAATGGCAAGACCACGGTGACCTCGCTGACCGGCCAGCTGGTCGAGCGCGCCGGCAAGTCGGTGGCCGTGGCCGGCAATATCGGCCCCACGCTGCTCGACACCCTGGCCGCCCACCTGGACGCCGGCACCCTGCCCGAGGTCTGGGTGCTGGAGCTGTCGAGTTTCCAGCTCGACGGCATCACCGGCTTCGAGCCCACGGCGGCCACGGTGCTCAACGTCACGCAAGACCACCTCGACTGGCATGGCGATATGCCGGCCTATGCCGCCGCCAAGGCGCGCATTTTTGGCCAGACCGGCCTGATGGTGCTCAACCGGGAAGAGCCCGAGGTGCTGCGCATGCACGCGGCGGCCGAAGCGGCGGCCCTGGCTGCGCTGCCGCCCCCGGCCAAGGGCAAGGTGGCCAAGCCACCCGTCCGCGCCCACCTCGACTTTGGTGGCGACATGCCCCGCCGGCCCGGCGACTTTGGCATCGAGATGGTCGGTGGCATGGCCTGGCTGGTGCGGGCCCTGGCGTCCGACGAAACCCGCAAACGCGGCAGCCAGCCTGCGGAAGAACTGCACATCCAGCGCCTGATGCCGGCCGATGCGCTGCGCATTCGCGGCCGCCACAACGCGGTGAATGCCCTGGCCGCCCTGGCCCTGGCCAGCGCCGCCGGCTGCCCGCTGGCCCCCATGCTCTATGGCCTGCGCGAATACCGCGGCGAGCCGCACCGGGTCGAGCCCATCGGCCTGCTCGACGGCGTGGAGTATTTCGACGACAGCAAAGGCACCAATGTGGGCGCCACGGTGGCCGCCCTGGCGGGGCTGGGTGCCGACCGCCGCATCGTGCTCATCCTGGGCGGCGACGGCAAGGGGCAGGATTTTTCTCCGCTGGCCGTGCCGGTGTCGCGCTATGCGCGGGCCGTGGTGCTGATCGGGCGCGACGCGCCGCAGATCCGCGCCGCCTTGCAGGCCACCGGGGTGCCCCTGGCCGACGCCCAGACCCTGCCGCAGGCCGTGCAGATGGCGGCCCAGCGCGCCCACCGCGGCGACGCCGTGCTGATGTCGCCGGCCTGCGCCAGTTTTGACATGTTCACCGGCTACGAACAGCGGGCCCAGGTGTTTTTCGACGCCGTGCTGGCGCTGGCCCAGGACGCCGGCCAGACCCTGGAGGGGCTGTCATGAGCGCCGATTCCGGCCTGCGGGCCCGCTTCACCGGCTGGATGAGCGGTCTGTCGAGCAAGGCCGCCGATGTGCTGCCCGTGCGGGCCGGGGGCACCGAATACCGCCAGACCACCACCACGCCCGCGCGCGTGCTGGGCTTTGACCAGCCCCTGCTCTGGGTGGCCGTGGCGATCATCGCCTGGGGGGTGGTGATGGTCTATTCGGCCTCGATCGCCATGCCGGACAACCCGCGCTTTGCCAATTACGCGCCCACCCATTTCCTGATGCGCCACATGGCCTTTCTGGTGATGGGCTTCGTGGCCGCGCTGCTGACCTTCCAGGTGCCCATGGCGCTGTGGGAGCGGGTGGCGCCCTGGATGTTCGTGGCCTCGCTGCTGCTGCTGATTGCCGTGCTGATTCCTGGCGTGGGCAAGGTGGTCAACGGGGCGCGGCGCTGGCTGTCCTTCGGGCCGATCGGCTTTCAGCCCTCTGAGGTGGCCAAGTTTGGCGTGCTGGTCTATGCGGCCGACTACATGGTGCGCAAGATGGACGTCAAGGAGCGCTTTTTCCGCGCCGTGCTGCCCATGGGGGCCGCCGTGGCCATGGTGGGCGTGCTGCTGCTGGCCGAGCCCGACATGGGCGCCTTCATGGTGATCGCCGTGATCGCCATGGGGATTTTGTTCCTGGGCGGGGTGAATGCCCGCATGTTCTTCTTGATTGCGCTGCTGATCGTCGGGGCCTTTGCGCTGATGGTCATGACCAGCGAATGGCGGCGCGAGCGCATCTTTGCCTACCTCGATCCCTGGAGCGAAAAGCACGCGCTGGGCAAGGGCTACCAGCTCTCGCATTCGCTGATTGCGATTGGCCGGGGCGAGATCTTTGGCGTCGGCCTGGGCGGCAGCGTCGAAAAGCTGCACTGGCTGCCCGAGGCCCACACCGACTTCCTGCTGGCCGTGATCGGCGAAGAGTTCGGCCTGTTGGGCGTTTTGACGCTCATCACCCTGTTCTTCTGGATGATCCGCCGCATCATGCACATCGGCCGCCAGGCCATCGCCCTGGACCGCGTGTTCTCCGGGCTGGTGGCCCAGGGGGTGGCGATCTGGATCGGGTTCCAGACCTTCATCAACATGGGCGTGAACCTCGGGGCCTTGCCCACCAAGGGCCTGACCCTGCCGCTGATGAGCTTTGGCGGCTCCGCCATCCTGATGAACCTGGTCGCCCTGGCCGTGGTGTTCCGCGTGGACTACGAAAACCGGGGGCGCATGCTCGGAGGCCGCACATGAGCACGCCCCCCCGCACCGCGCTGATCATGGCTGGCGGCACCGGCGGCCATATCTTTCCGGGCCTGGCCGTGGCCGAGGCGCTGCGCGCGCGCGGCTGGCGGGTGCACTGGCTCGGCGCCCCGGGCAGCATGGAGGCGCGCCTCGTGCCCGCGCAGGGCTTTGCCCTGGAAACCATCGACTTTTCGGGCGTGCGCGGCAAGGGCCTGGCCACGCTGGTGCGGCTGCCGTGGCGCCTGCTGCGCGCGTTCTGGCAGGCGCTGCAGGTGGTGCGGCGGGTGCAGCCCGATGTGGTGGTGGGCCTGGGCGGCTACATCAGCTTTCCGGGCGGGCTGATGGCCCGGCTGTGCGGCAAGCCGCTGGTGCTGCACGAGCAGAATTCGGTGGCCGGCATGGCCAACAAGGTGCTGGCCCGCGTGGCCCGCCGGGTGTTCACGGCCTTTCCCGGGGTTTTTCCGCAGGGGCAGTGGGTGGGTAACCCGCTGCGCGCTGCCTTCCTGCAGCAGGCGGCGCCGGCCGAGCGCTTTGCCGGGCGCAGCGGCCCGCTGCGCCTGCTGGTGGTCGGGGGCAGCCTGGGCGCCAAGGCGCTCAACGAGGTCGTGCCCCAGGCGCTGGCCCTGCTGCCCGCCGACCAGCGCCCCCGGGTCACGCACCAGAGCGGCGCGGCCCAGATCGACGCCTTGCGGGCCCACTATGCTGCCGCCGGCGTGCAGGCCGAACTGACCCCTTTCATTGACGACACCGCCAGCGCCTTCGCGGCGGCCGACCTCATCGTCTGCCGTGCGGGGGCCAGCACGGTGACCGAGATCGCGGCCGTGGGGGCGGCGGCGGTGTTCGTGCCCTTTCCCTTCGCGGTGGACGACCACCAGACCACCAATGCGCGCTTCCTGGTCGAGGCCGGCGCGGGCTGGCTGGTCCCGCAAACAGAACTCTCGCCCGAGAAATTGTCACAGATGCTATTGAAAATGGAGCGCCCTGCGCTGTTGGAACGGGCCCTCAAGGCCAAAATGATGCAAAAAACCCAAGCCACCTCCGAAGTGCTTGCCGCGTGCGAGGCGCTGAGCGCATGAAGCACGCCATTCGCCATATCCATTTCGTCGGCATCGGCGGTTCCGGCATGAGCGGCATCGCCGAGGTGCTGTTCAACCTGGGCTACCGCATTTCGGGCTCGGACCTGGCCGACAGCGCCACGCTGCGCCGGCTCCAGGGCCTGGGCATCCAGACCTGCATCGGCCACGCGGCGGCCCATGTCGGCGAGGCCGATGCCGTGGTCACCTCCACCGCCGTGCAGGCCGACAACCCCGAAGTGCTGGCCGCCCGCGCCCGCAAGATTCCCGTCGTGCCGCGCGCGCTGATGCTGGCCGAGCTGATGCGGCTCAAGCGCGGCATCGCCATTGCCGGCACCCATGGCAAGACCACCACCACCAGCCTGGTCACCAGCGTGCTGGCCGAGGGCGACCTGGACCCCACCTTTGTCATCGGCGGGCGCCTGAACAGCGCGGGCGCCAATGCCAAGCTGGGCAGCGGCGACTACATCGTGGTCGAGGCCGACGAGTCGGATGCCTCGTTCCTGAACCTGCTGCCGGTGATGGCGGTGGTCACCAATATCGACGCCGACCACATGGAGACCTACGGCCACGACTTCGGCCGGCTGAAAAAGGCCTTTGTCGATTTTCTGGGCCGCATGCCTTTTTACGGCACGGCGGTCCTGTGCGTGGACAGCCCGGCGGTGCGCGAGATCGTCGCCGACGTGACCTGCCCCGTGACCAGCTACGGCTTCTCGGAAGACGCCCAGGTGCGCGCCGTCAACGTGCGCGCCGATGCCGGGCAGATGCGCTTTACCGTGCAGCGGCGCAATGGCATCACCTTGCCCGACCTCGACGTGGTGCTGAACCTGGCGGGCGAGCACAACGTGCTCAATGCGCTGTCGGCGATTGCGGTGGCGGTCGAGCTGAACATTGCCGATGCCGCCGTGCTGCGCGCGCTGGCCGGCTTCAAGGGCGTGGGCCGGCGCTTCCAGAGCTATGGCGATCTGCCCGCCAAGGACGGCGGCCAGTTCACGGTGATCGATGACTACGGCCACCACCCGGTCGAGATGGCCGCCACGCTGGCCGCCGCGCGCGGGGCCTTTCCGGGGCGGCGCCTGGTGCTGGCCTTCCAGCCGCACCGCTACAGCCGCACGCGCGACTGTTTCGAGGATTTCGTCAAGGTGATCGGCCAGGCCGACGCCGTGCTGCTCACCGAGGTCTATGCCGCGGGCGAGGCCCCCGTGGTGGCGGCCGATGGCCGGTCCCTGGCCCGCGCCCTGCGCGTGGCGGGCCGCGTGGAGCCCTTGTTCGTGGACCAGGTGGCCGATGTGCCCCAGGCCATCGTCGACAACGCCCGCGCGGGCGATGTGGTCCTGTGCATGGGCGCGGGTTCGATTGGCGCCGTGCCGGGCAAGGTGCTGGATTTGCTACAAAATAAAGAGCTTGAAGTGCTTGATGGGAGTGCGCAATGATCGGTTTGGAGTCCAAAGTGGATGGACAGGCGCTGGGCAAGGTCGCCGTGCTCATGGGGGGCTCGTCGGCCGAGCGCGAGGTGTCCTTGATGTCGGGCAGCGGCGTGCTGCAGGCGCTGCGCAGCCGGGGCGTGGACGCCCATGCCTTCGATCCGGCCGAGCGCGATCTGGGCGAACTGCGCCGCGAAGGCTTTGCGCGCTGCTTCATCGCGCTGCACGGCCGCCATGGCGAAGATGGCACGGTGCAGGGCGCGCTGGAGTTGCTGGGCATTCCCTACACGGGGTCCGGCGTGATGGCGTCCAGCATGTCCATGGACAAGATCATGACCAAGCGCATCTGGCGCGCCGAGGGCCTGCCCACCCCCGACTGGCGCCTGGTGGCGAGTGCCGAAGACACCGTGCAGGCCCTGCAGGCGCTGGGCTCGCCCATGATCGTCAAGCCGGCCCGCGAGGGCTCGACCATCGGGCTGACCAAGGTGGACTCCCCCGCGCAGTGCGCCCAGGCCTATGCCCTGGCTGCGCGCTACGACCCCGAAGTGCTCTGCGAGCAGTTCATCCAGGGCGACGAAACCACCTGCCCGGTGCTGGGCGAGGGCGCGGGCGCCGTCGCCTTGCCGGTGATCCGCATCGTGGCGCCCCAGGGCAACTACGACTACCAGAACAAGTATTTCACCGACGACACCCAGTACCACTGCCCCAGCGGCCTGCCGCTGGCCGAGGAGCAGGCCATCCAGCGCCTGGTGGTGCAGGCCTTCCGCAGCCTGGGCTGCCGGGGCTGGGCACGGGCCGACATCATGGTCCGTGCCAGTGACCGCCAGCCTTTCCTGCTGGAGATCAACACCTCGCCCGGCATGACCGGCCATTCGCTGGTGCCCATGTCGGCGCGCGCGGCGGGCGTGGGCTACGAAGACCTGTGCCTGCAGGTGCTGGCCCAGGCCACGCTGGACACGCCGCCCGGATCGACCGCGGGAGCCCCGCTGCCATGAACACCCCGCTGCCCGCACCGCTGGACGTCAAGCTCATGAACCTGACCGCGGTGGTCTTGTCCATGGGCCTGGTCCTGTCCGTGCTGGCAGCCGGCGCCTGGTGGCTGTTGCAGCACCCGGCCTTTGCCATCCACCGCATCGTGGTCGAGGGCGAGCTGGTGCACAACAACGCCGTCACCCTGCGCGCCAACGTGGCGCCGCACCTGGTGGGCAATTTCTTCACGGCCGACCTGCGCGCGGCCCGCACCGCCTTCGAGCAAGCCCCCTGGGTGCGCAAGGCGGTGGTGCAGCGCGAATACCCCGGCACCCTGCGCGTGCAGCTGCAGGAGCACGACGCCGTTGCCTACTGGGGCCCCGAGTCGGGGGCGGCCATGCTTAACAGCGATGGCGAGGTGTTTGGTGCCGACGTCGGCGAGGTGGCGCAGGACGATTTGCCGCGCCTGCGCGGCCCGCAAGGCCAGGCGTCCGAAGTGCTGCGCATGTACCACGTGCTGCAACCGGTCTTCGAGGGCCTGGGCATGGAGCTGGCCCAGCTCGAATTGACCGTGCGCGGCGGCTGGCGTGCCACGCTGGACAGCGATGCCGTGGTGGAGCTGGGGGGCGGCAGCCCGCAGGAGGTGCGGACCCGTGCGCAGCGCTTCACCCAGACGCTCACCCAGGTGGCTGCGCAGTTCCGGCGCCGGGTGGACACCCTGGAGTCGGCCGACCTGCGCCATGCCGGGGGCTATGCCCTGCGCCTGCGGGGCGTGGCGACGCTGACGCCAGAGGCCGCCGCGGCCATGAAAAAGCCGTTGCCGTGAGCCGGCACGACCAGACAGAACAATGAAGGGCATGCATTGATATGGCAAGAGAATACAAAGATGTAGTGGTCGGACTGGACATCGGCACCGCCAAGATCATGGTGGTGGTGGCCGAGGTGCTGCCCAGTGGCGAGCTCAAGCTGGCCGGCCTGGGCGTGGCGCCCAGCAATGGGCTCAAGCGCGGCGTGGTCGTGAACATCGAGGCCACGGTGCAAAGCATTCAGCAGGCGCTCAAGGAAGCCGAGTTGATGGCCGACTGCAAGATCCAGCGCGTCTACACCGGCATCACCGGAAGCCATATCCGGGGCCTCAATTCCAGCGGCATGGTGGCCGTCAAGGACAAGGAAGTCACCGCCGCCGATGTGGCCCGGGTCGTGGAGACCGCCAAGGCGATCAACATCTCCTCCGACCAGCGCCTGCTGCTGGTCGAGCCCCAGGAGTTCATGATCGACAGCCAGGACGTGAAAGAGCCCATCGGCATGAGCGGCATGCGCCTGGAGGCCAAGATCCACATCGTCACCGGGGCGCAAAGCGCGGCCGAGAACATCATCAAGTGCGTCCGCCGCTGCGGCCTGGAAGTCGAGCAGCTCATGCTCAACCCGCTGGCCTCCAGCCAGGCGGTGCTGACCGACGACGAGCGCGAGCTGGGCGTGGTGGTGGTCGATATCGGTGCCGGCACCACCGATGTGGCCATCTTCACCGGGGGCGCCATCCGCCACACGGCCGTGATCCCGATCGCGGGCGACCTCATCACCAGCGACATCGCCATGGCCTTGCGCACGCCCACCAAGGACGCCGAGGACATCAAGGTCGAAAGCGGTTATGCCAAGCAGCTCCTGGCCGATCCCGATGCCCAGGTCGAAGTGCCGGGCCTGGGCGACCGCAGCCCGCGCATGCTGTCCAAGCAGGCGCTGGCCGGTGTGATCGAGCCGCGCGTGGAAGAGATTTTTTCGCTCGTGCAGCAGGTGGTGCGCGAGTCGGGCTACGAGGGCGTGCTCTCGTCGGGCATCGTGCTGACCGGCGGCAGCTCGGTCATGCCGGGCATGATCGAGCTGGGCGAGGACATTTTCCTCAAGCCCGTGCGCCGGGGCATCCCCAAGTATTCGCGCAACCTGTCCGACATGGTGGCCCAGCCCCGTGCGGCGACGGTGATGGGCCTGCTCGAAGAAGCCCGCCTGGCCCGTCTGCGCGGCTTCAAGGTGGCCCAGAAAAGCGGCTCCATGAAAACCGCGTTTGGCCGTTTCAAAGACTTTATCGTGGGGAACTTCTGACCATGGACTTCCCCCCTTGCTTTCCTTGCAGAACCCCCCGCATTCCCCGGGGGCGATGGCGATGCACCGGCCCACCGGGCCGATCCTGACCCTTCTTTTTCCCCGAAATTTGCCATTGCATACCCGTCAAGACTCAGGAGCTCCAGATGACCATCGAAATGATTGAAGCGGAAGAATTCAACCAGGGCACCCAGATCAAGGTGATCGGCGTGGGCGGCGGCGGCAGCAATGCCGTCGAGCACATGATTGCCCGCCATGTCCAGGGCGTGGAGTTTGTCTGCGCCAATACCGACGCGCAGGCGCTGAACCGCAGCGCTGCGCACCGCACCATCCAGCTGGGCCAGAGCGGCCTGGGGGCTGGCAGCAAGCCCGACAAGGGCCGTGAAGCCGCCGAAACCGCCGTCGAAGACATCCGCAGCGCCATCCAGGGCGCGCACATGCTGTTCATCACGGCCGGCATGGGCGGCGGCACCGGCACCGGCGCCGCGCCCGTGATCGCCCGTGTGGCCAAGGAAATGGGCATTCTCACCGTGGGCGTGGTCACCAAGCCTTTCGACTGGGAAGGCAAGCGCCGCATGGCCAATGCCGACGACGGCCTGGCCGAGCTCGAAGAAAACGTGGATTCGCTCATCGTGGTCCTGAACGAGAAGCTCCTCGAGGTGCTCGGCGACGACATCACCCAGGACGAAGCCTTTGCCCAGGCCAACGATGTGCTCAAGAACGCCGTGGGCGGGATTGCCGAAATCATCAACGAATACGGCCATGTGAACGTCGACTTCGAAGACGTGCGCACCGTGATGGGCGAGCCGGGCAAAGCCATGATGGGCACGGCCACCGCCAGCGGCCCTGACCGCGCCCGCATCGCCGCCGAGCAGGCCGTGGCCTGCCCGCTGCTGGAGGGCATCGACCTGTCCGGCGCCAAGGGCGTGCTGGTGCTGGTCACCGCCGCCAAGGGCAGCCTGAAGCTGTCGGAGTCGCGCCTGGCCATGAGCACCATCAATGCCTATGCCTCGCCCGATGCGCATGTCATCTATGGCGCGGCCTACGACGACAGCCTGGGCGACGAGATCCGTGTCACCGTGGTGGCCACCGGCCTGTCCCGCCCCAACGCCCGTCGCCAGCAGATGCAGGTGGTCCAGGGCAGCCGCCGCACCGGCACCGACAACATGGCCTACCCGATGCAGGACACCCCTGCCGGCACCCTGGGCAGCGCCCTTGGCGTGGTGCCAGGCGCTGTGGGCGTGGCCGGCAAGACCGATTACGGCGTGCCGAGCGTCTGGCGCACCAACCGCACCCAGGCTGCAGCCCGGGTGGATGCGCTGTCGTCGGGGGGCATGGACGATCTGGAAATCCCCGCCTTCCTGCGCAAGCAGGCCGACTGACCTTGCGGCCCCGGGGCTATGGCGGCGATAGCGACAGCGCTGCGGCGCTGGGCGCCTGGCCCTTTTAAAATCACCGCATGTTGAAGCAACGCACCCTCAAGACACTGACCCGCGCCGTGGGCGTCGGGCTGCACAGCGGACAGCGGGTCGAGCTGACGCTGCGGCCGGCCCAGCCCGACACGGGCATCGTGTTTCGACGGGTGGACCTGCCCGCGCCCGTGGACATTCCGATCCAGGCCGATTCCGTGACCGACACCCGGCTGGCCTCCACCATTTCGGTGGGCAGCGCCAAGGTCCACACGGTGGAGCACCTGATGTCCGCCTGTGCCGGCCTGGGCATCGACAACCTGTATGTGGACATCACCGCCGAAGAAGTGCCCATCCTGGATGGCTCTTCGGCGTCCTTCGTGTTCTTGCTGCAGAGCGCGGGGATTGCCTTGCAGGATGCGCCGCGCCGCTTCATCCGCGTCAAGCGCCCCATCGAGGTCCGCGAAGGCCAGGGGGCCTCGGCCAAATGGGCGCGCCTGGACCCATTCCATGGCTACAAGCTGCGTTTCGAGATCGATTTCGACCACCCTGCGGTCGATTCCACCGGGCAGTGCGTCGAGTTCGACCTGGGCACCGGCAACTACAGCCGCGACATTGCCCGGGCCCGCACCTTTGGCTTCACCCGCGATGTCGAAATGATGCGGGCCAATGGCCTGGCCCTGGGCGGCGGTCTGGACAATGCCATCGTCATGGACGACTACAAGGTGCTCAACAGCGATGGCTTGCGCTACGACGACGAATTCGTCAAGCACAAGATCCTCGACGCCATGGGCGATCTCTACATCCTGGGCAAGCCCCTGCTGGCCGCGTACAGCGCTTTCCGCTCCGGCCATGCGATGAACAACCAGCTGCTGCGCGCCCTGCTGGCCCAGCCCGAGGCCTGGGAGGAAGTCACCTTCGAGGACGAGCGCAAGGCCCCGGCGGGTTTTGCCCAGCCTGCGCTCGCCTGGTAGGCCCCGGAACACCCCATGCTGCTGTTTCGCATCCTGGCCCTGTTTTTGGCGACGGCGGCTGCCGTGTTGTTGGGCTTTTACGCCGTCACGGGGCAGGCCCACTACAAGCGCTGGGGTCTGGTGATCGTCAAATGGACGGTCATTGCGGCGCTTGTCTTCTTCGCCGTGCTGTTTCTCGAACGGCTCGCCTGAGCCCCGCGCCGGGCGCTGGCCTATACTCGCGCCTGCTCCGGGGTGTGCTGATGTGCTGAGATGCGAGGGGCCTGATATGCAGGCTTTTTGCGAACCCGACGAACTTGATCCGGTTCATGCCGGCGGAAGAAGAGCCGACCTCCCTGTGACTGTCGCCCTCCCTTGGGGCGCGGTCTGCCCCAGAGGCATGCACTGCCTGTGGAGGGCCCAGGTCCATTCCGGAGCAACGATCCCCGTCCCACGGAACCAGGAGACCTGCCCCATGAATGCCCCCGACACCCTTGCCCGCGAAAAATTTGCCGACCTGCTGGCACTGACCCGCGAACCTTTTCCCGCCTCGCACAAAGCCTATATTCCCGGCCAATTGCACGCTGACTTGCGCGTGCCGGTGCGCGACATCGCGCTGACCAACGGGGAGGTCGTCAGTGTGTATGACACCTCCGGCCCCTACACCGACCCCCAGGCCGTGATCGACGTGCGCCAGGGCCTGGCCAGCGTGCGCGGTGCCTGGATCACCGGCCGGGGCGATGTCGAGCATTACGAAGGCCGCGCGCCCGTGGCCCTCGACGATGGCCAAAAGAGCGACGACGCCATCCGCCTGGCCCAGCTGCGCGCCGAAGCCGCCGCCCTGCAACGCAAGCCCCTGCGTGCCAAGAGCGGCGCCAATGTCTCGCAGATGCACTACGCCAAGAAGGGCATCATCACCCCCGAGATGGAATACGTCGCCATCCGCGAAAACGGCAAGCGCGAGTGGATGGCCCAGTACCAGGCCGACCCGGCCCGCGAGCAGCGCCTGATCGGCAACCCCATGGGCGCCAGCATCCCCCGCATCATCACGCCCGAGTTCGTGCGTGACGAAGTGGCCCGGGGCCGCGCCATCATCCCCGCCAACATCAACCACCCCGAAGTCGAGCCCATGGCCATTGGCCGCAACTTCCTGGTGAAGATCAACGCCAACATCGGCAACTCCGCCGTCACGTCCAGCATTGAAGAAGAAGTGGAAAAGCTGGTCTGGGCCATCCGCTGGGGCGCCGACAACGTGATGGACCTCTCGACCGGCAAGAACATCCACACCACCCGCGACTGGATCGTGCGCAACTCGCCCGTGCCGATTGGCACCGTGCCGATCTACCAAGCCCTGGAAAAAGTCGGCGGCGTGGCCGAAGACCTGACCTGGGAAATCTTCCGCGACACGCTGATCGAGCAGGCCGAGCAGGGCGTGGACTACTTCACCATCCACGCCGGCGTGCGCCTGGCCTACATCCACCTCACGGCCAACCGGCGCACGGGCATCGTCTCGCGTGGCGGCTCGATCATGGCCAAGTGGTGCATGGCCCACCACCGCGAGAGCTTCCTGTACGAGCATTTCGAAGACATCTGCGACATCATGAAGGCGTATGACGTGAGCTTCAGCCTGGGCGACGGCCTGCGCCCCGGCTGCGCATCGGACGCCAACGACGAAGCCCAGTTTGCCGAACTGGCCACCCTGGGCGAGCTGACGCAAGTCGCCTGGAAGCACGATGTGCAGACCATGATCGAAGGCCCCGGCCATGTGCCCATGCACATGATCCAGGCCAACATGACCGAGCAGCTCAAGCACTGCCACGAAGCGCCGTTCTACACCCTGGGCCCGCTGACCATCGACATCGCCCCCGGCTACGACCACATTGCCAGCGCGATTGGCGCCGCGATGATCGGCTGGATGGGCACGGCCATGCTGTGCTACGTGACGCCCAAGGAGCACCTGGGCCTGCCCGACCGCGACGACGTCAAGCAGGGCATCATTGCCTACAAGATCGCCGCCCACGCGGCTGATGTGGCCAAGGGCCACCCGGGCTCCCGCGCGCGCGACGACGCACTGAGCCAGGCGCGCTTCGACTTCCGCTGGCAAGACCAGTTCAACCTGGGCCTGGACCCCGAAACCGCCAAGGAATACCACGACGAGACCCTGCCCAAGGACTCGGCCAAGGTGGCGCATTTCTGCTCGATGTGCGGCCCCAAGTTCTGCTCGATGAAGATCACCCAGGAAGTGCGCGACTTCGCCGCCCAAAAGGGCGTGGCCGAAGCCGAGGCCCTGGCCGCCGGCATGGAAACCAAGGCGGTGGAGTTCCAGCAGGGCGGCGGCAGCCTGTATGTGCCGATCAAGCCGGTGTGATTGCTATCGAAGATATAGCTTAAAGCGCATGACCAGTGCGCTCTGAAAGCTGATTTGATGCCCACTTTCCTTGGCAAGGGAGGGTGGGCATTGTGGTTGGGGGCTCAGGCAGTGGCCTGAAACCGCACCCGCCGCGCGCCCAGCAGGCCGATGCAGGCGGCGGCGCCGGTCAGGGCCCAGGTCCAGTGCCAGCCGCCCACGCTTCCCGCCACCCAGGCGACCAGGGGCGGGCCCAGGAACTGGCCGGCCGAGGAGCATTGCTGCATCCAGCCCACGGTGGTGGAAACGGTGCGCTCGCTGGGCGCCACCCGCACCGCCAGGGAAAACAGCACCCCGGGCACCAGCCCGCCCACGGCCGAAAACGCCAGCACCGCCAGGTAGCGCAGCACGGGCCACTCGCTCGTCCAGGGGCCAAACACCAGCACCGCGCTGCCGGCCATGCTCGCAAAGCCGGTGTAGAGCAGGTGCCGTGCGCACCAGCCCTGTTGCAGCAGGCGCCCGGCCGCCAGGTTGCCAACCACGTTGATCCACGAAGCCAACGCCGTCAGCGCACCCGCCCGGGTGGCACTGAACCCGGCCTGGGCGTAGAGCGTGGGCAAGAAACCGATCACGGCCAGCCACTGGCTGGAATACATCGAGAACAGCAAAGCCACCTGCCAGGGGCCGCGGTGGCGCAGGGTCAGGCGCAGCCGGGCCCCCCAGGGTTCGGCGTCGGCCGGCGCGGCGGGAGGGGCGGCTTGCGATCGCCGCGCATCGGACGGAATCTGGAGCCAGACCCAGGCCACCATGGCGGCCGAGCACAGGCCCAGCAGCCCCCACCAGCCTTGCCAGCCCAGCCACTGCATCGCCGTCGGTCCGCCCAGCAAGGCCAGCGCAATGCCGGTGCCCATGTAGGTGCTCCACAGGCCCAGATAGAGCGGCAGCTGGGCGGGGCGCACCAGCTGGCGGATCAGGTTGGGCGAGGGCAGGGCGGCCAGCAAAAAGCCCGCCCCCTCGAGGGCCCGCAGCGCCAGCAGGCCGGTGGGGCTGTCCACCCCCATGCCCGCCAGGCTGGCGGCGGCCAGGATGGCCTGCCCGATCAGCAGGCTGCGGCGCAGCCCCAGGCCGTCTGCTGCCATGCCGGCCAGCACGCCCAGGCCCATGCCGGCCAGCTGCACCGCCGACAGCAAAAAGCCCGCCTGCACCAGGCTGACCCCCAGCGCCTGCTGGAGCACGGGAATGGCGGGCGGCATCTTGCCCACGTGCATAGCCACGACGATGCCCGAGAGCACCACGATCCAGGCTGGGGGCAGATGAAAGCCCCGGGCGCGCGGGGCCGGGGGTGGGGGCAATAAGGGCGGTAAGGAAGGGGGCATGGGGTGTGTCTCCGGTCGGGGGCGGGTGGCCCGCCCTGGCACCCAGGCCGCGCCGGTACCCGGCGCCTGCCGGGTCTGCGGCGCCCGGCCTGGGGCGGGTGGGCTGGCCTGGGGGCTAGGGGCTGGGCAGCCTGCGGTACAGCGTCTGCCGGCTGATGCCCAGCAGCCGGGCGGCAGCGGACATATTGCCGCGCGCCTGTGCCAGCGCTTGTGCGATGGCTTGCTCGGAAAGCGCTTGCAGGTTCTGCACCGGGGTGCTGGCCGGGGGCGGGGTGGGGGGCATGGCGGCAGCCGGCTGCAGTTCTTCCAGGAAGTCTTCGGGCAGGTGCTGCCAGTCGATGCAGGTGGCCTCGGGCTCCAGCAGGGCCACGGCGGTGCGCAGCACATTGCTGAACTGGCGCAGATTGCCCGGCCAGGGGTGGTGCTCCAGGGCATGCCGCAGCGCGGGGGCGATCTGCAGGGGGCGGTTCCCGCCCAGCTCCCGCAGCAGCCGCTGCGTGAGGGGGGCGAAGTCGCTGCGTTCGCGCAGGGCCGGGAGTTTCAGGCCCAGGCCGTTGATGCGGTAATACAGGTCGCTCCGAAAACGCCCCTGGGCCACCCCGTCGCGCAGGGACTGGTGCGTGGCACAGATCAGCGCGAAATCCACCGCCACCGGCTCGCCTCCACCCAGCGGGGTGACCTGGCGCTCCTGCAGCACACGCAGCAGGCGGGTCTGCAGGGCCAGCGGCATGTCGCCGATCTCGTCCAGGAACAGCGTGCCGCCCTGGGCTTCGCGCAGCCGCCCCGGCGCACCTTGCTTGCGCCCCCCGGTGAAGGCCCCCGGGCTGTAGCCAAACAGTTCCGATTCGATCAGCGCTTCCGGAATCGCGGCGCAATTGATGGCAACAAAGGGGTGGTGGCTGCGCTGGGAGCTGGCATGCAGGGCCTTGGCAAACAGCTCCTTGCCCACACCGGATTCGCCCAGCAGGAGCACCGGAATGCCTTTGTCGACCACTTTCAGGGCCTTGTCGGCCGCGGCACGCCAGCGCAGGTCGCCGGTGTCGAGCCGGTCCAGCGCATTGGGGGGCGGTGTGGTGGGCAGGGCTGCCGGGCGCAGGGTGAGGCTGGGCCGGAATTTCGCCAGCGCATGGAACAGCTGCCCGCTGTGGTCGCGCAGCGCCATGGGTTTGTCGGGCGATTGGCGCAGATGGGCCAGCAAGCTGTCCAGGCGCAGGTCGAGCAGCTGGGGCAGGGCGCGGGCCCCGATGTCGGCTGCACGCAGGCCCAGCCAGGCCATGGCCGTGCGGTTGGCCCCCATGAGCCAGCCGTCTTCCGACAGCGCGAGCAGGCCCTGGGCCACCGAGCCGATGCCTTCCGTGCGCGGGTGCATCTGCAGCACGATGGGCCCCTGACAGGAGGACAGGAGCAGGCTGTTTTCGATCATCCGCGCGGCGGTGGTCACCAGGCCCAGGGTGTGGGGATGGCGGCTGCGGTGGTCGCCCGAGATGTCCAGGATGCCCAGCAGTTCGCCCTGGGCCGAGTGGATGGGGGCGGCGGCACAGGTCAGAAAGCCATTGCGGTCCAGGAAATGCTCGGCGCCGTGGATTTCCAGCGGGCCGGCTTCGGCCAGCGCGGTGCCGATGGCATTGGTGCCCCGCTGGCTTTCGTGCCAGGAGGCGCCGCATTTCAGGGCCACCCGCTCGGCCTTGCCCAGAAAGTCCAGATCGCCCAGGGTGTGCATCAGCACGCCATGCTGGTCGGCCAGGACCACCATGCTGTGGCTGTGCCGCACCTGCTCAAACAGGTATTCCATGATGGGTTCGGAGTGGCTGATCAGCGCATGGCTGTGGGCCCGGGCGTGCTCGAATGGCAGGCCCGACAGATTGTCCGCACAGGGGCTCGCACCCCTGGGCGCCAGGCCCGCCGAGAGGCTGCGCTGCCAGGAGCGCATCAGCCCTTCGTCGATGGCGCCTGCGGCCAGGGCGCCGTTTTCCACCAACTGGTACCGCGCCTGGCGCAGCGTTGTGGCGGGCAATAAGGAAGGACCACGCATCGTTTGTCTCCGGTCGCGGGGTGGCCCCGCCGTGCTGTTTGGGCCCAGTGTACCGAGCACCGAAGACCCCGCCGTCCGGGCCGGGCTTTGTCGGCAGGGCCACTGTTCCAGAACGGAACAACTGTCACCTGTCCGCCCCGGACAGCGGACACTTTGCCGCGGCGAGGGGCGCCGCTCCAGGGGGCTGGCGCCCTGCCTCCGAGGGCCAAAATCTCGGTGAATACCCTCAATTCCGGGCCTATGGAGGGGCATGCACTCCCATCTGGCACAGGCCTTGCAAAAGATAGGTCGGTGCGCAGGTTTCGGTCCCGTGCAACCACCCCTTATTTTCAGGAGACACCCCATGACATATGCAGCCCCCGGCAATCCAGGCGCCAAGGTCCAGTACAAGCCCCGTTATGACAACTTTATTGGCGGTGGCTGGAAGGCGCCGGTCAAAGGCCAGTACTTTGATGTGGTCACCCCCATCAATGGCCAGGTGTACACCCAGGCGGCCCGCTCCACGGCCGAAGACATCGAACTCGCCCTTGATGCCGCCCATGCCGCTGCCGATGCCTGGGGCAAGACCCCTCCGGCCACGCGCGCCAACATCCTGTTGAAGATCGCCGACCGCATCGAGGCCAATCTGGAACTGCTGGCCTATGCCGAAACCGTGGACAACGGCAAGCCGATCCGCGAAACCCTGAACGCCGACATTCCGCTGGCCGTGGACCATTTCCGCTACTTCGCCGGTTGCGTGCGCGCCCAGGAAGGTGCGCTGTCTGACATCGATGAAAACACCGTGGCCTACCACTACCACGAGCCGCTGGGCGTGGTCGGGCAGATCATTCCCTGGAACTTCCCGATCCTGATGGCCACCTGGAAGCTGGCCCCCGCACTGGGCGCCGGCAACTGCGTGGTGCTCAAGCCCGCCGAGTCCACCCCCATCTCCATCCTGCTGCTGGCCGAGCTGATCGCCGACCTGCTGCCACCCGGCGTGCTGAACATCGTCAACGGCTATGGCCGCGAAGCCGGTATGCCGCTGGCCCAGAGCAAGCGCATCGCCAAAATCGCCTTCACAGGTTCCACCAGCACCGGCCGCGTGATTGCCCAGGCGGCGGCCAACAACCTGATTCCGGCCACGCTGGAGCTGGGTGGCAAGTCGCCCAACGTGTTCTTCGCCGACATCATGGACAAGGACGATAGCTTCCTGGACAAGGCCATCGAAGGCCTGGTGCTGTTTGCCTTCAACCAGGGCGAGGTCTGCACCTGCCCCAGCCGTGCGCTGATCCAGGAAAGCATTTACGACGCCTTCATGGAGCGCGTGCTCAAGCGCGTGGCCGCCATCGTGCAGGGCAACCCGCTCGACACCGCCACCATGATCGGCGCCCAGGCATCCAAGGAGCAGCTGACCAAGATCCTGTCCTACCTCGACCTGGGCAAGCAGGAAGGTGCCGAAGTGCTGGCCGGCGGTGCGCAGGCGCAGATGTCGGCCGATCTGGCCGGTGGCTACTACGTGCAGCCCACGCTGTTCAAGGGCCACAACAAGATGCGCATCTTCCAGGAAGAAATCTTTGGCCCCGTGCTGGCCGTGACCACCTTCAAGGACGAAGCCGAAGCCCTGGCCATTGCCAACGACACCCTCTACGGCCTGGGCGCCGGCGTCTGGAGCCGCAACGGCAACGTGGCCTACCGCATGGGCCGTGCCATCAAGGCCGGCCGCGTGTGGACCAACTGCTACCACGCCTATCCCGCCCATGCGGCCTTCGGTGGCTACAAGGAATCGGGCATCGGCCGCGAAACCCACAAGGTCATGCTCGACCACTACCAGCAGACCAAGAACCTGCTGGTCAGCTACAGCGAAAGCAAGCTGGGCTTTTTCTGACCACCCCAGCGGCTGCGCCGCTTCCCCCTTCTCTCGCCTCGCTGCGCGATGCGGGAAGGGGGACGACGCCAGCGCTGCGGGGTGGCCCTTGCGCGGCGTCTCCAGCGTGGGTCAGCGCCCGTTGCCCAGGGTGTGAAGTTCAAGCACCTATGCTTCCAGCGCCATGGCCCGGGAGGGCGGCCCCCGATTTCTGGTACCCCAGCATGAGGAGGCCGCCCTCGCGGGCCGTGGCGCCAACCCGCAGCACGCATCCCCCGAGAACAGTCCCCCCTTGTCGAGGAGAACCCCATGGTTGAACGTGTGATGGCCACCCAGGCCGCCCTGGATCTGATTGCCACGCTGCAGGGCAAATACGGCCCGGAACTGATGTTCCACCAATCCGGTGGCTGCTGCGACAACAGCGCTGCCAACTGCTATTTGCCCACCGACTTGACGATTGGCGCTTACGACGTGCTGCTGGGCACGATCGGGG
>JAQUDN010000193.1 GCA_028685665.1 Burkholderiaceae bacterium | reverse complement strand
AGACAGCGGGGTCGCCTTCTCTTTGCTTACTTTCTCTTGGCGAAGCAAGAGAAAGTGAGTCGGCCGCCGGGCCGAGACCCGGCCTCCGCCCTCAAAAAAACCCTCGCCGCAAAAACTCACCCCCCACAACACGCCCCCACCACCAAACCCGCCTCCAAGGTGAACAAGCCGGCCCCCAAACGCTCCCCCACCCCGTCCACCGAAGCCAGCTCAAAACGCTCGACCTCGCCGTCCTGGTTGCAGGGCTCCACCCCCTCGGGCACGGCGCAGCGGAACCAATCGATGCGCTCGACCATATAGCCCACCCCGCCCCCCTCGCGGCTGGGGCGGCTGAAGACCAGAGAGCCGCCATGGGCCATGTCCTGCAAGGCCGACAGGCGCAGGCCGGCCTCTTCCCAGGTCTCGCGCTCCAGGGCCTGGGGTACGGTGTCGGCGGCCGAGACCATGCCGCCCATCAGGGTGTCCCACATGCCGGGGTTGTTGGGCTTGGTCTGGGCGCGCAGTTGCAGCCACATGCGCCCACACGGGGCCAGACCGACCAGGTGCACCGCCCGGGTGGCGATGCCCAGCACGCGCACGAGCCCGCGCTCGATGGTGGCGATGGGCTCGCCCTGGGGGTTGCACACGGCCAGGGGCTCGTTGCGCCAGGGGCCAGCGCAGCCTTGCGCGCGCAGGGCCTCGGCGAGGGCGTTCAGGGCCGGGGTGGCCTCGGGCCCTGGCGCATCCAGGTGCCAGGCCAGACCGGTGCCTCGCTCCTCTTTCAGGAGCACATAGCGTCCGTCCTGCAAGCCCTGGAAGGCGATTTCATCCAGAACCCCCTCGGCCACCGACCCCACCGGCACGCCCGCCAGCACCAGGGGCAGGCGCGGCTGGCGTGGGGGCTGCCAGGCTTCGGCGCGGGCGTCGGCCAGCCAGCGGGCGGCGGCCGTGTCGATGGCGAGCCTCACAGCGTCAGGATGGTCGAGCCGGTGGTCTGGCGCGCTTCGAGGTCGCGGTGCGCCTGCTGGACCTCGGTCAGCGGGTAGCGCTGGTCGATGTGGATCTGAACCTGGCCGCTGGTCACGACGGCAAACAGGTCGTCGGCCATGGCCTGCGTGCTTTCGCGGGTGGCGATGTGGGTGAACAGGGTCTGGCGCGTGACATACAGCGAGCCCTTGGCGCCGAGCATCCCGGGCGCAAACGGCGGCACCGGCCCGGAGGCGTTGCCGAAGCTGGCCATCAGGCCGAAGGGGCGCAGGCAGTCAAGCGAGCCGTCCCAGGTGTCTTTGCCCACCGAGTCGTACACCACCTTCACGCCCCGGCCGCCGGTGATGTCTTTCACGCGGGCGGCAAAGTCTTCGGCGCGGTAGTTGATGGCGTGGGCCGCGCCGTTGGCCAGGGCCAACTGGCATTTGGCATCGGTGCCGGCCGTGCCGATCAGCTGCAGGCCCAGGGCGCGGGCCCACTGGCAGGCAATCAGCCCCACGCCACCGGCTGCGGCATGGAAGAGCACGAAATCGCCGGCTTCCAGGCCTTCGACCGGCCGGGCCTTCTTGAGCAGGTACTGCGCCGTCAGGCCCTTGAGCATCATGGCCGCGCCGGTCTCGAAACCGATGGCGTCGGGCAGCCGGCACACGCACTTGGCGGGCATCACCCGCACTTCGCTGTAGCTGCCGGGCGGCATGCTGGCATAGGCGGCCCGGTCGCCCACCTGCAGGTGCGTGACGCCCTCGCCCACGGCCTCGACCACGCCGGCACCTTCCATGCCCAGCTGCAAGGGCATGGCAAAGGGGTACAGGCCGGTGCGCTGGTAGACGTCGATGTAGTTCAGCCCGATGGCGTGGTGGCGGATGCGGATTTCGCCGGGGCCGGGATCGCCCACGGTGACCTGCACGAGTTGCAGTTCTTCGGGGCCGCCGGGCTGGCGAATCTGGATGGCAAGGCTCATGGGGCGTGTCTCCTGCAAGATGGGGTGGAAATCGGTCGCCATCCTGCCACGAATCAACGGTCCACGGCGCCGGGTGCGGCCAGCGCCCCCGTTACAGTGCGGGCATGACACAACGACTCACCCCCGGCACCGCGGTGCTGCTGATGATTCCCCCCCTGCTCTGGGCCGGCAATGCCGTGGTCGGCCGGCTGATTTACGAACTGGTGCCCCCCATCACCCTCAACCTGATGCGCTGGGGGCTGGCCTTCATGCTGCTGCTGCCCTTGGCGCACGGCGTGCTGCGGCGCGACAGCCCGGTGTGGCGCTACTGGCGGCGCTATGCGCTGCTGGGGCTGCTGGGCATTGGCACCTACAACGCGCTGCTCTATATGGCGCTGCAGACCTCCACCCCCATCAATGCCACGCTGGTGGGCTCCAGCATGCCAGTCTGGATGCTGGCCATTGGCGCGCTGTGCTTTGGCTCGACGGTGTCGCGCCGGCAACTGCTGGGCGCGCTGTTGTCGATGGCCGGCGTGCTGCTGGTGCTGAGCCGGGGCGAATGGCAGCAGCTGCTGGCCCTGCGCCTGGTGCCCGGCGACCTGTTCATGCTGCTGGCCACCATCGCCTGGGCGTTCTACAGCTGGCTGCTGGTGCAGACCAGCGAGCCCGCCGCGGTGCGCCGGGACTGGGCGGCGTTTCTGATGGCGCAGCTGGTGTTCGGCCTGGGCTGGTCGGGCCTGTTCGCGGGCGCGGAATGGGCCGTGGGGGCCGCCCCTATCGCCTGGAGCGGCAAGCTGCTGGCCGCCCTGGCCTTCATTGCGGTGGGGCCGGCCATCCTGGCCTACCGCTTCTGGGGCACAGGGGTGCAAAGGGCCGGGCCGGCGGTGGCGAGCTTTTTCGTCAACCTGACGCCGCTGTTTGCCGCCCTGCTCTCGGCCGCCTTCCTGGGGGAGCTGCCACAGCCCTTCCATGGCGCGGCGTTTGTGCTGATCGTGGGCGGGATCGTGGTCTCATCCCGGCGCTGATCCCTGCGCTGACTCCGGGCGCTGACTCCCGGCGCAGCCTCCGGGCGCGGATCAGAAGGTGCCGGGGTAGGCCCCGCCGTCGGCCAGCAGGTTTTGTCCATTCACATAGCCGGCCTGCACGCTGCACAGAAACGCGCACAGGGCGCCAAATTCCTGGGGCGTGCCATAGCGGCGCGCCGGGATCTGGCCCAGCTGCGACTGCGCCACCGCCTCGGGCGACTGGCCGCTCTTGTGCGCAGCGGCCGCGAAGGTGGCTTGCAGGCGGTCGGTGGCGAACTTGCCAGGCAAAAGGTTGTTCAAGGTCACGCCCTGCGCCGCCAGCGGACTGCGCGCCAGCCCGGCCACAAACCCCGTCAGCCCGGTGCGGGCGCCATTGGACAGGCCCAGGATGTCGATGGGGGCCTTCACGGCGCTGGAGGTGATGTTGACGATGCGGCCAAATCCCCGCGCTGCCATGCCATCGACCGTGGCTTTGATCAGCTCGATCGGGGTGAGCATATTGGCATCGACCGCCCGGATCCAGGCGGCGCGGTCCCAGTCGCGAAAGTCGCCGGTCGGCGGCCCGCCGGCATTCGTAACCACGATGTCGAAGTCGCGCCCCGGCCCGCCGGGCTGCGCCCACACGGCCTCGCGGCCCTCGGGGGTGGTGATGTCGGCGGCCACGGCCAGCACCCTGGGCACGGCGGCCTGGCTCCCCCGGGCCTGGGCCGCGGCAGCGCCCCGGGCATGCAAGTGCGCGACCGCTGCGGCCAGGGCTTGCGGCTGGCGTGCGTTGACCACGAGGTGCACGCCCTCCTCCACCAGCGCCTGGGCACAGCCCAGGCCCAGCCCCCTGCTGGCGCCGCACACCAGCGCCCATTTCCCGGCAATTCCCAAATCCATGTCCATCTCCTGGGTTGACTCTGCACACCACATCCGAACGGATCGGAACGATCCCGCACCCTCGCCCGCTCAGAGCGCCGCCTGGCGCGCCGAGCGACCAAACACAAAAATCCCCGCCACCACCAGGGCGGTGCCCGCCGCCAGCCACAAGGTGAAGGGCTCGCCGAGCAGCCAGACCCCCATGAAGATCGTGGACAAGGGCCCGACCATGCCGGCCTGCGCCACGGACGCTGCGCCCAGGCGCTCAATGGCCATCATGACCATGAGCACCGGCGCCGCCGTGCACAGCGTGGCGTTGAGCACCGACAGCCAGACCACCTCGGGGGCCACGGCCGCAGCACTCCAGGGGCGCAGCAGGGCAAACTGCAGCAGACAGCACAGGCAGGCCACGCTGGTCGCCAGCCCGACCAAGCGCAGCGCCCCGAGGCGGCGCACCATCTCGCCGCTGTAGACCAGATAGACCGCATAGCTCACGGCGCTCAAGAACACCAGCAGCGCCCCCCACACCGCATCGGGCCCCTGCGTGCGCGCCTCCCGGCCAAACACCAGGAGCACCCCGCAGTAGCTGATGGCCATGCCCAGCGCCTGGCCCCGGCCGATGCGCCGGCGGTACAGCCCCCAGCCCAGCAGCACCACCAAGGTCGGGTTCAGGTAGAGGATCAGGCGCTCCAGGCTGGCGCTGATATAGACCAGGCCGGCAAAGTCCAGAAAGCTGGACAGGTAATAGCCCGAAAACCCCAGGCCCAGCACGCCCAGCCAGTCCTTGCGGCCCAGCGGCGGCTGACCGCGCCCGGCCCACCAGGCCATGGCGACAAAGAGGGGCAAGGCCAAGAGCATGCGGTACATGATCAGGGTGACGGCGTCCACACCGTGGCGGTAGGCCAGCTTGACGATGATGGCCTTGGCGCTGAAGGCCATCGCCCCGAGCAGGGCCAGGACAAAACCAGTTGCTACTCTTTTACGAGCTGCCCGCGAAGATGGGGATTGGGCTGAAGGCATTTTTGACGGAGTATTTCCCAGGGCTGCCAGTGTCGCACGGGGCCGGGGCCCGGGCCATCGGGTCTGTGGACCGGTCCCAGCGCCATCGGCGATGGCCGGCCCTCTGCACCGTGCCCCTCCGTGCAGCACTCAGTGCCGGAACATGCGCTGGTGCAGGCGCCGCAAGGAATACCACACCGTCCCCGCCACCACCGGAATCGCCAGCGCCGCCGTGGTCTCTGGCGACAGCGGCCAGCCCAGCGGCTGGGCCCCCTTGGCCAGGTAGCTGACCAGGCCCACGATGTAGTAGGTGATGGCCGCCACCGAGAGGCCTTCCACGGTGGACTGCAGCTGCAGCTGCAGGTCCTGGCGCTGGTTCATGGTGGCCAGCAAGGCCTGGCTGCTTTGCTGCTGCTCGATTTCCACGCGCGTGCGCAGCAGGTTGCTCATGCGCGAAACCCGCTGCGACAAGGCATCCTGCCGCCGCGTGGCCCATTCACAGGTGCTGCGCGCCGGGCTCAGGCGGCGGTCCATGAACTCGCGAATCGTCTGCAGGCCCGCCAG
>JAQUDN010000037.1 GCA_028685665.1 Burkholderiaceae bacterium | reverse complement strand
GCTCGGGGGCGCTGAACCCCGACGGCAGCTACCGCATCACCATCGAGCGCGAATACAGCGGCCCCATCCTGGTGCGCGTGGTGGACAGCAGCCAGGGGGCCGACTACGTGGACGAAGCCCTGGGCAAACCGGTGGACCTGACCAGCGACCTGCGCGCCCTGAGCACCGTGGCCGGGGCCGGCAGCTACACCGTCAACATCAACCCCCTGACCGAACTGATCACGCGCCGCGTGGGCCTGAACGGCGGGGACAACGCCACCAGCCAACTGGTGCTGGGCGCCACCACGCCCGAACAGATCCAGCAGGCCACGCAAGACATCGCCACCGCCCTGGGCCTGGGCAATATCAACCCCGTGACCACCACGCCGGTGACCACCGTGACGGGCACCGGGGCGGCCAACCCGGCAGCGGACACCCTGGGCCGGGTGCTGGCGGCGATCTCGGGGCAGGAGCATGGCCAGGGGGTGAGCACCAACCAGGTGCTGAACACCCTCCTGGGCAACCTGACGGGCACGGGCGCACAGACACAACTGACCCCCACGGCGCAGCGGGATTTGCTGATTGGCGCGGCCACGGCCGACCTGAGCGGCGCGGTGGGCGTGACGAACAGCCTGGCGCAAGGCCTGGGCACACCGGCTGCCACGGCCGGGCAGATCCAGAACACCATCTCCCAACTGGCCGCGCTGGCGGACAAGAAGATCACCAGCACCACGCTGACGCCGGCGGACTTTGCGGCGATTGGCGTGACGGGGGTGACGGCGCAGAACCTGCCGGCCGTGCTGGCGCAAGTGGCCCAGCAACCCACGGGATCAGCCGCCGCCAACAGCTTTACCGAGATTCAGAACGCGGTGAGCAACGCGCCGGCACCCGCCCCGGCGCCGGCCCCAGCACCCGCGCCGGAACCAGAACCAGCACCCGCACCCAATGTGGCCCCCGTCGTCGTCACCGCCGCCAGCATCAGCCCCACGGCACCAACGCAGATCACTTTCAAGGTCACCGACGCCGCAGGCTCAACGCTCAGCACCCTGGTGGGCACCAACACGGTCAGCCTGGGCGCTGTGGGCAATGGTGCGGACACCACCTTGACGGCGGCCGCGCAAACCGCCGCCACGCAAGGCGAGCTGAAGGTGTCTGACGGCGCCCTGTCCACCAACCTGGGCCTGTATGTGGGCCTGGGCAAGAACGATGGCAACGACACCCTGGCGCAACCTGGCAGCAACAAGGCCGCGCTGTACGGCTTTGGCGGTAACGACAACCTGACCGGCGGCGCGGGCGACGACACCCTGGTGGGTGGGGAAGGCAGCGACACCCTGAATGGCGGCACCGGCAGCGACACGCTGCTCTACAGCAGCCTGGGCAAGGCCACCTCCGGCATCAACAACACCGCTGGCACCACCTTGGCCACGGTGGGCATTGACCAGCTCACTTTGGGCGCGGGTGACAAGATCACCCTGCCGGCACTCAACCAAGGCACTTACACCCTGGGCAATTCGGGCAATGCCGTGCCTATCAATGTCGGTACTTCAAACGGTGTGGTGGCCACCACTGGCCAAAATTTGCTGGATGCCATTGCGGGAAACACCGGGCTGGCCCCAGCTCCGAACACGGCGTTTCTGCTTTCCGTGACCGACAGCGGCACCGATGTGGTGTTTGGCGCCCCGATCCCAAACACCTTCACCGCCCGCTATTTGCTGGTTTATGGCGATGTCCCGGTCAATGCCATGGCTACCGATGTGTTGTCCACAGGCACCCAATACCTGCTGATCAAGCTGCAGGTGCCTGCTGGGGCCACATTCACGCCCCAGGGCACGCAAAACCTCATTTACAACCCGCCGCCCCAAGCCCCCACCGTCACCACGGCCGCGGCCGTGAGCGCCGCCAACCCGCTCCAAATCACCTTTGCGGCCGACGACGCCGACAGCTCCAGCCTGTCGGCCCTGGTGGGCACCACCACCGTGAATCTGGCGGGCACGGTGAACAAGGGCAGCCCCAGCACGCTGACAGTGGCCGCGCAAAACACCGCCACGCAAGGCGAGCTGAAGGCGTCTGACGGTGCCCTGTCCACCGACCTGGGCCTGTATGTGGGCCTGGGCACGGAAGCCAGCGGCGATACCCTGACCCCATCCGGCAGCAACAAGGCCGCGTTGTATGGCTTTGGCGGGGACGACACCCTGACCGGCGGCGCCCAGGCCGACTACCTGGACGGCGGGGAGGGCAACGACACCTTTGTGATGGCCAGCACCGCCACCAATCCCTCACTGGCAAGCATCGTTGACACGATCCAGGGCGGTGCAGGCACCGACACACTGAAGCTGAGCTATTCGGCCGGCCTGACCATTCCCGCCACCGCCTCGTTTGCCAACCTGGGCAGCGTGGAAACCTTGCTGATCGAGGGCGTGGAGCTGGTTGATAGAGGAACCAGGGATTACTCCATCACGCTGAATGCCGACGCCTTCAGCACAGCCGGCATCCGTACCGTTTCGCTGACGGGGCTGACGAGCACGGGCCGCACCGCAACCATCGACGCCAGCCAACAAACCAACACCAGCATTGGCCTGAGTTTGAACGGCTCGGGCCGGAAAGACACCATCGTCGGGGGCGCAGGCGCCGATACGCTGGACGGTGGTGCTGGCGACGACACCTTCGTGTACGGCAGATTCACCGACCTCTTTGCCAATGGGGCCACCAGCCTCACCGATTCGATCCTCGGCGGCACCGAAGCCGACACCATCGAGATCAACCCCAGCGGGGGCTTCACCCTCACCGCCAACCACTCGTTCGCACGGGCCAGCGGCATCGAAGCCATCGCCCTCAAAAGCGGCGTGGGCACCGACCAGGCCATTTCCATCACCCTGAACGCCGATGCGCTGGCAGCGGGCCTGCTGGCCATCAGCCTGGCCAACGACACGGTGGCCGGTGGGGTGAACACCATCGATGTGTCCCGCCGCACTGCGTCCATGGGCACAGCGAATTTGGCCGGCTCGGCGGGGGCGGACATCCTCATCGGCAGCCAGGGGACCGACAGTTTCACCCCCGGCGCCGGCGCTGACCAAGTGGACATGGGCGCGGACACGGTGCGAGACACGGTCACCATCGGCGGCGCCACCAACACCGCCAACGCCAACGCGGGCAGCACGCCGGCATTCGTCAGCGGCGGCAGCACCGTGGGCATGGACGTGATCACCAACGCCCGCACAGGCGATCCAAGTACGGGCGATGTGGTGCAGTTGCTCACTTCTGGCAGCCTCACTAGCCTGGTTTTTGAACTGCTGACCACCACCACCGCCAACCAGGCCGCCTTTGTGCAGGGCAACTACAACCCCACTGCCCAAACCTTCACGGTGGGTGAAGCCGCCAGCGACGACGACTACCTGCTGCAGTTCACCGAAAGCGGGCTGATCGGCAGCGTGGTGCTCAAGGACGTGGGGGCCACCAATGTGTTTACTCCGTTCCTTACCACCGGGATTCAATTCCGTGCCCCCACCCTGTCAGGCGCCACCTCCGGTGACGACATCCTGGGCATGGCCGGCCCCGGCCAGGCCCAGGTGTTGGGGGCCGGCCTGGCTGGCAACGACCAGTTGACAGGCCAATCGGGCGACGACCTCCTGAAGGGAGATGATGGCAACGACACCTTGTATGGCGGTGCCGGCAATGACCAGTTGTTTGGCGGTGCCGGCAACGACAGCCTCTTGGGCGAGGCCGGCAACGACAACCTGGTGGGCGGCGCGGGCAACGACACCCTGAACGGCGGGGCTGGTGCCGACACCCTCCAAGGCGGCGCGGGCGATGACACCTTTGTGTTTGCCAGTTTGAGCGAGCTGTTCGGCAACACGGCCCTGGTAGACGCCACCATTTCCGGCGGCGACGGCACCGATACCCTGCTGCTCAGCAACGTCACGGACATCTTGGGCACAGCCCTGTCGTTTGCCAAAGCCAGCAGCGTGGAGATTTTGGCCATTGGTGCGCCGCAAAGCACCGGCATCAACATCACCCCGAACGCCGACCTGTTCGCGGCCGGCATCCGCACCATCACCCTGGCTGGGGACACCGATGCGGCAGGTGCCAATTTCGTCAACACCTCCAGTCAAACCAACCCCAGCATCGGGCTGCGCCTCATTGGCTCGGCGGGGGAGGACAACTTCACCGGCGGCGCCGGGGTCGACACCTTCGAGGGCGGCGATGGAATGGACGCCTTTACCGTGGATGCCACCGGCCTGTTTGCCAGCACCACCTCGGGCGGTTTGACCGAATCTTTCAACGGCGGAAACGGCATTGACAACCTCTATCTCCAGAATGCCGCCAATGGCTTCACCATCACCGCCAACCACACCTGGGAAAAAGCCCAGTCCGTTGAACAACTCGTGTTGTTGACGCAACAGGTGACTGGCGACGTCAATGTGACCCTGTCGTCCAGCGCATTCAATGCCGGTTTGACCGGCTTTTACTTCCAGCTGGACACCAACGCACAGGGCAACTACGTGCTCGATGCCTCGGCACAAACCAATCCGGCCATCACCCTCACGTTTTTCCTCGCTGCTGGCAACAGCACGCTGACGGGGGGCGCCGGGCAGGACATCATCAATGGCAATCAGAGCGGCAGCAATGCCGTGATCCTGTACGACGCCATGGACCGCTTGATCAGCAACAGGGCGGTGGTCGACGCATTCCGTCCTGGGGCTGCAAGCAATTTCACCATTCAGCTCAATGCCGCCTTGAATGTCAGCGGCAACGATGGCCTCACCTTGCTTACTATCAATAAGTTGGTGCAAAACCATGCGGGTGCTGCCCAATTTGTGAACGACCTGAACAGCAACACCACGCTCAAAGACATTGACATCTCGGCCAGCACCGCAGACTCGACGGTCAACATCACCGGCTCGGTGACCGGAAGGCGCATCACCGGCGGCTCGGGCAACGACAGTCTGACCGGTGGCTCGGGCAACGACACGCTGATAGGCAGCATGGGCGCTGATACGCTGACCGGCGGCACCGGCATCGACACCTACAGCCTGGGCAGCGACACCGCCATCGACACCGTGGTGGAGGCCGGCAGCGCCGTGACCAAAGACGCCACCAGCGGCGCCATCAGCGGCTTTGACTTGATTCAGGGGTTCGTCACGGGCCAGGACGTGCTGAGCTTCAACGGTGGCACCGGCAAGCAGCTGGCGGGCACCTACACCGCTGGCGCGGGAGGGAGCATCGGCACCTTTGTGGTGGGAAACGGCAACGACGTCATCGTTTTCAACGACGCCAGCAGCAGCGGCACCACCGGCGTGGTGGATGCGGGCGAAGCCGCCGTGGTGCTCGTTGGCCTGGCGGCCGGTGGCGGGGCGGTGGATTTGAATGGGGCTGGGGCCAATGGCAATGGCTACGAGATGACGGTGCTTCCCATCTGAGCCTTGCCCGTCCTGCGCAGTGCGGCCACGGCCCTTGCGGTGGTCCCCGGGCAGGCCGGGGGCCGGCGGCGGCCACCCCCCGTGGCCTGGCGTAAGCCCAGGCTCTAGCGCTCTCCCTGCAGGGATTTGCTCCTGAAATAAGAGCAAATATCGCTCGTATCCATTGGCTTAGAGCCTGTTTTCCTTCAAACCGATGGCCCCGCCTGGCCTTGCCTGGTGCGGCCAGGGCTTTTGGTCGATGGGGGCACGGCGGCGGCCGGTCCCGCAGGCCCGCCGCCTTGGGGGCCGGTCTTTCAAGCCGGGGGGGCGTGCGTCGCCCGGCTTTCAGGGCACCGTTCTGGCGTGTGGGCCCGCCAGGCTTTCCGCACCGTGGTGGGCCTTCCACGGGCCCAGCGGGCCCTCGGCCCCCTCGGGCCTGCGGGGGGTCAGCGGTTCCAGGCGGTGCGCACCAGGTCGCGGTAAGGCACCCCGGGCCGTCCCAGCAAACGCTCGAACGCCGTGGGGTCGCCCACGTTGTCGCTGCCGAGCATGGCCAGGGTTTCGCTGCACCAGGGTACGGCGGCGGGCAGCAGGTCGCCGATGCGTGCGCTGAGCTGGGTCAGCGGCTGCGGCAGGCGCAGTACGGTGGCGGGGCTGTGGCCGAGCTGGGCGCGCAGGCTGGCGATGAAGTCGCCCATGGTCAGGGCTTCGGGGCCGGTGCACTCGATCAGGCCGGTGGTGGCCTGCGCCGGGCCCAGCAGGGCCACCACGGCGTCGGCCAGGTCGTGCACCGACACCGGCTGCACGCGCGCATCCAGCACCGGGCCGGGGAACAGGGCCAGGGGCAGGCGCGCCAGGGCCATGAACAGCGCGCTGCTGTCGCCCCCCCGGCCAAAAACCACGCTGGGCCGCAGGATGGCGGGGTCGAGCAGGCCTTGTGCCGCCAGGGCTTGCAAGTGGGCTTCGGCGCCGCGCTTGGTGGCGGCGTAGCGGGTGGGGCTGCCTTCGATGCCCAGGGCCGACACCTGGACCACGCGGCGCACCCCGGCCTGGGCGCAGGCGTCGAACAGGGCCATGGGGGTGTTCTGGTGCACGGCCTCGATCGGGCGGGCGCGGCTGTCGCGCAGCACGCCGACCGCGTTCACCACGGCATCGATGCCATCCAGGCGGGGCAGCCAGGCGGCCGGCGTGGTGTCGCGGGCAAAGTCCATGGGCACCTGGTCGGGCCCGGGCGCCGGGTGGCGCGGCGAGACGCCGCCCCGCACCGGGTGGCCTGCACGGGCCAGGGCGGCTTGCAAGGTGGCGCCCACGAAACCTGTCGATCCGGTCAGAAGAATGCGCATGGGGAGGGCTCCAGGGGGTGAAAAATCAGTCGTTGTCCCGCTGGCGCCGGAAGGCCCACCAGCCGGCCAGGGCGGTGAAGGTCAGCACGATCGCCACGATGATCCAGAAGCCATACGGGTCTTCGGCCAGCGGAATGCCGCCCACGTTCATGCCCAGCAGGCCGGCAATCATGTTGATGGGCAGGGCCAGCACGGTCACGATGGTCAGCACGAACAGGCTGCGGTTGTTCTGCTCGTTGACCATGGTGGCCACTTCTTCCTGCAGCAGCTTGATGCGTTCCTGCAGGGACACCATGTCCTGCAGCACCATGGAGAATTCTTCGGTGGCCTGGCGCAGCTCTTGCAAATCGTGCTCGGTCACCCAGGCCGGGGGGTGCTGCAGCAGCCGGAACAAGGCGGCGGGTTCGGGGGCCAGCAGGCGCTGCAGGCGCACCAGCAGGCGCCGCAGCGTGCCCAGGCTGGCGCGCTGGGTGTTCAGGCGCCCGGTCAGCAGCTGGTCTTCGATGCGGTCGACCCGCATGGTGGTTTTGCGCACCACATTGACCAGCAGGTCGGCCTGGTCGCGCAGCAGGTGTTCGAGCAGTTCGGCGGTGGAGCGCAGTGGCGCCCCGCCTTTGACGGCCTTGCGCAGCTGGTCCACCGAGCGCAGGGGCTCGCGCCGGGCGGTGACGACCAGTGCGTCGGTCACGCTGACCCACAGGGTGGCGATGTCGCTGGCGTCAAACGAAAAATCAAAGCTCAGGTCGTTGACCACGGCCACCAGCGCGTCGTTGGCGCGTTCGATGCGGGTCGAGCGCACGTCGTCGCGCAGGGCCTCGAAGAATTCATCGCACAGGCGGGCATGCTGGAGCAGCCAGCGCTCGGCACTGGCGTGGCTGAGGTTCATGTGCAGCCACAGAAAATCGCCTGCCAGCCGGTCTCCTGGCGCTGCCAGTGCCTGGGCCTGCAGCCAGGCCACGGCCTGGGCGGCGCCGAGGGGTTCGGGGGCACGGCCAGGCGTGAAGTGGTAGCCGCAGATCATGCCGGCTTCATCACCTCCGTAGGTCGGGGTCACAACATCCATGGTTTGGGGTCACTTCAAACGGGCTTGGGGAAAGTCTGGCGGGCCCCGTGCAGGGGCGAGGCATGAACGATAGCATCCGGCCCTGGGTTGCCGGGCTCCGCAGGGGGAATTCCCGGGGGGCGCAGGTCCGCTTCGGGGCTTGACAGCTTCTATAAGATGATCAGGGTCCAGTTGGGGGCTGCGCTCTTGAAGAGACGCCGGCATGGCGCAGGCCTTGCTCCGTGGCGCAACCCCGATTCCAGAGCCTTGGGCCCTGACCTCCACCCCCTTTCCCTTATGACCCTGTTCTCGATTCTTTTTGCCACCCTGGCCGCCGGCATTGGCAGCGTGTGGCTGGCCGCCTTGCTCATGCGCCTGGGCCTGGGCGGTGCGCACGACCAGGTTGGGCCGCAGTACCTGCTGAGCCTGGCTGCGGGCGCGCTGCTGGCCACGTCTTTCATGCACCTCTTGCCCGAGGCCTTCGAGAGCCAGGCCGGCGCGCACGACCTGTTTGCCACCCTGTTGCTGGGCGTGGTGTTCTTTTTTCTGCTGGACAAGGCCGAGCTGTGGCACCACGGCCACGAGCACGGCCACGCCCATGGACCGGCGCACGGCCATGCGCACGCCCACGGCCACGGCCATGCGCACGCCCACGCCCACCCTGACCCGCACAGCCCCGGCCTGGGCGGCTGGACTTTGCTCACGGGCGACAGCGTGCATTGTTTTGGCGATGGCATTCTGATTGCCTCGGCCTTCATGGCCGATTTGCGCCTGGGGGTGATTGCCGCGTTTTCGGTGCTGGCCCACGAGGTGCCGCACCACATGGGCGACCTGGTGGTGTTGCGCCGTTCCAGTGCCAATCGGCAGATGGCGCTGCTCAAGGTGTCCCTGGCCGGGGCCTTGACGGCGCTGGGCGGCGTGGTGGGCTATTACCTGGTGGGCCAGTTGCAGGACTGGCTGCCGTATTTTCTGGCGGTGACGTCCAGCAGCTTTATCTATGTGGCGCTGGCCGATCTGATTCCGCAGCTGCAAAAACGCCTGAGCGCCCGCGAAACGGTGTTCCAGATCGCCTGGCTGGTGTCGGGCATGGTGGTGGTGCGCTTGGTCAGCGGGCTGGCCCACGCCCATTGAGGGGGTGACGGCCCCCCGGGCCGTGGCGTGCGGGCGTGCGGGGGGAGGGGTTCAGCGGGCCAGTTCTTCGCGCACGGCGGCCAGTTGGCGGCGCGACACGGCCAGCCGCTCTGGCAGCCCTTGCAGGCACACCGCCCAGCCATCGCCTTCGACGGGGTCGTGGTGTTTTTCCAGGGCGCGGATCGCCCGGCGGTCCACCAGGGCATTGCGGTGCACGCGCAAAAAATGCCCGGCATGGCGGGTTTCGAGCTCCTGGAGCGAGCCGTCCAGCAGGTAGCTGTGCGTGGGGGTGCGCACCGTGAGGTATTTCTGTTCGGCCTTGACGTAGCGCACCTCGGCCAGGGGCAGGCGCACGGTGCGGTCGCGCTCCTGGATCAGCAGGCTCTCGCCCTCGGCGGCGGGGGGTAGGGCCGGGGCTGCCAGGGCCGGCCTGCGCTGGCGCTGCACCTTGGCCAGGGCCTGCTGCAGGCGCTCGCGGCGCACGGGCTTGGTGAGGTAGTCCACCGCTTCGAGTTCGAATGCGCTCACCGCGTGGTCGGGGTGGGCGGTGACGAACACCACGGCCGGTGGCGCCGACAGCGCCTGCAGCGCATGGGCCAGGCCCAGGCCGTCCTGGCCGGGCATGTGGATGTCCAGCAGCACCAGATCCCAGCCCCGTCCGCCACTGGGGGCGAGCTGCGCCAGGGCCGATGGCGCATCGGCCGCTTCGGCCACTGTGTGGCGCGGCGCACCGTCGCCCTCCGCGAGCAGGGTGCGCAGGCGGCTGCGGGCCAGGGCTTCGTCGTCAACGATCAGGATGTGCATGGTCGGGTCCGGGGAGCGGGTGCGGGCAGGGCAGGGCGATGTGCACCTCGTAGAGCCCCCGCTGGGGGCCGGCGTGGAATTCGCTCGCCACATCGTGCAGCAGCGCCAGGCGGGCCCGCACATTGGCCAGGGCCATGCCATGGCCCTGCGCGGGCCGGGCCGCAGCAGGCCCCACGGGCGGGGGGGGCAGGGTGTTGGTGATGCGCACCTGCACGCGGCCGGCCTGCCACTGCGTCTGGATGTGCAGGGCACCTCCCTGGGCCGAGGCCTCCACGCCGTGCTTGACGGCGTTTTCCACCAGGGGCTGCAGCAGCAGCGGGGGCAGGCGGGCGCCGTGGGCGCGCGGGTCCAGGTCCCAGCGCACCCGCAGGCGTTCGCCAAAACGCACCTGTTCAATGCCCAGGTAGCGCCGGGCCAGATCCACTTCTTCGGCCAGGGTGACCGATTCCCCCTGCTCCTGCAGGGCGTGGCGGAACAGGTCGCTCAGGTCTTCGAGCAGGGCTTCGGCCTGGGCGGGCTCGGCGCGCACCAGGGCAATCGCGCTGTTGAGGGTGTTGAACAGAAAATGCGGCCGGATGCGGGACTGCAGCTCGGCCAGCCGGGCGGCCACGGCGGCGGGCGTGCGCCCGCGGGCGCGCAGCACCAGCGCCGCCACCAGCAGCCCCGCGAGCAGCGCACCGCTGGCGGCACTGGCCAGCCAGGGGGGCATGGTGGCAAACCCGACCAGGTTGAGCAGGGCGCAGGCCAGGAGCCCCGCCAGCGCCCCCAGCGTGACGCCGGCCAGGTACTGGCCGGTCGTCGAACACCGCTGCAGCAGGCGTTTGAGGCTGCAGGCCGTGATCAGCCAGACCAGGGTGGCCGGCACCGCGCCCCCGGTGATCAGCGCCAGGCGGGCACCCCATTCCGCCGGGCTGTCGGCGCCATACAGCACACCGACCCCGAGGGCCGTCTCCACGCACAGCAAGGCCCGCAGCACCACGCCGGCATGGCAGGCGTCGAAGACCAGGCGGCGGTCGGCGAGCGGGTGCGCGAGCGGCCTGCGCCCGAAAGCAGCGGCAGGTGGGGGCGAGGTCGATAAAATTGGGGGCTTTTGCATTGCGGCATCCGGGTGTTCCGGCTGTCTGATCCACCCGATTATTCCCCTCCCATGTCCCACAGCCAAGACTCCGTGCCCTCCCACAACCAGCTCGATACCAAGGCCCAGGCATGGTCGGCGCTTTTTTCCGAGCCCATGAGCGATCTGGTCAAGCGCTACACCTCCAGCGTGTTTTTTGACAAGCGCCTGTGGCAGGCGGACATCGCCGGCAGCCTGGCCCATGCCGAGATGCTGGCCGCGCAGGGCATCATCAGCGCCGACGACCGCGCTGCGATTGAGCGGGGCATGGCGCAGATCACTGCCGAAATCGAATCCGGCGCTTTTGAATGGAAGCTGGACCTCGAAGACGTGCACCTGAACATCGAGGCGCGCCTGACCCAGCTGGTGGGCGATGCCGGCAAGCGCCTGCACACCGGCCGCAGCCGCAACGACCAGGTGGCCACCGACGTGCGCCTGTGGCTGCGCGGCGAGATCGACTTGGTCGGCGGCCTGCTGACCGACCTGCAAAAAGCGCTGGTCGAGGTGGCCGGGCAGAACGTCGAGGTCATCCTGCCTGGCTTTACGCACCTGCAGGTGGCCCAGCCCGTGAGCTTTGCCCACCACTTGCTGGCCTATGTGGAAATGTTTGCCCGCGATGCCGAGCGCATGCAGGACGTGCGCCGCCGCGTGAATGCGCTGCCCCTGGGCAGCGCGGCCCTGGCCGGCACCACCTACCCGCTGGACCGCGAGCGCGTGGCCCGCAGCCTGGGCATGGTGGATGCCAACGGCGTGCCCGTGGTCTGCCAGAACAGCCTGGACGCCGTGAGCGACCGCGACTTCGCCATCGAATTCACCGCCGCCGCCAGCCTGTGCATGGTGCACATCAGCCGCCTCTCGGAAGAACTCATCATCTGGATGAGCCAGAACTTCGGCTTCATCAAGATCGCCGACCGCTTCACCACCGGCAGCTCGATCATGCCGCAGAAGAAAAACCCCGACGTGCCCGAGCTGGCCCGCGGCAAGACCGGCCGCGTGGTCGGCCACCTGATGGGCCTGATCACCCTGATGAAGGGCCAGCCCCTGGCCTACAACAAGGACAACCAGGAAGACAAGGAGCCGCTGTTCGACACCGTGGACACGCTCAAGGACACGCTGCGCATCTTTGCCGAGATGGTCGGCGGCCAGCTGAACCCCGCCACCGGTGCCAAGGAAGGCGGCATCACCGTCAACGCCCCGGCGATGGAAGCGGCCGCCAAGAAGGGCTATGCCACCGCCACCGACCTGGCCGATTACCTGGTCAAGAAGGGCCTGCCCTTCCGCGATGCCCACGAAACCGTGGCCCATGCCGTCAAGGCGGCCGTGTCGCACGCCTGCGATCTGTCCGAACTGCCGCTGGCGGTGCTGCAGGGCTTCCATCCCCAGATCGAGAAGGATGTGTACGAGGTCCTGAGCCTGCGCGGCTCGCTCAACGCCCGCAACACGCTGGGCGGGACCGCCCCGGCGCAGGTGCGCCTGCAACTCGCGCGCCACCACGCCCGCCTGGGCTGACCCGCCCGCGCCCCGGCTGTTCCCCTTTCACCTGTTGCCCTGGAGTTTCGCCATGCACACCACCCGCCGAAGTCTTTTGAACCGTGCCCTGCGCACCTCGACCGCCTGGGCAGCGCTGGGCGCCACGGGCCTGAGCGCTGCAGCGCCCCCGGACAAGCCGGTGCGCCTGCTGGTCGGATTTCCGCCCGGTGGGGGCTCGGATGCCATCGCCCGCACGCTGGCCGAGAAGCTCAAGGACGCGCTGGGCCAGCCTGTGGTGGTGGAAAACCGCCCCGGTGCCGGGGGGCAGATTGCCGCGCAGGCCCTGAAAAATGCCCCGGCGGACGGCACCACGCTGTTTTTGTCGCACGACCACACCATCTCCATCCTGCCCCAGGTGGTGAAGAACCCCGGCTTCGATCCGGCGCAGGACTTTGTGCCCGTGGGCGGCTTTGCCACTTTCGTGAACGCCTTTGCCGTGTCCGCGGCCACCCCGGCCAGGACCTTTGCCGAGTACGTGCAGTGGGTTAAGGCGCAGGGCGCGGGCAAGGGCGCGGTGGGTATTCCGGCCCCGGCGTCCACGCCCGAGTTTCTGGTGCAGCTGATCGGCAAGAAGTACCAGCTCGATCTGGTCGCGGCCCCTTACCGGGGGAGCGCGCCGATGATCGCCGACATGCTGGGCAACCAGATCGGTGCGGGGGTGGCCTCGGTGCAGGACTTCATCGAGAACCACAAGGCCGGCAAGCTGCGCGTGGTGGCCGTGCTGGGCACCAAGCGCCAGCCGGCCCTGCCCGAGGTGCCGACCTTCGACGAACTCGGGCTCAAGGGCTTCGAGGACCTGCCGTATTACGGCATCTACGCCCCGCGCGGCACGCCGGCCTTGTTCATCGAACAGTTTGCCGCGGCCCTGGCCAAGGTGGTGGCCCTGCCCGAGGTGCGCGATCACCTGACGGCCATGGGCCTGAATGTGGCCTATATGAGCCCCCCGCAGTTGCACGAGCGGGAGCGCGCCTACACCCAGACCTGGGCCCGCATCATCAAGACCAGCGGGTTTCAGCCCCAATAAGCGTTCGCCCTCGGAAAGAGGGCGAATGGGGGGTAAAAGTGCCGCCAGGCCTTGTGGAGTATGCCCTGGTAGCTATTGTTTTTGAAGAATTGCCCCCCGCAGCGGCATCAGGGAAGGCCCCTTCGGCGGGCAGTCCGCCGATCAGCCCATCCAGGGGGTGAATTCCACGCCCAGGCCCATCAGGCCGGCCAGGTTGGCCACGTTTTCTGCGCTTTCGCTGAAGTCGGCCAGGGCCTTGTTCAGCGTGGTGCGGCCTTCGCCCAATTCCTTCACCCACCAATCCTTGCCGGCCTGTTCGGGTTCGCGGTGCAGCACGTTCCGGTACAGCTGGGTGACCAGGGTGTCGATGGAGGCATCGGTGCCGTATTTGTTGGTGAACTCCTGCGAGTTCACAAAGCCTGCAGCGGCCAGGCCCAGGTTGTCATCCTGGTCAAGCCGGCTGATCCAGTAACCCAGGCCTGCCAGATCGGGCTTGCGGTCAAAGGCGGCCTGGTACAGGCGGAACGCCTTGCCCGCCGCGCCGTCGGTGTCCAGGGCCAAGGCCCGGTCGGCGAATTCGATGCGTTCCACGTTCTGCACGCTGTCGTCGCCGTCCGTGCTGGAGCGCAGCAGGACGCCGCTGGCGGTGCGGCTCAGCGCGTACTCGGCCCGGTTGCCGCGCAGTTCCAGGGTGTCGCGGCCGGCGCCGCCATCGACACTGTCCCGGCCCGCGCCGCTCTGGAGCCGGTCATCGCCCAGGCCGCCGTCCAGGCGGTCGTCACCCGCGCCGCCGTGCAAGCTGTCGTCGCCCCCGGCGCCCTGGAGGTCGTCGTTGCCGTCCGATCCGCTGAGGCGGTCGTCCTTGAAGCCGTCGTGGTCCTTGTCGTCATCGTCGAAGCCGTCTTGGTTCAGGTCATCGTTGGGCAGCGCTTTGCCATTCAGGTCGGTGTAGGTTTCGCGCACCAGGGTGTAGAGGCCGTTGGCGCCGCTCGGGGCGTAGAGCTTGACTTCGCGGTGCGTCAGCTGGGTTTCGATGATCGTGACCTGGAGCTTGTCGTCCACGCTGGCGGTCTCGTTGGCATCCAGGGACTTGCGGCGCCAGACGCCGTCGTCCAGTTCATAAAGGGCCACGAGGCGGCCGTTGGCGATATCGAAGCGGTAGGTCTTGGCGGACATGGTGTGTCTCCTCTGGGGGTGGCGTGGGAACGGCGGGCGGGCTTGTGCGCGCACGTCCGGATGGACAGGCTGCAAGCATTTGGCGTGCCATGGCGGCGGGCCCCGCTGGGCACGGGGAAGGCAGGGGGGGTGGCGGCGCGCATGTGGGGCCTATCCCCCAGCGCCGCCGCCCTGGGTCGGTGATATGCCCCTCTTTTTTTCTGTGTCGCCCCCGTGCGCCGCACTACCATCGGGGCCTTTCTTCATCTCTGCCCTGGGGAGCGCCTGCATGCCCGACCTGTCCAAAATCACCTGTATCGAAGACCTGCGTGCCGTGGCCGAGCGCCGCGTGCCGCGCATGTTTTACGACTATGCCGACTCGGGTTCTTACACCGAAGGCACCTACCGCGCGAACGAGGCGGATTTTCAGTCGATCAAGCTGCGCCAGCGCGTGGCGGTGAACATGGAAGGCCGCAGCACGCGCAGCACCCTGGTGGGCCAGGACGTGGCCATGCCGGTAGCGATTGCGCCGACGGGCCTGACGGGGATGCAGCATGCCGATGGGGAAATCCTGGGCGCCCGGGCGGCCAAGGCCTTCGGGATTCCGTTCACGCTCTCGACCATGAGCATCTGCTCCATCGAGGACATCGCCGCGCACACGGGCCAGCATCCGTTCTGGTTCCAGGTGTACGTGATGCGCGACCGCGACTTCGTCGAGCGCCTGATCGACCGCGCCAAGGCCGCCCACTGCTCGGCCCTGCAGATCACGCTGGATCTGCAGATCCTGGGGCAGCGCCACAAGGACATCAAGAACGGCCTGTCGGCGCCCCCGAAGCCCACCCTGCGCAACCTGGTCAACCTGGCGACCAAGCCGCGCTGGTGCCTGGGCATGCTGGGCACGCCGCGCCGCACTTTCGGCAACATCGTCGGGCATGCCAAGGGGGTGGGGGATCTGTCGTCGCTGTCGTCGTGGACGGCGGAGCAGTTCGATCCCCAGCTCAACTGGGGCGATGTCGAATGGATCAAGAAGCGCTGGGGCGGCAAGCTGATCCTCAAGGGCATCATGGACGCCGAAGATGCGCGCCTGGCCGTGGACAGCGGGGCCGATGCGCTGGTGGTGAGCAACCACGGTGGGCGCCAGCTGGATGGGGCGCCCTCGTCGATTGCCGCGCTGCCCGCGATTGCCGAGGCGGCGGGCAAGGACATCGAGGTGTGGATGGATGGCGGCATCCGCAGCGGCCAGGATGTGCTCAAGGCCCGCGCCCTGGGCGCGCGCGGCACCCTGATCGGCCGCAGTTTCCTGTATGGCCTGGGGGCCTATGGCGAGGCCGGCGTGACCCGGGCCCTGCAGATCATCCAGAAAGAACTCGACATCACCATGGCCTTTTGTGGCCACACCGACATCAACCGGGTGGACCGCTCGATTTTGCTGCCGGGCACTTACCCGGTGGCCTGAGGGGGCGAGGGCCTGCTGCAGACGCAGCAAGGCCCTGGGCAGGGGGGTGAATCCAAAACACCGTGCGGGGCGTATTCCCTGCAAGCCCCTGCTTGGGCAGGGTGCTGGAACTTATCCCAGACAATGGGCGTATGAGCACCCGCCACCCCGACACTGAACTCATGGAACTTCTCGACCGCGTCGCTGCGCGGGATGAATCCGCGCTGAAAGTCCTGTACGACCAGACCTCGTCCCGGTTGTTCGGGCTGGCCCTGCGCATCCTGCGCCACCGCGAGGCGGCCGAAGACGTGCTGCAGGAAACCTTTCTGACCATCTGGCGCGTGGCGGGCGACTACCGCGCTGCCCTGAGCCCGCCGATGGCCTGGATGGGCCTGATCGTGCGCAGCCGGGCGCTCGATGCCTTGCGCAAGCGCAGCAGCGACCGCACCGACCTGACCCAGGAACTGGACGAGGGCCTGGAACAAAGCCTGGAGGGCGATTCGCCCAACCCCCTGGACACCGCCCAGGCCAGCCAGCAGGCCAGCGCCCTGCACCAGTGCCTGAGCCGCCTGGAACACAAGCAGCGCGAGGTGGTGAGCCTGGCCTACCTGCGCGACCTGAGCCACGGGGAACTGGCCGAGCAGCTGCAATTGCCCCTGGGCACCGTCAAGACCTGGATTCGGCGCGGGCTGGAGCAGCTGCGCACCTGCATGGCCCGCTACGTCTGAACACTGCCATGAACCTTTCCCAACACCCTGAGTTACTGGAGCGGCTCGCTGCCAGCTATGCCCTTGGCACCCTGCGCGGCGGGGCCCGCCGCCGTTTTGAGACCCTGGCGCGCGACTACCCGACCGTGCGCGCGGCGGCCCTGGTCTGGCAAACGCACTGGAACGGCCTGACCGAATTGCAAGCCCCCGTCCCACCGGCCCCGGCCGTGTGGACGCGCATCGACAACCTCGTGCAGGCACAAAGCCAGGCCCAGCGGGCCGCGTCCACCCGGTCTGCGGCCCAGGCGCCCTCCCTGGCGGAGGCCGGCGGCACCTGGCTGCGCAGCCTGCTCTGGTGGCGTGGGGCGGCCGCGGCGGGCGCCCTGGCCACTCTGGCGGCCGTGGGCGTGGGGTGGCAGGCCCAGCAGCAGTTGCGCTCGGCCACGGGCGCACAGATCGCCGCACTGCACCAGCAACTGCAGGCGGTGCCGCAAATCCAGTACGTGGCGGTGCTGTCCGATGCGCAGGCGGCCGCTTCGATGCTGGTGACCTTCGATCCCCAGCACCGGCAGCTGGTGCTGCAGCGCGTGGGCGGCTACCAGGAGGCCAGCGACCGCTCCCTGCAGCTGTGGGCCTTGCCGCCCGCGGGCGGGCCGCGTTCGCTGGGCGTGCTGGGCCAGGACCAGCGGCTCCAACTGAGTGCGGGCGAGGCCGATGTCCGCGAAGTGCCCACGCTGGCCATCAGCCTGGAGCCCAGGGGCGGCGTGCCCAGCGAGCGCGGGCCCACCGGCCCGGTGCTGTTCAAGGGGGCGCTGATCCAGCGCATGCTGTAAAGCCCCCGGCCAGCGCCCCGGGCCTGCCATGACCGCCGTTGACGTGCCCCCTGGCGCTGCGCGCCGCCGCATTGCCCACCTGGACATGGATGCCTTCTATGCCAGCGTGGAATTGCTGCGCTACCCCCAGCTCCAGGGCCTGCCTGTGGTGATCGGCGGCGGGCGCCGCAGCCCGGACCACCCCCTGGAGGTGGCCTGGGCCGGACACCCGCCGGCCGAGATCCCGGTGGATGCCTTTGCGCGCCTGTCGTCCTACACCGGGCGCGGCGTCATCACCACGGCCACCTATGCCGCACGCGCCTTTGGCGTGGGCTCGGCCATGGGGCTGATGAAGGCCGCCCGCCTGTGCCCCCAGGCGATTCTGTTGCCCGTGGACTTCGAGGCCTACCGCCAGTGTTCGCGCGCCTTCAAGGCCGTCATCACCGGCATCGCCCCGGTGATGGAAGACCGCGGCGTGGACGAGGTCTATATCGACTTCACCGATGTGCCCGGCGGCCAGCGCCAGGGCGGGCGCTCGCTGGCCCGGCTGGTCCAGCAGAGCATTCTCGAGGCCACCGGCCTGAGCTGTTCGATCGGCGTGGCGCCGAACAAGCTCCTGGCCAAGATGGCCAGCGAGTTCCACAAACCCCGGGGCATCACCATCCTGTACGAAGAAGATCTGTCCACGCAGATCTGGCCGCTGCCCTGCCGCAAGATCAACGGCATCGGCCCCAAGGCCGACGCCCGCCTGCAGGCCCAGGGCATCCAGACCCTGGGCGACCTGGCCCAGCGCAGCGAGGCCTGGCTGGTCCAGCACTTCGGCAAGGCCTATGGCGCCTGGCTCCATGCCGCGGCCTGGGGGCGCGACGAGCGCCCGGTGGTGACCGAAAGCGAGCCGGTGTCGATGAGCCGCGAGACCACCTTCGAGCGCGACCTGCACGCTGTGCGCGACAAGGCCGAGCTGGGCCGTATCTTCACCGACCTGTGCCAGCGCATGGCCGCCGACCTGCAGCGCAAGGGCTATGCGGGCAAGACCATCGGCATCAAGCTGCGCTATGGCGATTTCAAGACCGCCACCCGCGACCACACCCTGCCGGTGGCGGTCCAGGATGCGGCCACCATCCGGCACACGGCCGGGCTGTGCCTGAAGCGGGTGCCGCTGGACCAGCGCTTGCGTTTGCTGGGGGTGCGGGTGGGGGCCCTGGAGAAATGGGATGCATCGGCCCCTGCAGCCCCTGCCGCGGCGCGGGCCCCGCTGCGCCCGCGCCCGGCCGATCCGTTCACCGCGTCCTTGTTTTAAGCCGGCCGCTCCGGCCGCCATGCCGGCTTACTGCCGGGCGGTGCGGATGTGGGCGGGCAGCGCCTGGGGGTGGCTGGTGCGCCAGGGGTTGATGTCCAGCCCCCCGCGGCGGGTGTAGCGCGCATACACCGACAGCTTGATCGGTTTGCAGCGGGTCCAGAGGTCCATGAAGATGCGCTCGACGCATTGCTCATGGAATTCGTTGTGGTTGCGGAAGCTCACGAGGTACTGCAGCAGGCCTTCCTGGTCGATCTGCGGGCCGCTGTAGTGGATTTGCACGCTGGCCCAGTCGGGCTGGCCCGTGACCAGGCAATTGCTCTTGAGCAGGCGGCTGGTGAGCACTTCCGAGACCGGCCCCTGGTCGAAGGCGGCGGTCAGCAGTTCGGGCGCGGGGTGGTAGTGGGTGCACTCCACATCCAGGCGGTCCAGGCTCAGGCCGTCGAGTTCGTGCACCGGCTCCCGGTCGAACAGTTCGGGCAGCAGCAACTTCACGCCGATGCTGGCGCTGCGGTCGGCACCCCGCCACACGGCGGCGCTGACATCGGCGCGGATGCGCGCCTGCACCTCGGCCGCATCGGCGAAACGGGTGTTGTTGAAACTGTTCAGGTAGAGCTTGAAGGACTTGCTCTCGACGATGTTCGGCGTCTCGCACGGCACGGTGATGTGCGCCAGGGCCACCTGGGGCTTGCCGCGCAGGTTCAGCCAGGACAGCTCGAAAGCCGTCCAGAGGTCGGCGCCCAGAAACGGCACGGTGCCGGTGAGGCCGATCTCGGCCCGTTTGTCCGCGCGCGGGATCGGAAACAGCAGCGTGGCGTCGTACTGGTCGGCATAGGCCGAGGCCTTGCCCAGGGGGGATTGTTCGGGCGAGTGCATGGTGTGCTATTGAATAAGGAGCTATTGACGCTGAAGGGGTAAGCTCTGGAGCCTGTTTTTACTTGAATTCCCGCTCGCGCAGCCATTTGGTGGCGATCCATTTCTCCCCCGCGACCACGGGGGCGCCGCCATGCAGGGTCTGGGTCGAGGGGTGGGGGCGTTCGTAGCTGAAGAACACCGCATTGCCGCGCTGGGCGGCCACTTCGAGGTGCACGTCCGGGAAGGTCGTGCCGCCGCCTTTGTCGGGGGTGTTGAGGTAGATCACCAGCGTGCCCACGCGCTGGCCGCCGCGCCGCAGGATGGTCGGCGTGCCGGGCTCGGCGGGGTCGAAGTAGTCGTAGTGCGGCTTGTACTCGGCCCCCGGGTGGTAGTGCAGCACCTGCAGGCCTTCGCCGTTTTCGACAGGCCAGTTCAGCAGGCGGGCGATGCGTTCTTCGATGCGCTGGACCACGGGGTTTTCACCGCGCTGGTAGAACATGCCGCTGCTGGTGCGGTCGTCGTTGACTTCTTCGCCGCCGGTCTGGGTGGCCACGGTGAGCGAGCGGGCCAGGCGCGGCGCGGCGCCGGCGATCAGGGCCTCGCATTCCTCGGGCGAGAGCAGCTGGCTGAAGACCACGATGCGCGGCCGGCCCATGGCCATCAGCACCTCCACGCGGCGGTCTCCGGCATCGAGCCAGGCCGGGGAATCGCCCAGGGACGGTTCGGGCACGGGCTGGGCGGGCGGCTCGCCTTGCTGCACGGCCAGGGCGTTGAGGTGCTCGCGCAGCGTGGTTTCGAGCAGGGCGGCGGCCTGGTCTTCCTGCCAGCCGGCTTCGCGCATCGATTGCAGCAGCGCCGGGGCGGGGTGGCCCGCTGCGGCCTGGGCCAGGATCCAGCTGCGCAGATCGGCGGGCACGGGCTGGGCGGTGGTGGGGGACGGAACAGAAGCCATGCGGGACCTCAGGAGGTTCTGCGCCGGAACACCAGGCGCTCAGGGGCCGAGGCGGCGGCATCAAAGCCATAGCCTTCGAGCGTGAAGCTTTCGAGATCGGCGGGGGTGCGGGCGCGTTGCTGGATGGCGTAGCGGGCCATCAGGCCGCGTGCCCGCTTGGCGTGGAAACTGATGATCTTGTAGGCGCCGCCCTTCCAGTCCTCGAACACGCATTCGACCACGCGGGCCTGCAGGGCCTTGCGGTCCACGGCCTTGAAATACTCTTGCGAGGCGAGGTTGACCACGATGGGCGTGGCATCGGCTTGCAGCTGGCGTTGCAGGGATTCGGCGATCTGGCGGCCCCAGAACTGGTAGAGATTGCGGCCCGCCGGGGTGGCCAGGCGGGTGCCCATCTCCAGGCGGTAGGGCTGCATCCAATCGAGGGGGCGCAGCACGCCGTACAGGCCGCTGAGGATGGCCAGGTGGTCTTGGGCCCAGGCCAGGTCATCGAGGGCCAGGGTGCCGGCATCCAGCCCTTCGTACACATCGCCATTGAAGGCCAGCAGGGCCTGGCGGGCGTTGGCGGCCGTGGATTCGGCTTGCCAGGCCTGGTAGCGCGCCACGTTGAGGGCGGCGAGTTTGTCGCTCAGGTCCATGAGCGTGGCGATGGCCTGGGGCGATTGCGTGCGCAGCACGCCGATCAGCGCGGACGATTGCGGCACGAACTGCGGCAGCGTGTGCGGCAGGCCGGCCGGCAAGGGCGTGTCGTAATCGAGGGATTTGGCGGGAGACAGCAGGAACAGCATGGGGGGCGTGGTGGTCCGTGGATCTCGGGGGGAGAGGGGCCTGTGCCCGGCGCCAGGCCGGGGACAGGCTCCGAAAAAGCGGGAGAGGGGCGCAGGGCCCCCCTCCCGGGGGCCGCATCAGGCGGCGGGGGTCTGCTCGAAGGGCAGTTTCAGGTCGCTGAGGTCGCGGCGGGTTTCCACCAGCACCAGCGGGCCTTCATCGATCACCACGGCCGGAGGGCGCTCGCGGGGCACGCGCACCGGAGGCACTTCGGCGGCGATGGCGGCCTGCACGGCGGCGATCTTGTCGGCATCCGAATTCACCCATTGCAGACCCGAGTCTTCGGCCACTTGCTGCAGCGCTTCCAGGGGCAGAACGAAGTCCTCCACACGGGGCAAGGTGCCTGCGGCGGCAGGGGCTGCGGCTTGCGGTGCAGGGGCCGGAGCGGCGACCGGCGCGACTGGCGCTGGCGCTACGGCGGCTGCTGGCTCGGCCACGGGCGCTGCCGGGGCTTGCACCGCAGGGGCTGCCATCACAGGGGCCTCTGCCACCGGGGCGGCGGCGGGCTCTGCCAGCGCGGGCTGGGCGACCGGCGCTGGAGCGGGTGCCACGGCGGGCGCGGGCGCTACGGCCATGTCGGCGGCGGGTTCGGCCGCCGGTGCGCTGAAGTAGCTGCGGCGTGCCGGCTCTTCTGCGGCCGGCGCGGCCGTGTTCAGCGCTTCATCGAAGGCTTCGGCCGGGGCGGCGGCACCCTGGTCGGCACCTTCGCGTCCGTTGCGTTCACCGCGCTCGCGGCGATCGCGGCCGTAGCGGTCGCGCGAGCGGCGTTCGCGGCGCTCTTCGCCTGCAGGGGCGTTGGCGGCGTTCGCCGGCTCCTGGCCCGCTGGGTCCAGGTCGGTGGCGGCGGCGTCGGCATGGCCGTCTGCCAGGGCGGCGGGGGTGCCGTCCGGGGTTTCGGTGCTGCGTGGGGCGCGCTCGCGGCGTTCACCGCGCTCGCCCCGTTCGCGGCGGCCTGTGCCTTCGCCGCGTTCCCGGCGGGGCGCGCGTTCGCCGCGGGCCTCATTAGCGCCGGCCTCGGGGCCTTGCACGTTCAGTTCGGCACCCGCGGCTTGTGCACCGGCGTTGTCCGTATCGGACAGGGCGCGGGTCTCGGCATCGCGGCGACCCCGGCCTTCGCGGCCCTGGCGGCCTTCGCCTTCGGGACGGCGTTCCGCATCGCGTGCGG
>JAQUDN010000192.1 GCA_028685665.1 Burkholderiaceae bacterium | reverse complement strand
CTCGCAAACCTTCGATTTGCTCGGCTGAGGCTGCCCCTTTGGGTCAGCCCGCCCCTGCCCCCTTTTCGTGAATTCCGTTGATTTCCGTGAATTCGGTGTGGGGGCTGGGGAGGGTACTACATGGGTTTCATCCAACCGATTCTTTCTATTTTCCGTGTTTCTGTGTGATTTCCGTGTTTTCCGTGTGATCCGTCTCCTTGCTGACCCTGGCCTCCCGCATCACGGGCCTGGTGCGCGACCTGCTGATGGCCTCGATGTTCGGGGCCAGCGCCCTGACCGACGCTTTCAACGTTGCCTTCCGCATTCCCAACCTGTTTCGCCGCCTGTTTGCCGAAGGGGCGTTCAGCCAGGCCTTCGTCCCGGTGCTGGCTGCCTCCAAGGCCCAGCACGGGGACGAACCCACACGCCTGCTGATCCAGAGCGTGGCCACCGTGCTCGCCTGGGCGCTGCTGCTGACCTGCGTGCTGGGCGTGCTGGGTGCTCCGCTGCTGGTCTGGGCCCTGGCCAGCGGCCTGCGCCAGAGCCCCGAGAGCTTTGATGCCGCCGTGCTGATGACGCGCTGGATGTTTCCCTACATCGGCTTCATGTCCCTGGTGGCCCTGTCGGCGGGCATTCTCAATACCTGGAAGCACTTCGCGCTGCCCGCCGCCACGCCGGTCCTGCTCAATCTGTCCATGATCACGGCAGCCTGGCTGGGCGCTCCGCAGCTGGCGTTGCGCGGGATCGAGCCCATTTTTGCCATGGCCGGCGGCGTGATGCTGGGCGGGGTGCTGCAACTGGCGGTGCAGCTGCCGGCGCTCGCCCGCATGGGCCTACTGCCGCGCATCGGCCTGACCTGGCGGGCAATCCGCTCTGCCTGGGCCGAGCCCGGCGTGCGCCGCATCCTCACCCTGATGGCCCCGGCCTTGCTCGGGGTCGGCGTGGCGCAGATCTCGCTCATGATCAATACGCAGATCGCCTCGTACCTGGCGCCCGGCAGCGTGACCTGGCTGTTTTATGCCGATCGCCTCATGGAGTTTCCCACCGCCTTGCTCGGGGTGGCGCTGGGCGTGGTGCTCACGCCCCAACTGGCCGCCGCCCGGGCCGCGGGCGATGCCGACCGCTATTCCGCCATGCTGGATTGGGGTCTGCGCATCGTCGTGCTGCTGGCTGTGCCCTGTGCCGTGGCCTTGCTGACTTTTGCCAAACCCTTGGTCGCCACCCTGTTCCACCATGGGGCGCTGCAGGACAGCGATGTCGGGCAGATCTCCCTGGCCCTGATGGGGTATGGCGCCGGTTTGCTCGGGCTGGTGGCCATCAAGGTGCTGGCGCCGGGCTATTACGCCAGCCAGGACATTCGCACGCCGGTGCGCATTGCCGTGGTGGTGCTGATCGCCACGCAGCTGTTGAATGCGCTGCTGGTGCCTTTCATGGCCCATACCGGGCTGGCGCTGTCGATCGGTCTCGGGGCCTTGCTGAACGCGCTGTGGCTGCTGGTGGGTCTGCTGCGCCGTGGCAGCTACCGTCCGCAGCCAGGCTGGACCAAATTTGCCTTGCAGGTGATCGCCGCCAGTGCCTTGCTGGCCCTGCTGTTGGTCTGGGCCGCCCAGTCTTTTGCCTGGCTGGACATGCGGGCACACAGCGCTCAGCGCGCGGGTGTGCTGGCCTTGGTGCTGGGCGCAGCCATCGCCCTGTATTTCTCGGCCTTGTGGGCGGCCGGCCTGCCCTTGCGGCAGATGTTGCGGCGTTGACCGCCCTGGTTCGCACCGCCTGTTTGCCGTTTCGCCCTGGGGGTCACCGATGTCCATTCCTGTGCAGTTGTCTGTTCCCACCCCCCTGGAGTACTTTGCCTCCCTGGTCCAGAGCGATGCGGATTTTCCCTTGCTCGAAGCCGCGGCCAGCCTGGCCCAGGACGAATACCCCGAGCTCGATGTCCAGCAGCTGCTGGGCGATGTGGACCAGCTGCAGGCCAAATTGCAGCGTCGCCTGCCGGCAGACGCTTCGGCCATGCACCGCTTGCGCCTGCTCAACCAGTTTTTCTTTGCCGACCTGGGTTTTGGCGCCAACGTCAACCATTACTACGATCCCGACAACAGCTACCTGAATGCCGTGCTGCGCACGCGCCGGGGCATTCCGGTCTCGCTGGCCTTGCTCTGGATGGAGCTGGCCCAGGGCCTGCGGCTGGACGTGCAGGGCATTGCCTTTCCGGGGCATTTCATGGTCCGGGTGGTCTTGCCCCAGGGCCAGGTGGTCATGGACCCCTTGTCCGGACAGTCGCTCAGCCGGGAAGCCCTGGTCGAGCGGCTGGCGCCGTACCCGTTCGGTTCGGGCCTGGCCGCGGACGACGCCGTGCTTTGGGAGCGGTATTTGCAACCCGCCACCCCCCGGGAGACTCTGGCGCGCATGCTGCGCAACCTCCAGGAGATCTACCGGGCGCAGGGAGACAGGCCGCGCCTGCTGGCGGTCTTGAACCGCCTCATCGTCTTGCTGCCGCAGGCCTGGGACAGCTGGCGCGACCGGGGCCTGGTCCATGCCGAGTGCGGCCACCGGGCGGCCGCGGCCATGGACTGGGAAACCTACCTGGCCCACACGCCGCCCAGCCCGGAGCGGGCGCTGATTGCGCGCCGCCTGAAGGACCTGGGTCCGGGGTGAACGGTGGTGGCGGGGCGCCAGACCCTGTGGGGGTGAGGGGCCGGGCCGTGTGACGGTGTTGTGACATTCTGTTTTCTGTCACGCAAATGTCATTTGAGGGCGTCACGATAGGGGTCATTTTTTGTTGGATGGACCCATGCTTCAGAACGCCCCCCTTGACGCGCACGACCTGATGCAGCGTATTGCCAACGACCTGATCGACAGCTACGACGAAGAGCTGGAACTCGAAATCGAAGACCGCCATGTGGACGAGGTCGGAGCCCCGGCCGACATCGACAGAGTCGCCCGCCAGACCTATTTCCGGGAACTGTTCCGCTTGCAGGGCGAGCTGGTCAAGCTGCAGGACTGGGTGCAGCACAGCCGTGAAAAAGTCGTGATTCTGTTCGAAGGGCGGGATGCGGCCGGCAAAGGCGGGGTCATCAAGCGCATCACCCAGCGCCTGAATCCCCGTGTGGCCCGCGTGGCCGCGCTGCCCGCGCCCAACGACCGCGAGCGCACCCAGTGGTATTTCCAGCGCTACGTGGCGCACCTGCCGGCCGCCGGGGAGATCGTTCTGTTTGACCGCAGCTGGTACAACCGCGCAGGCGTCGAGCATGTGATGGGGTTTTGCTCGGACGACGAATACGAAGAGTTTTTCCGGACCGTCCCCGAGTTCGAAAAAATGCTGGTCCGCTCGGGCATCCGCTTGTTCAAATACTGGTTCTCCATCACGGACGAAGAGCAGCATCTGCGCTTCCTGGGGCGCATCCATGATCCCCTCAAGCAGTGGAAGCTCAGCCCCATGGACCTGGAAAGCCGGGTGCGCTGGGAGGCCTACACCAAGGCCAAGGAAACCATGCTGGAGCGCACGCACATTGCCGAAGCGCCCTGGTGGGTGGTGCAGGCGGTGGACAAGAAAAAAGCCCGCCTGAACTGCATCCACCATTTGCTCGACCAGCTCCCCTACCAGGAAATCCCCCACGACCTGGTCACCTTGCCCGAGCGTGTGCGCAACCCGGAGTATTTCCGCCAGCCCGTCCCCCCCAGCATGTACGTCCCCGAAGTGTATTGAGGCACTGCGTTTTCCGGCCTCCAAAAGAAAAGGGGCACCTGGGCAGGTGCCCCTTGGGCCGTGTGAAGGGGGGCTTGCCGCTGCCCGCCCTTACTTCAGTGTTACTTCAGTTGCAAGGGGGCTGCGCTGGCCGAGCGTGCGGTCCGCGCACCATCCAGCTGGAAGGTCGCCACCACCTGGGTCAGCTCGTGGGCCTGCTGCTGCAAGGCCGATGCGGCGGCGGCGGCTTCTTCGACCAGCGCCGCGTTTTGCTGGGTGCCCTGGTCCATCTGGGAGACTGCCTGGTTGATCTGCTCGATGCCATTGGTCTGCTCGCGGCTGGCCTGGCTGATGTCTTCGATCACGGCCGAGACCTGCTGCACGCTTTCCACCACCTGCTGCATGGTGGTGCCGGCCTCGTGGGCCAGCAGGGTGCCGGCCTTGACCTCGTTGGCCGAGTTGCTGATCAAGGCCTTGATTTCCTTGGCGGCCTCCGAAGAGCGTTGGGCCAGGCTGCGCACTTCCGTGGCGACCACGGCGAAGCCCCGGCCCTGTTCACCGGCCCGCGCCGCCTCCACGGCAGCATTCAGGGCCAGGATGTTGGTCTGGAACGCAATGCCCTCGATCACCCCCGTGATGTCGGACACCTTGCGCGAGGAGGCATCAATCGAGGCCATGGTCTGCACCACTTTCTCGACCACGGCACCGCCCTTGTGGGCCACGGCCGATGCCGACTGCGCCAGCGCCCGGGCCTGGTGGGCGTTTTCGGCGTTTTGCTTGACGTTGGCGGTGATCTCTTCCATGGAGGCTGCGGTCTGCTCCAGTGAGCTGGCCTGGGATTCGGTGCGCGCCGACAGGTCATGGTTTCCTGCCGCGATTTCCTGGGATGCTCCGGCAATCTGTTGGGTTCCGTCGCGCACCCGCTGCACGATGTGGTGCAGGTTGTCGCGCATGGCCTGGATGTCCAGCATCAGGCTGGAGCGGTCACCAGGGCGGGTGTTCACCGTCACCGCCAGGTTGCCTTGGGCAATCTGGCGCGCAATGCTCCGCGCATACTCGGGCTCACCGCCCAGTTGGCTCAAGAGCTGGCGTCCGATCAGGGTGCCCAGCACCAGCAGGGCCGCTCCCAGGGCCAGTGCGACCGCTCCAAACACCGCGGCGCGTTCCCAGACGACCGCGTTCACCGTATCGATGTAAACCCCGGAGCCAATCACCCAGCCCCAGGGAGCGAAGCCTTTGACATACGAGGTTTTTTCCACCGGCGTCTCGCTGCCGACCTTGGGCCACAGATAAGGCACAAAGCCGGCACCCTGGGCTTGTACGGTGCGCACGAAATCCACGAACAGCGGTTTGCCACTGGCGTCTTTGTTGCCGGTGAGGTCCTGCCCATTCAGTTCGGGCTTGATGGGGTGCATCACCATGCGCGGGTGCATGTCGTTGATCCAGATGTATTCGCTGCCGCTGTAGCGCAAGGCCTGGATCGCTTCGGCCGCGCGTTTGCGGGCTTCTGGTTCGGGCAGGGCGCCGGTGCGGCTCAGCTCATGGAAGTGCGTGGCAATGCCATGCGCCACTTCGACCACCTGCCGCACCCCGGTCTGGCGTTCCTCCAGGATCAGTTGGCGCTCCGAGAGCAGCGACCACGTGGTCATGATCACGGTGCCCAGGATGGCGCAGAGCACTAAAAGTGCCAGTCTTTTGGCGATGGTCATATAGCACCTTGGAAAGAAAA
>JAQUDN010000036.1 GCA_028685665.1 Burkholderiaceae bacterium | reverse complement strand
CAGCAGATGCTGCAGGCCGACACCAGCCTGAAGGTGGGACTCAAGGCCAAGCGCAAACGTGCAGGCTGGGACTTGGCTTATCTGGAGGGGGTTATGGGGCTGGCAATTTAGATGCGATTGCCCTGGGCAATCCAGGAAAGGCCTGGAGCCCTTTATGGGTCACTTCCTTCCGGGGTGCTAATGCGTGGCCCCGGGGGGCCAGACGGTCAGCAGGCCGTGGAACAGCGCGGCCAAAAAGGCGGTTTCCAGCACCATCAGCGCCACAGGCCGCCAACCCACCCGCAGGATGTCCTTGAGGTGGGTTTTCATGCCGATGGCCGCCATGGACGTCACCAGGCACCACTGGGACAAAGACTTGCCCTGGTCCACCACCAGGGCGGGCAGCCAACCCGTGCTGTTCACCCCCACCAGGACGGCGAAGGCCACCGCGAACCAGGGCAGCAGCGGCGGGCGTTGCCCGTCCAGCCCCTGTCCTTGCGCAGTCTGGTGCCGCTGGGCCAGCCAGGCCGCCACGGCAATCACGGGCAGCAGCATGGCCACGCGCATCAGTTTGACCAGGGTGGCCGCATCGCCCGCTTCGTGGGACAGGCTGTAGCCCGCGCCCACCACCTGGGCCACGTCGTGGATCGTGCCGCCGATGAAGAACCCCGCCTCCAGGGCCGGCATGCCCAGGGCCTGGGTCAGCAGGGGGTAGAGCACCATCGCCAGGGTCGAGAGCGTGCTCACGCCGATCACGGTGAACAGCGTGGCTTGTTCCTTGCGCGGATGGCCGGGCAGCGCCGCCGAGATGGCCAGCGCGGCAGAAGCCCCGCAAATGGCCACCGCCCCCCCGGTGAGCAGGCCAAAGAACACCTGAAAACCCAAGAGGCGCGCCAGGACGATCCCCGCCACGATGGTCAAACCCACGGCCAGCACCACCATGGCCACCGGCTCCCAGCCCAGCGCCATGACCTGGCCGGCCGTGATGCGCAGGCCCAGCAAGGCCACGCCGGCGCGCAGCACCTGCCTGGCCGTGAAGTCAATGCCGGCGGCGCAGCGCCCTTCCTGGGACAGGAAGTTCAGCGCCATGCCCAGCAGCAAGGCCAGCAGCATCACGGGGGTGCCGTGGTGCTCGGAGAGGAACATGGCCGCCACCGCCAGGATGGCGCTGACCGACAGCCCCGGCCAGAGGGTCTGAGCACGCTGCTGCAGGTCGTGCATGGCTCAGGCCTTCGCGAGCAAATGGTGCTCGAACTGTTCGCGCAGGCGGTGCTTGAGCATCTTGCCCGTGGCCCCCAGGGGAATCGCATCCACGAAGACCACATCGTCGGGCGTCCACCATTTGGCGATCTTGCCGTCGAAGAAGCCCAGCAGGGCCTCCCGGGACACTTCGGCGTTCGCCCGGGGCACCACGACCAGCAGCGGGCGCTCGTCCCATTTGGGGTGCTTGGCGGCAATGCACGCCGCCATCGCCACGCCCGGGTGGGCCATGGCAATGTTCTCGATGTCGATCGAGCCGATCCATTCCCCGCCGGACTTGATCACATCCTTGGCCCGGTCCGTGATGTTCATGAAACCGTCCGCGTCGATGGTGGCCACGTCGCCGGTCGGGAACCAGCCGTCCACCAGGGGGCTCTGCTCGCCCTGGTGGTACTGCGCCAGCACCCAGTGCCCGCGCACCAGCAGCTCGCCGCTGGCCTGGCCGTCCCAGGGAAGTTCCTGCCCGTCTTCGTCCACGATCTTCATGTCCACCCCGAACACCGAACGCCCCTGCTTGGCCTGCAGGGCCCGTTGTTCCGGGAGGGGCAGCTGTTGTTGGTGCGCCTTGAGCACGCCCACCGTGCCAATCGGGCTCAGCTCGGTCATGCCCCAGGCATGGATGACCTGCACGCCATAGGTGTCCTCGAAGGTGTTCATCATCGCCGGCGGGCAGGCCGATCCGCCGATGATGGTGCGGCGCATGGTGCTGAATGTCAGGCCGTTGCCGCTGACATGGGCCAGCAGGCCTTGCCAGACCGTGGGCACCCCGGCGGCCAGGGTGACCCCCTCGGCCTCGAACAGGTCATGCAGGCTCTTGCCATCCAGCGCCGGGCCGGGAAACACCAGCTTCGCGCCCACCATGCAGGCCGAATACGGCAGCCCCCAGGCGTTGACGTGGAACATGGGTACCACGGGCAAGACTGTGTCGCGGGCCGAAAGGTTGAGCGCATCCGGCAGGCTGGAGGCCAAGGTGTGCAGCACCGTGGAGCGGTGCGAATACAGCACGCCCTTGGGGTGGCCGGTGGTGCCGCTGGTGTAGCACAGGCTGGAGGCGGTGTCTTCGTCCAGGCGAGGCCAGTCGAAGTGGTCGTCGCCGGGGCCGTCGATCAGGTCTTCGTAGCAGAGCAGGCCAGGGATGGGCTCGTCGGCGGGCATGTGGGCCTTGTCGGCCATCAGCACGAAATGCCGCACGGTGGGCAGGCGGGAGGCCACCGACGCCACCAGGGGCAGGAAGGTCTTGTCAAAGCACAGCACCCGGTCTTGGGCGTGCTCGGCAATCCAGGCCACCTGGTCCGCGTGCAGGCGCGGGTTGAGCGTGTGCAGCACCGTCCCCGAACCCGATACCGCGTAGTACAGCTCCAGATGCCGGTAGCCGTTCCAGGCCACCGTGCCCACCCGCTCTCCGGGCTGCACGCCCAGGGCGGCCAGGGCCTTGGCCAGGCGGCGGCTGCGCGAGGCCAGGTCGCGGTAGGTGTAGCGATGGACATCGCCCTCCACCCGGCGGGAGACCACCGCTTGCGCACCGTGGTGGCGTTCGGCGTGTTGCAGCAATGAAGAGATCAGCAGCGGCTGCTGCATCATTTGTCCCAGCATGGGGGTACTCCTAGGTTTCAAAAGCACATGGCTGTGCCCCGCCGCCGTCGGGGTGGGCGGGGCCGCCAGGCTGTGAAGGGGCTTATTCGGGCTTGAATCCGACCGATTGCAAGGTGGCGGCGTGCCGCTCCGACGCACTGCGCAGGCCGGCGAGCAACTCCTCTGGCGAGGCGTTCGAACCTGGGGCCATGCCCAGGTGGGCCAGGCCTTCGCGCAGCTTGGGGTCCTGCAAGGCTTTCAGGGTGGCGTCCCGCACCTTGCTCTGGAGGGGCTGTGGCAGGTCGGGCGTGGTCCACAGCCCGATCCAGACCACTTCGGTCAAGTCCTTGAAGCCCAGTTCGGCAAACGTCGGCACGTCCGGCAACAAGGCCAGGCGCTGGGGGGCGGTGGTGGCCAGCGCCTTGAGCTTGCCCCCCTTGAGATGCGGCGCCACGTTGCCCGCACCGTCAAAGGCCGCCTGCACGCTGCCCCCCATCAGGTCCTGCAGGACCAGCGGAGAGCCCCGGTAGCCCACATGCACCATGTCCAGTCCCATGAGCTTGTTGAACTCCAGGCCCAGGGTGTGGGACACGGTGCCCGGGCTGTAGGAGCCGTAGTTCACCTTGCCCTTGTGCGCCTTGGCGTAGGCGATGAAGCTGTTCAGGTCCGAGGCCCCGGTCTGTCCGTTCGTCACCAGCACCAGGCCGCCCCGGCCGATTTCCACCAGCGGGCGCAAGATCTTGAGCGGGTCGAAGGGCAGCTTCACCACATGGGGGATTTCCGAGGCCACGCCGCCCAGGTTGACCATGAAGGTGTAGCCGTCCCGCGGGGATTTCAGCAGGTCCTGGACGCCCAACACCCCCGCCGCCCCTGGCTTGTTGTCCACCAGCACGGGTTGGCCCAGCAAGGCCGACAGGCGTTCGCCCAGGTGCCGGGCCGACAGGTCCACGGCGCCACCGGCCGGTCCGCCCACCACCAGGCGGATGGGGCGGTCGGGGTAGCTGGCTTGTGCCCCCGCACCACTTGCCAGGGTGGTGAGGGCCAGTCCACCCAGCAGGCCGCAGAGCAGGCGCCGCGCGCGGGGATGTGGATTCTTCATGGGAATGTCTCCTGGAATGTCGTGGGTGTTTCAGGGGTTCAGACGCTGAAGCTGGACACATCCACGGGCGTGATGCCCTGCTGCTGGCAGTAGTTCAGGTAGCGTTCCATCATCGATTTCCAGTTCTCGATGGCCAGCACCGCGCCTTCGGGGGACAGCAGGTTCCAGTCGCCCTGCACGATGTTCAGGGTCACCACCTCCTCGTCGCCCACGCTCACCGGGGTGTGGCGCGTGCCCGCCGTTTCGTAGACAAAGCTGCCAGGGCCTGCCACCCAATCGTGCTCCAGGTAGCGCCAGCGGCCGGCAATGGTCCAGACCATCACGGTGCCGGCATGGTGGTGCAGGGGCAGCTCGGAGTCGGGCGGCAGCTTGAGCAGGGTGATCCATTGGCCGGTGATCGGGTCGGCCTTGATCAGCTTGATCATGAACTTGTCGCTGTACGGGGCAAACGGCATCCAGGGCAGCGATTCGACGTCGATCAGGGCGGTGTCAATGGTTTCGTAAAACATGGCAGGGGCTTTCATGGCAGGGGTGGAGGAAGAAGCGGGAACAGAAAGAGGGTGAGAGGGGCGGCGGGCGGTTTCGCGGGCCACGGCGGCAAAGAATTCCTGCAGGCGCTCTACCACCCAGGCGGGGCGCTCCTCGGGAATCCAGTGGCCGCAGCCTTCGGCCACGCCGCCACGCACATCGCTGGCCACGCGCTGCCAGGAGTCCATCGCATAGAGGCCGCGGCCCACATTGGGGGCCCCACCGCCGTACACCAGGATGGGCATGGGCAGCTTGCCGGCGCGGCGGAAGGCCTGGTTGTCCCTGGTGTCCTGGGCCATGGCGCGGTAGTAGTTGAAGCCGGCCTGCATCGCGCCGGGCTGGGTGTAGGTGCGCAGGTATTCCTGCTGCGCTTCTTCGGCCACGGCGTCGGGGCGGGCGCCGCCCTTGCGGTACATGTGGCGCAGGTACAGGTCTTCGCGGCCAGCGACCAGGGCCTCCGGCAGGTCGGCTTCGGCGTGAAAGCCAAAATGCCAGCGGCCCAGTGCGGTCAGGATGGACCCATCGCCTGGCACCGGCGCATCGAAGATGGCCATGGCCCGCACCGCCTCGCGGTGCTGGGCCGCCAGGGCGTAGGCCACGGGCCCGCCCCAGTCGTGGGCCACCACGTCGAAGCGGTCCTGCCCCAGCACCTCGTGCAGCAGGCGCCAGATGTCCTGGGCCACGGTCTTGGTGTCGTAGCCCCCAGCCGGGCGGGACGAGTCGCCCAGGCCGCGCAGGTCCACGGCCACCACGCGGTGGTTCTGCATCATGCCGGGCAGCACGTCGCGCCACATGTACCAGGTTTGCGGCCAGCCGTGCAGGAAGACCATCGTGGGGCCCGTGCCGCCCATCACGTAGTGCAGCCGCACATCGCCCAGGTCGGCGTAGTGGTGTGTCAGCCCCAGGCTGAGAGTGCGGTCCATGGCAGTCTCCTGGCTCAGAACGGGCGGTCGCCCTGGATGGTGGCGCGGTTCATCCGGCGGTGGCAGGGCGGGTAGTCCATCACGGCGTAATGCTGGGTGCAGCGGTTGTCCCAGATCGCCACGTCATTGGCTTGCCAGCGCCAGCGCATCTGGTACTCCGGGATGAAGGATTGGCTGACGAGGTACTCCAGCAGGTTGGACATCCCTGGGTGGAAGTCCTGGCCAACACGGATATTTCTGGGCGTATGGAAATTGGTGAAGTGGGTGATGAATCCACCCGTCATGAGACTTTTATGGCCGGTTTCGGGGTGGGTGCGCACCACTGGATGTTCAGGGTCGGGAAAGCGGGCCTTCATCGCCAAACGGTCATTGGCGGGTTTGGCGGCCATGAAGGTCGCTTCCATGCTGTGGCGGGCACGCAGACCAGCGATCGTTTCCTTCACAGGGTCGGGTAGGCGCTCGTAAGCCAGTTCCATGTTGGCCCACATGGTGTCGCCCCCCACGGGCGGGCATTCCAGGCAACGCAGCACGGCACCCATCGGTGGGTCTTCGCGCCAGGTGGCGTCGTGGTGCCAGTTGTTTTCGTAAGGCTCCGAGGGGCTTTCCGGGGTTTTCCAGATTTGGATGATCCCTGGTTCTCCTGTAGCACTTTTCACCAGCGGATGGTCTTCCAGCGTGCCAAAGATGCGGGCAAAGCCGGCGTGCTCGGCATCACTCATGTCCTGCCCCCGCGCGAACAGCACTTTGTGTTGCAGCAGCAAGGCCTTGATTTCGCCGGCCATGTCGGCATTGCGCCCGGCCTCGGCCAGGTTCACGCCCTGAATTTCTGCGCCCAGCGCGCAGGTCAACGGTACGACTTTCATGGGGAACTCCTTTGCGGTCTATCGTTCCGCCCAGGTGGTGCGGATGGCTGGATTCTGGGCAAGCCCTTCGTTTCAAGCTTGACCATTTCAGAAAAATGCTTGACCTTTTTGGAAGCTTGGTGAAAACCCTGATCCGTCCCGGAGGGGCCTGGCGGCGGTGCCCCTGTTCGCCATGGGGTGCCCCAACGCAGGCCGGCCCTCCGGCCCGGAGCGGGACGGAGGGCCGGCAGGGCATCCAGGGGGCCGAACGGTCAGCGGCCCTTCACAGGGCGTCGGGGGACAGCTCGGGAAAAACCAGGGGGGTCTGTGCATCGAGGGATTGCAGGCGCGTGCGCCAGGCCGCCAGGATGTCCTGGCGTGCTGCGTCCGAGAGGTAGGGCACATGCCACCCAACGAAGGGCGGCAGGACGCTCATGCCGGTGTAGGCCAGGGTGCCTTGCAGCAGGTGCTTGAGCAGGTCTTCGAGCGGGCCGTGGATGCCTTGTGGACCAAACATCGCTTCCTGTCCGCCCAGCGTCAGGCTGAGCAGGGCGCGCTTGCCCTTCAAGCCGCCGAGGTTGTAGAAGCGTTTGCCGCCGTACACCGTGCCCGAGACCAGCACCCGGTCGATCCAGCCCTTGAGGATGGCCGGCGTCGAGTACCAGAACAGGGGGAAATTCAGGATCAGCAGGTCGCACCACAGCAGCTTGGCCAGCTCGTCCTGGATGTCCTGCGCGAGGGTGCCTTGCGCCACGCCGTGCCGCTGTTCCAGCGCGTACACGCAGTAGTCCGGGTTGGCCCGCTCGCCGAAGTCGGCGGCAGACGCCACCGGGTTGAAGCGCATGGCATACAGGTCCGAGACCTGGACCGTGTGCCCCAGCCGGGTGAGTTCGGCCACGGCCGTGGATTGGAGCGCGGTGTTGAACGATTGGGGTTCAGGGTGTGCGTGGACGATCAGGACATTCATCATGGGCCTTTGGGTAGGGGAGTTGCCTCCCGGGAGGCCGTTGATTCTGGGGAGGCACCTGGAAATCGGCTTGACTGTTTTGGAAAAATATTTGACATTTCCAGAAAAATCGCGCTGCCATGACCGCCTACCTCCGTGCTGCTGCACTGACCCACTTCGAACAGATCGCCACCGAATGCGGCCTGGATGCCCGGGCCCTGCTGCGCGAGGTCGGGCTGCCGCTGCGCTGCCTGTCGGAGCCCGATTTGATGATCTCGGCCAGTGCCACGGGCCAACTGCTGGCGCTGGCCGCGGAGCGTGCGCAGGAGCCGGCTTTTGGCATCCGCATGGGCGCCTCGCGCCGCCTGTCCAACCTGGGCCCCCTGGGCCTGGTCCTGCGCGACCAGCCCACCTTGCGTGCGGTTCTGGGCGCGATGGTGACCCATGTGCACCTGCACAACGAGGCGTTCTCGTTTTCGCTGGTGGAGTCGGACGACGTGGTCTATCTGCGCGAAGAAACCCTGATGGAAGGCAACGCGGCCGGCCGCCAGGCCCTGGAGCTGGCGATGACCACGACCTTCCGCCTGCTGGCCATCTTTCTGGGCGAAGGCTGGCGTCCCAAGCGGGTCACCTTCCGCCATGCGGCCCCGGCCAACCTGCACTGGCACCGGCGCCAATTTGGCGACGTGCTCCAGTTCGGCCAGGAATTCAACGAGATCGTGTGCCATGCGCACGACCTCGATGTCCCCAACCCCGGGGCGGACCCCATCATGGCGCGCTACTCGCAACGCCTGCTCCAGGCAGAGCCGGGCAGTGCCCAGCGGGTGACGGACCGCGTGCGCCGCCTGGTCGTGCTGTTGCTGCCCCTGGGCCATTGCCAGGCGGAGGTGGTGGCCCAGCACCTGGGCATGGGCACCCGGACCATGGCCAACCACCTGGCGCGCGAGGGCACCCGCTTTCAGCTTTTGGTGGATGCCTTGCGCAAGGAGCTCATCGCCAGCTACCTGGCCGATGGCGCGCGGTCCTTGTCGGACGTGGCCCCCTTGCTGGGTTTTTCCGAGCTCAGCGCGCTGTCACGCTGGTACCGCCGCCAATTTGGGGTCCCGGCCTCCCGCGCACCGGGCGGACAGCGGCGCACCCCCTGAGGGCGGTGGCCCGGCGCCCTTCACCCCTCACTGCCGCCCAAAGAACAGCCCGGCCATCACCAGGCCTGTCAGCACGATGCCGGCGCGCAGCCAGGGGGCCGGAATGCGCCGGGCCAGGCGTGCGCCGCCGTAGCCCCCGGCGGTGGCGGCGACCATCATCAGCCCGGCCTGGGGCCATTGCACCAGGCCGCCGGCGGCATAAATCACGACGGCCACCGCGGTCAGCAGGGCCGAGACGCCGTTTTTCAGGCCGTTCATGGCGTTGAGCTGGGTTTGCCCCAGCAGCCCCCACAGCGCCAACAGCAAAATGCCCAGCCCGCCATTGAAGTAGCCGCCATAGGTGGCCACGGCCAGCACGCCCAGCGTGGCCTTGGTGCGGGAGGGGGCACCGCTGCCCGCCAGCCGCTGGCGCAGCTGCGGCCCGAAGGCGAACAGGGCGGTGGCGGCCAGCAGCAGCCAGGGCACCACGCGGCGGAAGGTGGCGTCGGGCGTGAGCAGCAAGAGCCCGGCCCCTGCTGCGCCGCCCAGCAGCGACAGCGCCGCCACCTGCCGCATCGACAGCCCCGGCGGCGGGGCCATGTCTTCCCGAAAGCCCCAGGCCCCGGCGATGTAGCCGGGCAGCAGCGCCACGGTGCCCGTGGCATTGGCCACCACGGGGGGCACCCCGGTGAATACCAGCGCGGGCAGGGTCAGAAAACTGCCGCCCCCGGCGACGGCATTCAGGGCGCCGGCCACGAAGGCGGCGGACAGCAGCAGGGCGGTGTCGACCATGCGGGCTCAGCGGGGGAGCCGGACGGCGGCGAGTTTCCAGTCGGCAAAGCCGGTGCGGCGCAGCACCAGGCCCAGGCCTTGGGGGGCGGTGTTGGGTTGCTGGGGGTCGGCCGCATAGGCCACCAGGGTGTTGGCGTCTTCGCGCACAGCTGTCCAGCGGGGGGCGGCGGCGGGGGGCGGTGTGTCGGTGGCGGGGGCCGGCTCGGCGTGTGCGCCGCGCGGGCGCAGACCGCCTTCCTGCAGCACGCGCATCACCACGTCGGGGCGCACCAGGCCATCGATCACGGGCGAGGCCATGCCCTGCGCCAGCCGGGCACCCAGGCCGGCCAGGCCGCCCGCGTTGTCGGGGCTGCCCAGGGCGTCGCTGACGCGCTGGCCGGTCTGCTCTTTCAGGCTGGCGCGCAGCGCGGGGTAGTCCACCCCGGCATTGAAGCGGGTGGCGTCCTGGGCCTGGGCGGCTTGCTGCAGGTCGCGCAGGGCCAGGTAGGGCGAGCCCCACCAGTACCCGCCCACGGCGATGAGGGCGGTGGCGGCCAGTGTGGCGGCGGTTTTGGCGGCGGTGGAGGGCATGGAGGTGTTCTTGGGGGCGGGTGAGGAAGGGGGGCAGAAGGTGACCCAGGCCGAAACCAGCCGACCCGGGCCGGCGCGGGCTTCAGTCGTCCTTGGCGTAGGGGTCGGCAAAGCCCAGGCCGGTGAGGATCTCGGTCTCGTAGGCTTCCATTTCCTCGGCGTCTTCGGGGCTGGTTTCATGGTCCCAGCCCTGGGCGTGCAGGGTGCCGTGGACCAGCAGGTGGGCGTAGTGTTCCTGCAGCGTCTTGTTCTGCTCGCGCGCCTCGCGCTCGACCACCGGGGCGCAGAGCACCAGGTCGGCCGTCACCACGGGTTCCTGGGTGTAGTCGAAGGTCAGCACATTGGTGGCGTAGTCCTTGTGCCGGTAGTCGCGGTTGAGCTGCTGGCCTTCCTCGGCGCCGACGATGCGCACGGTGATTTCGGCGTCCAGCGCCAGCGCATGGCGAATCCAGCGCGTGACCTTGTGGCGGGGCAGGGCGGCGCGGTGCTCGGCGGCGTTGTCCAGGGCGCCAAACTGCAGGGACAAGGAGAGTTGGTTCAGGGTCATTAATGCCTCTGGGGCTTTCAGGCTATGCGTTACCTGCTATCAAAAAAGGAGTTTGTGCCTCAGGTGCTACGCGTGCGGGGGGTGGCGGGGCGGCTGGCGGCGTCGTAGGCGTCCACGATGCGGGCCACCAGGGGGTGGCGCACCACGTCGGCGCTGGTGAAGCGGGTCACGGCGATGCCCTTGACGCGCTTGAGGACGCGCTCGGCGTCGATCAGGCCGCTCATGGCGCCCTTGGGCAGGTCGATCTGGCTCACATCGCCGGTCACGACCCCGCGCGAGCCAAAGCCGATGCGGGTCAGGAACATCTTCATCTGCTCGGGCGTGGTGTTCTGCGCCTCGTCGAGGATCACAAAGGCGTTGTTCAGCGTGCGCCCGCGCATGAAGGCCAGCGGGGCGACTTCGATGGCGTTGCGCTCGAAGGCCTTTTGCACCTTGTCGTGGCCCATCAGTTCGTACAGCGCGTCGTACAGCGGGCGCAGGTAGGGATCGACTTTCTGGGCCAGATCGCCGGGCAGAAAGCCCAGGCGCTCGCCGGCTTCCACGGCCGGGCGGGTCAGCACGATGCGCTGCACGCTGCTGCGCTCCAGCGCATCCACCGCGCAGGCCACGGCCAGGTAGGTCTTGCCCGTGCCCGCCGGGCCGATGCCGAAGGTGATGTCGTGGTGGGCGATGTTCTGCAGGTAGAGGTTCTGCGTCGGCGTGCGCCCGCGCAGGTCGGGGCGGCGGGTGCTGAGCACGATGGCGTCGTCGGGCTGCTCCAGCAGGGCGCTGTCGCCGGCCAGCATCAGCTGCAGCGTGTCTTCGGGCAGGGGGCGTTCGGCCATTTCGTACAGCGCCTGCAGCAGTTCCAGGGCCTGGGTGGCCTTGGCCTTGGGCCCGTCGACCTTGAATTGCTCGTGCCGGTGCGCGATGCGCACGCCCAGCGCTTCTTCGATGGTGCGCAGATGCTGGTCGGCCGGGCCGCACAGGTGCGTCAGGCGGGTGTTGTTGTGCGGGGTGAAGGTGTGGCGCAGGATCAAGGCAGAACCGTTCGAGAAGGGCAAGGGGGGCGTCCACGCGGCGTGCAACGCGAAGGCGCCATCATAAAGAGCCGCCCGTCCGCGTGCAGGGCCTGCGCCCGCCGCGCTGGCGCGGGCCGGGGTGATTTCAAGCCAAAATGGCCTCCAGCCCAATCCACACCAGCGCAAGCCGCTCTTCTTTTTGAAAGACTTTCTCCATGATCGGACGACTCCAAGGCACCCTGGCCGAAAAGAACCCGCCCCAGGTACTGGTCGATTGCCACGGCGTGGGCTACGAGGTCGATGTGCCCATGAGCACCTTCTACAACCTCCCCGGCCTGGGCGAGAAGGTCAGCCTGCTGACGCATTTCGTGGTGCGCGAGGACGCCCAGCTGCTCTACGGCTTTGCCACGCCGCAGGAGCGCGAGGCCTTTCGCCAGCTGATCAAGATCTCGGGCGTGGGGCCGCGCATGGCGCTGAGCCTGCTCTCGGGCATGGGCGTGGCCGAGCTGGCGCAGGCCATCACGGCGCAGGAGCCCGGCCGCCTGGTCAAGGTGCCCGGCATCGGCAAGAAGACCGCCGAGCGCCTGCTGCTCGAACTCAAGGGCAAGCTGGGCGCCGATCTGGGCCTGCCCGCCCACGGGGTCAGCGACCACCAGGGCGACATCCTGCAGGCCCTGCTGGCCCTGGGCTACAGCGACAAAGAGGCCGCTGCCGCGCTCAAGGCCTTGCCTGCCGAGGTCGGCGTGAGCGAGGGCATCAAGCTGGCGCTGAAGGCGCTGGCGAAGTAACTGCGGGCCCTCTCCCCGCCGCCGCGCGGCGGTGGGGACGGGAGGGGCCCGCCGCGGCCCGGCTCATTCCATGGCCAGTTCGTCCGATTCCCGGCCAAACCCGGCGGTGATGCGCTGGCGCAGCCACTGGTTGCCGGCCTCGCGGTGCATGCGCGCGTGCCAGACCTGGTGGATGGCGGTGGCGGGCACGTCCAGCGGCAGGGGCCGCGTGGTCAGGCCCAGGGGGGCGGCGGCGCGCTGGGCGAAGCGCTCGGGCACGGTGGCCAGCAGGTCGGTACTGGCCAGCACATGGCCCAGCGCCACGTAGTGCGGCACCGCCAGGCGAAACGTCCGCACCCAGCCGGCGCGCTCGAAATGCGCGTCCACCCGGCCGTGGCCGGTGCCCGGCGCATCGACCCGCACATGGCCGGCGGCCAGGAAATCGGCCTGGGACAGCGTGGCCTGCTGCGCCAGCGGATGGCCCTGGCGCAGCAGGCAGACATAGCCCTGGCGGAACAGCGCCTGCTGGAAGAACCCCGCCTGCAGCTGCGGCAGCAGGCCCAGCGCCAGGTCCACCCGCCCCTCGGCCATGGCCTGGCCCAGCGCTTCGCCGCCGGCCGGCACCACGCGCAGGGTCACGCCCGGGGCCTCGCGGGCCAGGGCCTCCATCAGCACCGGCAGAAAGTAGATCTCGCCCACGTCGGTCATGGCCAGCGTGAAGCTGCGCGTGCTTTGGGCCGGGGCGAACACGGCGGCGCTGTTCAGCGCCCGGTGCAGCGTGGCCAGGGCCTGGCCCACGGGCTCGGCCAGCTGCAGCGCAAAGGCGGTGGGCTCCATGCCCTGGGCGGTGCGCACGAACAGTTCGTCGCCCAGCCGCGCGCGCAGCCGCCGCAGCGCATGGCTCACGGCCGGCTGGCTCAGGCCCAGCGCGGCGGCGGCGCGGGACACCTGGCGGTCTTGCAGCAGTTGCTGGAACACCACCAGCAGGTTCAGGTCGATGTGGGCCAATTCCATGGGCTTTATTCTGCCTGTGCATAGCCACTATGGAGAAACCGGGGTTTACGGCCAGTCTGGGCCACGGGATGATGCGCGCTATTCGCTTGATAAATTCCAACAAGGAGACTGGCCATGCCCCCCGACACCGCCCGCGCCGCCCCCCTGCACTGGGAGGCCGGCGACACCAGCCGCATCCCCTTTGCCGTCTACACCGACGCCGACCGCCACCGCCAGGAGCTGGAGCGCCTGTTCTACCGGGGCCACTGGTGCTACGTGGGCCTGGAGGCCGAGGTGCCCGAGCCCGGCGACTTCAAGCGCACCGTGGTCGGCGAGCGCTCGGTCATCCTGACCCGCGCGGACGACGGCAGCCTCCACGTGGTCGAGAACGTCTGCGCCCACCGGGGCATGCAGTTCTGCCGCGAGCGCCATGGCCAGCGCAAGGAATTCGTCTGCCCCTACCACCAGTGGAGCTACACCCTGAAGGGCGATCTGCAGGGCGTGCCGCTGCGCCGTGGCGTGCGCCAGGACGGCAAGGTGCTGGGCGGCATGCCCGCCGACTTCAACCCCAAGGACCATGGCCTGACCGCGCTCAAGGTGGCCACGCGCGGCGGGGTGGTGTTTGCCTCCTTCGACCACGGCGTGGAGCCGCTGGAGGACTACATCGGCCCGGAAATCCTGCCGTACTTCGACCGCCTGTTCAACGGCCGCAAGCTCACCATCCTGGGCTACAACCGCCAGCGCATTCCCGGCAACTGGAAGCTGATGCAGGAAAACATCAAGGACCCCTACCACCCGGGCCTGCTGCATACCTGGTTCGTCACCTTTGGCCTGTGGCGGGCCGACAACAAATCCGCGCTGCGCATGGATGCGCACCACCGCCACGCCGCCATGATTTCCACCCGGGGCACGGGCGGCCAGACCAGCGGCCAGGCCGCGCAGCTGACCCAGGTCTCCAGCTTCAAGGCCAGCATGCAGCTGGAAGACCCGCGCTTCCTGGACATCGTGCCCGAGCCCTGGTGGGCGCTGGGAGATGAAATACCGACGCCGCCGGGCCGCCCCAAAGCGTCGGACGCCCCCTCGGGGGGCAGCGAAACACACGCAGTGGCGAGCGTGGGGGCCCAGGCACCCACGGCTGTCATGCTGACGCTGTTCCCCAGCGTGGTCTTCCAGCAGCAGGTCAACAGCGTGAGCACCCGCCATATCCAGCCCGACGGCCATGGGGCCTTCGAATTCGTCTGGACGCATTTCGGCTTCGAGGACGACACCCCCGAGATGACCCAGCGCCGCCTGCGCCAGGCCAACCTGTTCGGCCCGGCCGGCTTCGTCAGTGCCGACGACGGCGAGGTGATCGAGTTCTCGCAGCAGGCCTTTGAGAGCAAGCCCGGCCACCGCGCGCTGGCCGAACTGGGCGGCCGCGCCATCGAGAACACCGAGCACATGGTGACCGAAACGCTGATCCGGGGCATGTACGCCTACTGGCGCAAGGTGATGGAGGCTTGAGATGATCGATTTTGAAACCCATCTGGCGCTGACCCAGCTCTACGCCGACTACGCCAGCGCCGTGGACAGCGGCGACTGGGACCGGTGGCCCGGCTTCTTCACGCCCGACGGCGTGTACCGGCTCATCCCCCGCGAGAACCACGAGCGCGGCTTTCCGCTGGCCACGCTGGCCTTCGACAGCCAGGCCATGCTGCGCGACCGGGTGTATGGCATCCGCGAGACCCTGTTCCACGACCCCTACTACCAGCGCCATGTGGTCGGCGCGCCCCGGGTGCACCGCGTGGACGAGGCCGGCGCCCTGCACTGCGAGGCCAATTACGCCGTGTTCCGCACCAAGCTCGACGGGCCCAGCACCGTCTTCAACGTGGGGCGCTACCTCGACACCGTGGTGCGCATGCCCGAGGGCCTCAAGTTCGCCCAGCGCCTGTGCGTGTACGACAGCGAAATGATCCCCAACTCCATCATCTACCCCATCTAAAGAAGAGCACCCCATGACCCATTGGACCGATGTGGCCGCCGAGGCCGACCTGTTTGAAGGCGCGGGCATTCCCGTCACCCCCGCCGGCCACGACATCGCGCTGTACCTGCAGGACGGCCAGGTGTTTGCCACCGACAACCTCTGCACGCACGGCAACGCCAAGCTGTGTGACGGTTTCCTGGAAGGCTTCGAGATCGAATGCCCCTTTCACCAGGGCAAGTTCGACATCCGCACCGGCAGCGCCACCGCCGCGCCCTGCACCGAGCCGCTGCGCGCCTGGCCCGTCAAGATCGAGGGCGGGCGGGTGTGGCTGGATTTGGGCTGAGGGCGGGCTTGCTTGTGACAGAAGGGATTGCAGGCACAAAGTGCCTCTGGGTCAATAGAATCAAGCGCCAGTAGCTATTTTTTTGATAGCTTTGACCCCTGTGTGGCGCTCTTCTGCAGGGGGCGCTGGGCGGGCCAGGCCCGTGCATCTTGGCCGGTGGTGAGTCTCCCTGTTGACGCTGCAGCGCGTGGCCTCTGGTGCCGGCTCGTGCGCCAGCGGTTCGCCCTCATCGAACGCCCTGCGGCTGCGGCATTGATCGGTCTTGGGGGCGTCATCGCGCCACGCGGGGGTCTTGCTCCATCCGCTGGGGCGCCATGGGGTGCCACGCCCTGCGGCCGAGATCGAGGCCCGCACCCCCGCGCTGGCGTTCACGGGCAGTTGCATGGGAGAGGTGCGCACCCTTCTGCAGGCCGTCGCTGCCACTGAAAAAAGACCGTGCCGGCGAGCGGGAGGGCGCAAGCCACCCGCCGCGGTTCCACATGATCGATACCCGCCACCTGGCCGCCTTTCACCCAAGCGATACCAGACTGCTCGCCCACCGGCCTTTTCTGGATGGGCTGCGTGGCCTGAAAAAGAGCGGGCCAGGGCGTGGCTGCAGGGCCCATCGGACGCGGTGGAAAGCCATTCATCGATCGGTGTGCAGGCCCTGTGGGGGTCAAGCAGGCCCCGCGGTTTTCGGGGGAAGCCCGTTTTCAGGGCGGTGGGTCGCCCATCGGGGGCAGGTTCACTTCAATGTCATTTCCGGTCTTTACATTGCATGTGGGTAGACGCCCGGTGGACCCTCCTTGGGGTGCAGAAACCTTTTGCTTGATTGAGAATTTTTAACTCCCCTATGACCGACTCCAACATGCTCCCGCAGCGGCGCAATGCCCTTCGCTTTCTGGCCTCTGTGCCCATCCTTCCCCTGTTTGCGGCCACATCCACCAGCCTTCTGACCGCGTGCGGCGACAGTTTCGCCATGGCATCGGGTCCGACCGATCCCGTTTACTGGGATGCCGTGCGCAAGCTCTATGCGGTGAACACCCAGATTTCCAACCTGGAGAATGGCTATTGGGGTGTGATGACGGAGCGTGTCCGGCTGGAGTTCCAGGCCAAGAACGACATGATCAACCGCGACAACACGCTGTATGCGCGCGGGAGCTTCGGCGCCGATGCCGAGGCTGTGCGCGTGAAGTTGGCGGAAGCGGTGGGGGCGTCCAAGGAGGAGATCGCTTTCACGCGCGGAGCGACCGAGGCGCTGCAGCTGTTGATCGCGGGCTACAACCAGCTCAAGGCCGGCGACACCGTGGTGTATTCCGACCTGGACTACGATTCGATGCAATACGCGATGGAATGGCTCAAGGAGCGCCGTGGTGTGAACGTGGTCAAGTTCGCGATCCCCGAGCCCGCCACCCGCGCTGCCGTGCTGCAGGCCTACCAAAAGGCCTTGGCGGACAACCCCTCGACCAAGCTGTTGCTGCTCACCCACATCTCTCACCGCACGGGCCTGGTGATGCCGGTGGCTGAAATTGCCGCCATGGCCCGGGCGCGCGGCGTGGACACCATCCTGGACGCCGCCCATTCCTGGGGCCAGCTGGACTTCAAGGTGGCCGATCTGGGCGTCGATTTTGTGGGCTTCAATCTGCACAAATGGATCGGCGCACCGCTTGGACTGGGCTTTCTGTACATCAAGCAAGGCAGGCTGGCGGCCATCGATCGGGCCTATGGCGACATGGACTTTGCGGCCACCGACGTTCGCTCCCGCGTTCACACGGGCACGACCAACTTCGCGACCTTGTTGACCCTGCCGATGGCCTTGGCAGTCCATGCCGAAATTGGCCCCAAGGCCAAGGCCGACCGCCTGGTCTACCTGCGTGACTATTGGGTCAACCGTGTGAGCGGCCTCCCGAACCTCGAAATCCTGACGCCCAACGAGCCTGGCATGTACGCCGGCATCACCTCATTCCGCTTTGCCGGCAAGGTCAGCTCGGCGGACAACACCGCCATCGTGACCGAGCTGCGCGACCAGCATGGCGTGCTCACGGTGCGCCGCGGTGGCGTTGCCAAGGGCCATTGCATCCGGGTCAGCCCGGCGCTTTACACCACCGAGGCCGATCTCGACAAGTTGGTGCTGGGCTTGACCGCCATCAGCAAGCGCTTGGCGACTTGAGGGGGCGGGTGTCCGCCGCAAATGCCCCCCGGCGGCTCAGCTGGCGGAGGGGCTGAGGTCTTGCGGCGTGGCCGGGGCGCCCAGCTGGCGCGAAAGGGCCTGCGCGGTGGCGTGCAAAGCCTGGGCGGCGGCGCCGTCGGGCTGCAGGTCCAGGGTGGCGCTGGGGCCGATCGCTGAAATGCTCAGCGCCACATGGCCGAAGCCGTCGAACACGGGCACGGCGATGGCCCCGATGCCTGCCACGAGCCCGCCCGAGACCACGCTGATCCGGTCGCGGCGGATGGCCTCGATTTCTGCGGCGAAGTCGGGCTGGTCGAGCAGGCCGGCGTGGCCATCCTGGGCCAGGGCCGCTTCGACCTGCTGGCGCGGCATGAAGGCGGCCAGCACCTTGCCGGAGGCCGTCAGCCGCACCGAGGCATTGGTGCCGTGGCGCATGGCCACGTGCACATCGGTGGGGCTTTCCTCGACCCGGATGATGGTCGGGCCATGGGTGCCCCAGACCGAAATCGCCACCGTGGCCTGGATCTGCTGCGCCAGCGCGGGCAGCTGCGCAATGGCCAGCCGGATCGGGTCGAGCTGCTGCAGGCTGATCAGTCCGAGCTGAATGGCCAGGGGCCCCAGGCCGTAGTGGCCACTGACCGGGTCTTGGGTGATCAGCCCCAGCTTGCCAAAACTCACGAGGTAGGGGTGGGCCTTGGCGGGCGTCATGCCCGCCGCGCGCGCCAGGTCCTTGAGGGCCATGCGCCGCCCGGTGTGGGCCAGGGCCTTGAGCAGTTGCCCGCCCACTTCCACGCTCTGGATGCCCCGAGGGGCCCGGGGGTGCGCATCGTCTGGTGCGAGGTCTGAAAAAAAGGAGTCGTCTTGCATTGCCATGCCCTGATTGTCCGTGCAGGGCGTGTCCACGGCCGGAGACAGCTAGGGTTTTCACTTAAACGAATAAATTTCACTAAAACGAATTTCTTCGCTAACATCATTATGTTTAGTGAAATTAGATCGTCATTGTTGAATTTTTCTTCTGTGGACACCCCATGAGCACCAAAACCTTTGCCTCCGCTGCCGACCTCGACGTCAAGAAGGTCAGCTTCGACAAGCTGTCCGAGCACGCCTACGCCTACACCGCCGAGGGCGACCCGAACACCGGCATCATCATTGGCGACGATGCCGTGATGGTGATCGACACCCAGGCCACGCCCGTCATGGCGCAGGACGTGATCCGCCGCATCCGCGAGGTGACCGACAAGCCCATCAAGTACGTCACGCTGAGCCACTACCACGCCGTGCGCGTGCTGGGCGCCAGCGCCTACCAGCCCGAACAGATCATTGCCAGCCAGGACACTTACGACCTGATCGTCGAGCGCGGCCAGTTCGACAAGGACAGCGAGATCGGCCGCTTTCCCCGCCTGTTCCAGAACGTCGAGAGCGTGCCCGAGGGCCTGACCTGGCCCACGATCACCTTCACCGGCAAGATGACGCTGTGGATGGGCCAGCTCGAAGTGCAGATCCTGCAACTGGGCCGTGGCCACACCAAGGGCGACACGGTGGTCTGGTTGCCCCAGGAAAAAATCCTGTTCAGCGGCGACCTGGTCGAGTTCGATGCCACGCCCTATGCCGGCGATGCCTACTTCAAGGACTGGCCGGCCACGCTGGACGCGATTGCCGCACTGAAGCCGGAAAAGCTCGTGCCCGGCCGGGGGGCGGCGCTGCAGACGCCGGAACAGGTCCAGGAAGGCCTGGCGGGCACGCGGGCCTTCATCAGCGATGTCTATGCCAGCGTGCAGGCCGGTGCGGCTGCGGGCCTGGACCTGCGCACGGTGTACGAAGCCACCTTTGCCAAGCTGCAGCCCAAGTACGGCAACTGGGTCATCTTCAACCACTGCATGCCCTTCGACGTGACCCGCGCCTACGACGAGGCCACCCAGTACCCCGACCCCCGCATCTGGACCGCCGAGCGCGATGTGCAGATGTGGCAGGCGCTCGAGGGCTGATGCCGCCCCGCTGAGTTTCCCCCCAGCCCCCCGCTGGCCCCGGGCCACGTCCTGACCGTCCGCGCGCTGTGCGCCCGGACGCTGGGCGGAGCCTTGTCCCACACACGCAGAGACCCCCATGAAACCCCATGACATTCCCTCCCATGCCTTCCGTGGCACGGGGGCTGAAGTGCAGGCGATTGCCTTCCCCTACACCCGATCGCCGGACCAGGACGCTGCGGCGCCGGTACACCACCCGATCGTGGTGGTGGGCGCGGGCCCGGTGGGCTTGAGCCTGGCCATCGATCTGGCCCAGCGCGGCCAGCGCGTGCTGGTGCTCGACAACGACCACCGCTTGTCCTTCGGCTCACGCGCCCTGTGCTTTGCCAAGCGCACGCTCGAAATCTGGGACCGCCTGGGCGTGGGCCAGGCCATGGTGGACAAGGGGGTGTCCTGGAATGTGGGCAAGGTGTTCTTCCAGGACGAGCAGGTCTACCAGTTCAACCTCTTGCCCGAAGAGGGCCATGCGCGCCCGGCCTTCATCAATCTGCAGCAGTACTACGCCGAGGCCTACCTGGTCGAGCGTGCCCTGCAGTTGCCCCAGATCGAATTGCGCTGGGACAACCAGGTGAGCGCGATCCACCCCCATGCCGAGGGCGCCCGCCTGACGGTGGACACCCCCGACGGCCCTTATGCGCTGGAGGCCGGCTGGGTGCTGGCCTGCGATGGCTCGCGCTCCACCGTGCGCCAGCTCATGGGACTGGAAAGCAAGGGCCGGGTTTTTCAGGACCGCTTTCTGATTGCCGACGTGAAGATGAAGGCGGCGTTTCCGGCCGAGCGCTGGTTCTGGTTCGACCCCCCCTTCCACCCCCGGCAGAGCGTGCTGCTGCACCGCGAGCCCGACGATGTCTGGCGCATCGACTTCCAGCTGGGCTGGGATGCCGACCCCGAAGAAGAAAAAAAGCCCGAGAACATCCTGCCCCGCGTCCAGGCCTTGCTGGGCAAGGACGTGGATTTCACGCTCGAATGGGCCAGCGTCTACACCTTTGCCTGCCTGCGCATGGACCAGTTTGTGCACGGCCGCGTGGTCTTTGCCGGGGATTGCGCGCATGGCGTGTCGCCGTTTGGCGCGCGTGGCGCCAACAGTGGCGTGCAGGACGCCGACAACCTGGGCTGGAAGCTGGACTGGGTGCTCAAGGGCCGCGCCAGCGAGGCGCTGCTGCACAGCTATGGCCCCGAACGCGAGTACGCCGCCGACGAGAACATCCTGAATTCGACCCGTGCGACCGATTTCATCACCCCCAAGAGCGAGATCAGCCGCCTGTTCCGCGATGCCACGCTGGACCTGGCGCGCACCTGTGAATTTGCCCGCCGCATCGTCAACAGCGGCCGCCTGTCCCTGCCCGCCACGCTGCACGGATCGCCGCTGAACACCCCCGACGCCGATGCCTTCCAGGGCACGCAGGGGCCCGGGGCCGTGCTGCTCGATGCGCCGGTGCAGCGCGCCGGCCAGCCGTCCTGGCTGTTGCGCGAACTGGGCGAGGACTTCACGCTGCTGTGTTTTGGCGCCACGCCCGGCTGGGCTGCCAGCCTGCCGTATGTCACGGTGCGCTCGATCGGCGCCGACCTGCAAGACCCCCAAGGCCTGGTCGCCCAGCGCCTGGATGGCCAGAGCGGCACCGCCTACCTGGTCCGACCCGACCAGCATGTGTGCGCCCGCTGGCGCACCCCCACCGAAGCCGCCGTGCGCGCCGCGCTGGCCCGGGCCACCGCCGCCCCGACCGCCTGAACGAGGAGACCGATCCCATGCTGAACACCCAGACCCATATGGCGTCCTACGACGACTTCTATGAAGCCCTGATTTCGGCCCACCAGGGCCTGAGCACGCCCGAGAGCCATGCCATGAACGCCCGCCTGGTGCTGCTGCTGGCCAACCACATCGGCGATGCCGCCGTGCTGGGCGAAGCCCTGCAGCGCGCCCGGGGGCCGGCCCCCGTCGCACCCACCCAGGCGGCGTAAGCCCCGCGTCCTTTTTTCCTGCTGACCCACACCACCTACATCACGGAGACTTCCCCATGCAACGCAAGCACTTCATCGCCACCCTGTGGGGCCTGGCCCTCGCCGCCAGCGCCGGTTCCAGCCAGGCCCAGGACAAACCGCTCGAGTGGGTGGTGGGCTATGCCGCCGGCGGGGGCTCGGACGTGGTGGCCCGCACCGTGGCCGATGCGATGTCCAAAAGCCTGGGGCGCACCATCATCGTGACCAACAAACCCGGTGCGGGCACCAATATCGCGGCCGAATACACCGCCCGCTCCAAGGATTTCGGCAACATCCTGTTCACCGCCGATTTCGCGACGCTGGCCGCCAACCCCACGCTCTTCAGCAAGCTGGCCTACAGCGCAGAAAAAGACTTCCAGCCCGTGGGCCTGCTGGTGCGCTTCCCCCTGTTCCTGGTGGTGTCCAACAGCGTGCCGGCCAACAACCTCGCTGAATTCACGGCCTGGGCCAAACAGCAGCCCCAGGGCGTGAACTGGGGCTCGGTCGGCCTGGGCAGCCCGCACCACCTGGTGGGCGAGTTGTTTCGCGAACAAAGCGGCCTCCAGCTCACCCATGTGCCTTACAAGGGCGCGGCCCCGGCGATCCAGGATGTGATCGGCGGGCAGATCCCGGCCATGTGGGTGGAAAGCGCCACGGCCTACCCTTTCCTGAACGGCAAGAAGGTCAAGGCGATTGGCGTGGCCAGCGCCCAGCGCGTGGCCACCATGCCCGAAGTCCCCACCCTCAGCGAACAGGGGCTCAAGGGGTTCGAGGGCTATGCCTGGCAAGGGCTGGTGGTGCCGACCGGCACGCCCGCCGAGGCCACCGCCAAATTTTCCAGCGCCCTGCAGGCCGCGCTGAACGCCACGCCCGTGAAGGCCCGTTTGCAGGCGCTGGGGGTCGAGCCCCTGCCCGGCACCCCGGCCCAGATGGCTGTTTTTTCTCGCGCCGAGCGTGAAAAATGGGGCAAGGTGATCACCCAGGTGGGCGTCAAGCTCGACTGAACCAGGACGGCCCCCCCATGACGACCCTGAACGAAACCCACGACCCGTCCCTGCGCAGCTGGGTGCCCTCGGCCCAGACCGCCGGCACCGACTTCCCCCTGCAGAACCTGCCCCTGGCCATCTTCCGCCGCACAGGCCGCTCTGAGCCCTGGCGCGGCGGCGTCGCCATCGGCGACCAGATCCTCGACCTGGCCGCCGCCCACGCCAGTGCCGCCTTCTCCGGCCTGGCCGCCAGCGCCCTGCACGCCGCCTCCCAGGACAAGCTCAACGCCCTCATGGCCCTGGGCGCACCCGCCTGGTCCGCCCTGCGCCTGGCCCTCTCGCGCGCCCTGCGCG
>JAQUDN010000191.1 GCA_028685665.1 Burkholderiaceae bacterium | reverse complement strand
TTTTGCTGCAGCCCCAAGGCTATCGCGTGACGCTCTGACTCTTGGATCTGCTCGTATCTTCTATTGCTCATGGATGCCTCAATTTTGAAGGGTGTTGCACTTCAGAATTGAGGCCGCCAAGGGCTGGGGGCCAAAAACTCACTTCATGGTGATGGTCGTGTTCACCGCCTCCGAGCGGCTGCCTTCCTCGAACCAGCGGGCGGTGACGGTCTTGGTCTGGGTCCAGAACTGCACGGCCTGCTTGCCGTTGGGGCCCAGGTCGCCGAGCTTGGACGCCCGCGAGCCCGTGAAGCTGAAATACGCCACCGGCACCGGGATCGGCACATTGATGCCCACCTGGCCGACGTTGATGTCGTGCTGGAACTTGCGCGCCGCCCAGCCGCTGGACGTGAAGATCGAGGTGCCGTTGCCGTTGGGGTTGCGGTTGATGAAGGCAATCGCGTCTTCGAGCGTGTCCACGCACACCACGTTCAGCACGGGGCCAAAGATTTCCTGCTGGTAGATGTCCATCTCGGCGGTCACGTCGGCAAACACGGTGGGGCCGACGAAATTGCCGTTTTCATAACCGGGCACCGAGCACTGGCGGCCGTCGAGCAGCAGCGTGGCGCCCTGGGCCACGCCGGAATCGATCAGGCCCAGCACCCGCTGCCGGGCCTTGGGGTTGACCAGCGGGCCCAGATCGGCCGTGCGGTCGGTGCCGGGGCCGACCTTCATGGCCTGGGACTTGGCGGTGATCTCGGGCAGCCACTCGCGCGCCGCACCCACCAGCACCGCCACCGAATTGGCCATGCAGCGCTGGCCCGCCGCCCCGAAGGCCGAACCCAGCAGGTTGTTGATGGCATGGTCCCGGGGCGCATCGGGCATGACCACGCAGTGGTTCTTGGCGCCCATCATGGATTGCACGCGCTTGCCGGCGTCGGACGCGCGGCGGTAGATGTGCGTGCCCACATGGGTCGAGCCAATGAAGGACAGGGCCTTGATGTCCGGGTGGTCGCAAATCATGTCGGCCACCTCGGCGCCCCCGTGCACCACGTTCAGCACCCCGGGGGGCACGCCGGCCTCATGGGCCAGCTCGACCAGGCGCATCGTGGAACTGGGGTCTTGCTCCGAAGGCTTGAGCACGAAGGTGTTGCCGCAGGCAATCGCCATCGGGAACATGAAGCAGGGCAGCATCACCGGAAAGTTGAAGGCCGTGATGCCCGCGCCCACGCCGATGGGCTGGAGCAGGTTGTACACATCGACGCCGGTGGCGGCGTTTTCAGCGATCTCGCCCAGCTGCAGCGTGGTGATGGAGCAGGCGTGCTCCACCACCTCCAGGCCACGGGCCACCTCGCCCTCGGCATCGGGCAGGGTCTTGCCGTGCTCGCGGGTGATGAGCTGCGCCAGCTCGGGGGTGTGCTCGCGGATCAGGTGCTGCAGCTTGAGCATGGTGCGCATGCGGGCCCCCAGCGAGGTCGCACGCCAGGTCTGGAAGGCCTCCAGGGCGCTGGCGACGGCCAGATCGACCTCTTCGCGGGTCGCAAAGGGCACGCGGGCCACGACTTCCTGCGTGGCGGGGTTGGTGACATCGCGCCAGACGGTGCTTTGCGAGGGATAGGGCTTGCCACCAATGAAATGGTGGATGGTGGTGGGTTGGCTCATGAATGCAATCCGTGAAAGAGAAACCAGAGGCCTTATTTCTTGACCAGCGTGCAGGCCGAATCGGCCAGCGGCTTGAAGGCAATCTGCGCAGGGATCGTGCTCACCGTCTTGTAATAGTCCCACGGCCCCTTGGACTCGGACGGCTTCTTGACCTCGAACAGGTACATGTCGTGCACCACCCGGCCATCGGGGCGGATGCTGGCGTTGCGCATGATCGGGTCGTCAATGGGCAGCTCGCGCATCTTTTGCGACACCACCTTCCAGTCGTCGGTCTTGGCCGCGGCCACCGACTTCAGGTAGTGCAGCACGCTCGAATAGACCCCCGCCTGCACCATGGTGGGCTTGTAGCCCTTGTGCAGTTTTTCAAAGCGCGCGGCAAAGCCCCGGGTCTTGTCGTCCATGTCCCAGTAAAAACCTTCCGAGAACATCAGGCCCTGCGCCTGGTTCAGTCCCAGCGAGTGCACATCGGTCAGGAACATCAGCAGCGAAGCCACCTTCTGGCCCTTGCCCCCGATGCCAAACTCGCGCGCGGCCTTGATGGCGTTGACCGTGTCCTGCGCGCCATTGGCCAGGCCGATCACCTGCGCCTTGGAGGCCTGCGCCTGCAGGATGAAGGACGAGAAATCGCTGGCATTCAGCGGGTGGCGCACGCTGCCCACCACATTGCCGCCATAGGACTTGACCACGTCGGAGGCGTCTTTTTCGAGCGAATGGCCAAAGGCGTAATCCACCGTGACGAAATACCAGGACTTGTCGCCCGCCCGGGTCAGGGCCGCCGCCGCGCCCGAAGCCGAGGAATAGGTGTCGAACATCCAGTGGAAACCGTTGGCGGCGCAGTCTTCGTTGGTCAGGCGCGTGGTGGCCGGGCCGCTGTACATGGCGATGCCGCCCTTTTCCTTGATCAGCTTCTGGATGGCCAGCGCCCCCGCCGAATTGGTCAGATCGGCCAGGGCGTCGACCTTGTCACGGTCCATCCACTCGCGGGCCTTGGTGGCGGCGATGTCGGCCTTGTTCTGGTGGTCGGCGCTGACCACCTCGATCTTCAGGCCCTTGCACTCGGCCTTCAGGCAGTCTTCGATGGCCATCTTGGCCGCCACCACCGAGCCCGGCCCGCCCATGCCGGAGTAAGGCCCGGCCATGTCGGTCAGCACACCGATCTTGACCACCCCGTCCGACATCTGCGCCTGCGCGCTGGCACACAAAGCGAGCACGCCCAAGGCCACCGCATGTTTGAGGACTTGCATATTGATTTGTCTCCTGGCTGTTTTTTGGTTTCTTGGTGCAGCGATCCATGTCCTGCCAACCCACTCTATCATTGGATTTATGCAAGCAGATACAGGGTTTTCGAATACTGTTCTTGCAAATTTGCACCACCCAAACCCACCGACCTCCTCCCTTCCCCATGGCCACTGACAGCATCAACTGGGACAACCTGCGGCTTTTTCTGGCCGTGGTGCGCGCGCAATCGGCCCAGGAGGCCGCCCGGCGCCTGGCCGTGGACCACTCCACCGTGACCCGCCGCCTGCACCGCCTGGAAAAAGAGCTGGGCAGCCGCCTGTTCGAACGCACCCCGGCCGGGCACCAGCTGACCGCCGCCGGCCACCGCCTGCTGGAGCATGTCGAACGCATGGAAAGCACCGTGGCCCTGCTCGACGAAGACATTGGCGGCGACAGCCAGACACTCACCGGCCATGTGCGGCTGGGCGCCACCGAAGGGTTTGGCAGCTTCTTCCTGGCGCCCCACCTCAGCCACTTCTGCGACCGCCACCCCGCCATCACCGTCGATCTGCTGGTGGTGCCGCGCTTCATCAACCTCTCGCAGCGCGAAGCCGACCTGGCCATCAACATCGAACGCCCCCAGGGCAGCAGCCAGGTCTGCAGCAAGCTCTCGGACTACCGCCTGCGCCTGTATGCCAGCAGCGCCTACCTGGCCCGCCACGCCCCCCTGCGCAGCCTGCAGGACCTCCAGGCGCACCGCCTGTTCGGCTATGTCGAAGAGCTCTCGTTCAGCACCGAACTGCGCTACCTGGCTGCCCTGGCCCCGCACGCACCCACCCCGCTGCGCAGCACCAGCATCGTCGCGCAGTACACCGCCGCGCGCGAAGGCCAGGGCCTGGCCGTGCTGCCCTGCTTTCTGGCGGCAGATTGCCCGGACCTGGTGCCCGTGCTGGTGGACGCCATCGACCTGCAGCGCACCTTTTGGATCGCCGCGCCCAGCGAACGGCGCGAACTGGCCCGGGTGCGCGCGCTCTGGGACTACCTGCGCGAAGCCGTGGACCGCAACCGCGCCTTCCTCATGGGCGAATCGCCCACCCTGCACCGGCTAGGATGAAGCCCCCGCCCAGGCCCCCACCCACCCCAAGGACCCCGCCATGACCGCCCGCCCCCTGACCGCCCCGCACGATCACCCGCCCCGGCCCCACCGCCCCGCCCGGGCGGGGGCCCGGGCGCTGCTGGCCAGCCTGGCCCTGGCCAGCGCCAGCACCGGGGCCCTGGCAGAAAAGCTCGGCGACGTCAGCACCGCCTTCCAGTGGCTGGGGCCCAACCACAAAGTCGTGGTCGAAGCCTACGACGACCCCCTGGTGACCGGCGTCACCTGCTACGTCTCGCGCGCCCGCAAGGGCGGCATCTCGGGCGCCCTCGGCATGGCCGAAGACCGGGCCGAAGCCTCGATTGCCTGCCGCCAGGTCGGGCCGGTGGCCTTCCGCCAGCCCCTGCCCCTGCAAGACGAAGTCTTCAGCGAACGCATGTCCCTGCTGTTCAAGCGCCTGCGCGTCGTGCGCATGGTGGACGCCCAGCGCAACGCCCTGGTGTACCTCAGCTACTCCGACAAACTCATCGACGGCTCGCCCCAGAACAGCGTCTCGGCCGTGCCCGTCGACCTGGGCCTGCCCATTCCGCTGAAGAAATGAGCGCCCACAGGCCCGTGCCCTTCAAGAGCCAAAAACCACCCCAACGTCCGTCCTATATGCCCTGGTAGCTATTAAATAAGTAGCAACCAATCCCCCTGGCACCCCATGCCAGAATGGGCCATGTTCGCCACCCAACGACCCGCCACCGCCCGCCCCGCCATGACCGAAGACAAAGCGTCCGAAAGCGCCATGACCGCGCTGTACCGAGTGGCCCTGGGGCCGGTGCGGCCCAAGCATTACCTGCCGATCTTTGCCCGCTTTGATGCCACTGGCCGCACCAGCACCGGCTGGAACTGGGCCGCCAGCCTGTTCACCCTGGGCTGGCTGGTTTTCCGGCAACTCTGGGGCCCGGCCCTGGTGTATGTCGCCGTCGCCGAAGGGCTGGCGCTGCTGGTGTTTGGCGTCGGCCGGCCCCTGCTGCAATGGCCGCAGGCCATCGAATGGGGCGTGCTCGGCGCCTTCGGCCTCCTGGCCCTGGCCGTGCCCGGCCTGTACGGCAATGCCGTCCTGCACACCGAAACCCGCAAAAAAATCACCCGCGCCCTCGCCGCCACCCGCACCGTGCCCGAAGCCTGCGCCCTGCTCGAAAGCAAGGCCAGCGACGGGAAACGCCTGGCCTGGGTCGCCGTCGCCCACCTGCTGCTGGCCGCCGCCGCCATCGGGGCCTACTTCTTCATCCCGCAAGCCGGTTTTTCTGCGCTGAACACCGCCGCACCGACCGCCAGCGCAAGCCCTGCCCCAACGCCGGCCACGGCCACCGCAGTCGCCCCCAGCGCCCCCCCGCCAGCCCCCGCCAGCCCACCGCTCACCGCCCCCGAAACCATGGCAGGCACCACGCCCCCCGGCCCGGCGCCCGGCAGCGAAGCCCCCGCCGT
>JAQUDN010000190.1 GCA_028685665.1 Burkholderiaceae bacterium | reverse complement strand
TCCACCCCAGCGAGGCGGTCGCACGCCGCCAAAGCGTGGACGCAGCCGGCGTGGTGCACCACTACACCGAGGTGCTGGCGGGTGAGGCCATGGAGCGGGGGCCCATCATGCTGAGCTGGTCCCAGGTGCGCCATGACCGCGACCACCCCGAGCGCGGCAGCAACGTCGTGGTGCATGAATTCGTGCACAAGCTGGACATGCAAAGTGGCCCAGCCAACGGCTGCCCTCCCCTGCCCGCCGGTTTCATGGGCACGCGCAGCAGCCGCGAAGCCCACGCGCTCTGGTGGGCGGCCTGGGAACCCGCTTATGCGGCGTTCCGCGAACGGGTGACCCTGGCCGAGCGCTTCGGCGCCCCTCGGCCCTGGCTTGACGCCTACGGGGCCAGCGCCCCGGCCGAATTCTTTGCGGTGGCCTGCGAGGCCTATTTTGTGAACCGGGCCCCCTTCGCACAGGACTTTCCCACCCTGCTGCCCCTGCTGGACGCCTTTTTCAGGCCCCACCTGGCCCCAGGCCCTGGCACACCCCAAGGGCGGTAAGGCCGGCTACCCTGCGACCCCAGACAGCGCGGCCAGCCAGGCCACCGTGTCGGCCAGTTCCGCCGGGCGGATCTCATGGGCGCTGGGGTACTCGCGGTAGGTCAGGGCGATCGGCAACGCCGCCACATGGTCGCGAATGGCGTGGGCCTGGGCCAGGGGAATGACGGCGTCCTGGCTGCCATGGCTGAGCCAAAGCGCCCGGCCCACCAAGGCCTCGGCCGGGGCGGTGAGCGGCACCACCTGGGCCAGCAAACGGCTGTGCCAGACCATGGCCGCCCGCAGCAGGTGCGGGCGCGTGAGCAAGGTCGACAAGGCCATGATGCCGCCCTGGCTGAACCCACCGACCACGGTGCGCTCTGCCGCCAGGCCGAGCTGCTGCGCGGCGGCCTCGACGGTCTGGGCCACCGCTTCCCGGCTGGCCAGCTCTTGCGGCTCGTGGATGCGGCGGCTGCCATCGGGCAAGACAGAAAAGTCAAACCAGGCATAGGCGCCAGGCCCCATGCGGTGGGGTGCGCGCAAACTCAGGACATGGAAATGCCCCGGAATGTGGGGGGCCAGGCCAAACAGGTCTTGCTCGTTGCTGCCCACGCCGTGCATCAAGACCAACAACCAGGGGTCCGCGCAGGCAGGGTCGGCGGGTCGGTGCAAAAAAGTGAGCGGCAAATCGAGCATGGTGGTGCGCCAGAGGCGAATTCAAGGCAAGTCAAAAGACACAGAGACGGACATCAGGCCGCCGGGTGCAAAGCGAAGGCGTCCATGGACAGCATGCTGTACATGACCTCGCGGCTGAGGTAGTCGGCACGCAGGTCCTCGCCCGCCGCGCCCAGGGTGAAGAAAAGGGGCAAAAAATGGTCGTCCGAGGGATGGGCACGCACAGCCTGCGGGGCCAGACGGCGGTAGTCGAACAGCGACTTCAGGTCGCCGCGCGCCAGCGCGTCTTCGATCCAGCGGCTGAACTCCAGCACATACGGCGCGGGTTCACGGGCCCCGCCAAAAAACTCGGCCAGGTTGTGCGTCATGCTGCCCGAACCCAGCACCAGCACGCCCTGGCTGCGCAGGCTGCGCAAGGCCGCCCCCAGGGCGTAGACCTCGGCGGGCCCCGCATCGGCGGGCAAGGCCACCTGAACCACCGGCAGGTCGGCCTGGGGAAACAGGTGCATCAAGGGCACCCAGGCACCGTGGTCGAAAGGCCGGGCCGCATCGCCCTGGGCGGGCACGCCGGCCGCCTGCAGCAGGCCCAGCACCTCCTGGGCCAGGGCGGGCGAGCCCGGCGCCGGGTATTGCAACTGGTACAGCGCGGGCGGAAAGCCCCCAAAATCGTGCCAGGTGGCCGGCTGCGCGCCAGTCATGACCTGGGGGCCACGCGCCATCCAGTGCGGGGACATCAGCACGACACCGCGCAAATCCGGAAACTGCGCCCGCAGCGCCTGGCCCCAACGGGTCAATGCCGGCCCGGTCTCGCCCGCGTCGATGGCAAACAAAGGCGCGCCGTGCGAGACAAACAGGGCCGGGACCTCTGGACGGGAAGCCGGGGTGACGGAAGCAGCCGAAGCAGCGGGGGTGGCAGGGGTGGGGTTCATCAGAAAATCCTTTCTCTTGCACTGGAATGTACGTCCGCGAAGCCCTGTTTTCGAGGCCGAAACGGCCAACAGACTGTTGCACCAGCAGGCGCAATCCCTGCCGGCCGGGGTGGTACCGCGGGCGACTCAGTCCTGCACCCGGCCGCGCAAGGCCTTGGTGGCACCGCGCTGGCTTTTGGATTCCAGCCGCCGCTGCCGGGACCCGTAGGTGGGCCGGGTCGGGCGGCGCACGCGGGGTGGCTGGGCCACGCTGTTCACCAGCGCGTTCAGGCGCTCCAAGGCATCGACACGGTTTTGCTCCTGGCTGCGGTACTGCTGCGCCTTGATGACCACCACGCCATCCTGCGTGATGCGGCTGTCGCGCAGCGCCAACAGGCGCTCCTGGACATCCAGGGGCAAGGACGAGGCCCCGATGTCAAAGCGCAGGTGGACCGCGCTGGAGACCTTGTTGACGTTCTGCCCCCCCGCCCCCTGGGCGCGCATGGCGGTGAACTCGACCTCGGACTCCGCAACGTGCAGCAATGGAGGGGTCATCCGGGACTCCGCAGCGCCTGCGGCCGCTCAGGCCAGTGCCGCCAGCAAGGCGGCATGGAAGGGCTCAGGCGCCTCGAACTGCACCCAATGCCCCGCCTCTGGAATCAGCACCAGCCCCCGAAAATCCGGGGCCGCCGCGGCATAAGCGCCTTCCAGCTGGTGAATCCAGCTTTTGTAGAGGGCGTCATGCTGGCCATAAATCGCATGCACCGGGCAGGCCACGCGGGGCAGCGAGCGCGCCAGGATGTCGGTGTGCGCCAGCCGGCGGCGCGGCATGCGGTCGCGCAGGACATTGGCCACATGGGTCTGCAAGGCCAGGCCCTCGATCTGGGCGGTGTCGCGCAGCATCAGCGCCGCCAGGTTGTAGCGGTGGATCTCAAGCTGCTCCTCCACGGTGCGCAAATGGCGCCAGGCTTTCAGCTCGAACTGGCGCTGCGGCACCACGCCCATGGCCGGAGCCCCCACCAGCACCAGGCGATCCGCACAACGCGGGTGCTCGGCCAGCAGCAGGCCCGCAGTCATGCCCCCAAACGAAAAACCCACCAGATCGCAGGGCTGCGTGCCCAGCAAGGCCTGCAAGCCCTCGTGCAAAGGCGCCACCATGGCATCGGCATCGCTGCCCTCGGCGGGCGGGGCCGAGTCGCCAAAGCCCGGCAGATCGGGCACCCAGAGCTGGCGGCCGGCCGCCACCAGGGCTTCGATATTGCGCACCCAGTGCGTCCAACTGCCGCTGCCACCATGGAACAGCACCACGGGACGCAAGCCCGGCCGCGCTTCGCCCCAGCAATGCCAGACCAGGGTGCCTGATCCGCAGCGGGTGGTGTAGCGCGTGGCCAGGGCGGCCAGGCGCTGGACTGCTTCGGGGACGGCCCCTGGGGACAGCACGGAGGCTTCGGACAGAAGGGATGGCATCGGGCGGAGCTCCCTGCTCACCACTGCGCCACAGCGTCGATCGCCAGGGCATAGCCAGGCACCCCGAAACCGCACATCACGGCCTTGGCCGCTGCGGAAATGTAGGAATGGTGCCGAAAGCTCTCGCGCGCATGCACATTGCTGATGTGCAGTTCAATCAACGGAATCCCCGTGCCCTTGATGGCGTCGAGCAAGGCCACGCTGGTGTGGGTGTAAGCCCCCGCGTTGAGCACCACCCCCGCCAACTCGCCAGCGGCATGCAGGCGCCCAGCCTCGTGGATCCAGTCCAGCAAAGCCCCTTCGTGGTTGCTTTGGTGAAAGCGCAGCGACAAGCCGTGGCGTGCGCAGGCCTGCGCGCACAACTGCTCCACGTCGGCCAGGGTCTGGTGGCCATACACGGCGGGCTCCCGCGTGCCCAGCAAATTCAGGTTGGGACCATTCAGGACAAAAACGGTTTTCACAAACAACTCTCCGGACGTTGGGCCCGCCAGCCCGGCAAGGCGGCGGGGCAGAACGCCGGATTATGGGGCGCAGCGCCCGCTCAGCGACGATCCCAGTGACCGCGACCGTGGCCGCGATCGCCGTAACCACGCTCGTCGTAACCGCGTTCGCCATAGCCCCCACCGTGCCCATGGTGGCGATGGCCATGGTGCCCACCGCGGTCGTAATAAGCGGGAGGTGCTGGGGCGTAGGCCACGGGGGCACCGTAGTACACAGGGCGCGGTGGCGCATACGCGACAGGGGGCGGGGCGTAGTACGCAGGGGCGGGCACCCCATACACCGGGGCATTGGCGACCACCACCGGGTAGCCATTGGCAAAACCGACCGAGACACCCGGGGAATTGACGCCCACCGACCAATACACATCGCGGGCCTGGGCGGCGCTGCTGCCGGCCAGCAAGGCCAGGGCCACGCCAGCGGTGGCGGCCCAGGCAGAGAGGAAACGGGCTTTCGTCATGGAAATCTCCTGTGAAATACCAGGCAAGCCCGCACAGAGGCCCGCCTCACCGCTACCTAACGCGCCAGCCTGCCAAAAGGATGGCATCGAAAGCGCCCAATATTGTTTCTGGAAGTACACGGCCCGCCCCGTGGGTCGGCGGGCCCCCAGGGAGCGCCCTCTAAAATCGCAGCATGAGCACCCCCAACCCCGCCAATACCCACGCCACCCCCGAAGCCGTCAAGCCCAGCAACTTTCTGCGCCAGATCATCGAACAGGACCTGGAAAAAGGCACTTATGCCAGCCGCCGTTGGGCTGGCACCCCCGGCGACGCCGCCCACCATGCCGCCGCCGAGCCCGATCCGGCCAAGATCCGCACCCGCTTCCCCCCCGAACCCAACGGCTACCTGCACATCGGCCATGCCAAAAGCATCTGCATCAACTTTGGCCTGGCCCGCGACTACGGCGGCATCTGCCACCTGCGCTTTGACGACACCAACCCCGAAAAAGAAGACCAGGAGTACGTCCACAGCATCATCGATGCCGTGAAGTGGCTGGGCTTTGACTGGAATGGCAGCCCCACCGCCGCGCCCTACCAGGCCAGCGACTACTTCGGCTACATGTACCGCGCCGCCGAAACCCTGATCGAGGCCGGCCACGCCTATGTCGACGAACAGACCCCCGAAGCGATGCGCCTGAACCGCGGCGATTTCGGCAAACCCGGCGTGGACAGCCCGTTTCGCAGCCGCACCCCGGCAGAGAATTTGGCACGTTTTCGCGAGATGAGGGACGGCCAGCATGCCGATGGCGCTATGGTCTTGAGAGCAAAGATCGACATGGCCTCGCCCAATATCAACCTGCGCGACCCGGCCATCTACCGCATCCGCCACGCCACCCACCACAACACCGGAGACAAGTATTGCGTGTACCCCATGTACACCTTTGCTCACCCC
>JAQUDN010000189.1 GCA_028685665.1 Burkholderiaceae bacterium | reverse complement strand
TAGGGCGTGTCATCAATCAATACCCCTGCAGTTGAAAGTCACAGCCCCAGTGCCATGTAAAGGCCATGAGTAAAAGATATGCCCTCCTTGATGCCCAATGGGAGCGCATCAAGGATCTGCTGCCCGGTCAGGCAGGACAGCCTGGAGCCACTGCAAAAGACAACCGACTGTTCGTGGATGCAGTGCTCTATCGCTACCGTGCAGGCATCCCCTGGCGAGATCTGCCTGCCCGCTTTGGCGATTTCCGTGTCGTGCACACCCGCCACTCGCGTTGGAGTCAAAGCGGCGTATGGCAACGAGTGTTCGAGGCTTTGGCACAGGAAGCGGACAACGAATACGCAATGATCGACGCCACCATCGTGCGCGCCCACCAGCACAGCGCTGGTGCAAAAGGGGGGATCCGGACAAACAGGCCCTCGGACGCAGCCGAGGCGGCCTGAGCACCAAGATCCACGCCACGGTCGATGCGCTGGGCAACCCGACAGCCTTTCTCCTGACTCCTGGTCAGGCGCATGACCTGAAGGGGGCAGATGTCTTGCTCAAGGACACACCCGCGCAGACCATACTTGCAGATAAGGCCTACGATGCCCAGGCCCGGCTGATCGAGCCGTTGTTGGACAAAGGCAAGGCAGTGGTTATTCCTTCGCGTGCGACGAACAAGCAGCTGCGCGAATATGACCGTCACCTGTACAAGGCGCGGCATCTGATCGAAAACTTCTTCGCACGCTTGAAGCAATACCGGGCCATTGCCACACGCTACGACAAGACTGCTCGCAACTTTCTGGGAGCTATCTATCTGGCGGCCTCCATGGTGTGGTTGGCATGAGCGGTAGCAACCCCATCACACCATCGGAATTGATTGATGACACGCCCTAGATCGGCCCAAGAGACACCTTGAAAAAAGGGAACGTTCGCTACGTTCCCTTTTTTCATGGGGCCTTGATCCGGATGGCCTGCCGGAGGACTTTGCCCAGGAAGCGGCGGGTGGGCGGTGCTGGTCGTGGCGGTGTCATCCGAAACGGAAGGATCCCGGGTATCTTCCGGGCATGGCACACGCGGCTCCTGCTTTCAAAATTCCCCAATCCGTTCTGGTCGTGATCCACACCTCCGCGATGGAGGTGCTGTTGATCCGGCGGGTGGTGGATGCCCCCGACGGCCAGGCGTTCTGGCAATCGGTCACCGGCAGCAAAGAGGCTCCCGCCGAAGACTTCCAGGACACGGCCCGGCGCGAGGTCTACGAAGAAACGGGTATCGATGCCTGCGCACCTGGCTGCGTGTTGCGCGACTGGTACCTGGAGAACATCTACAGCATCTACCCCCAGTGGCTGCACCGGTATGCGCCGGGGGTGCGCTTGAACACGGAGCGCGTTTTTGGCCTGCAGGTGCCGCCAGGGACGCCCGTGCGCCTGAGTCCGCGGGAGCACCGTGATTTTGTCTGGCTGCCGTGGCGAGAGGCGGCCGATGCCTGTTTTGCGCCTTCCAATGCCGAGGCCATTCTCCTGTTGCCACAATGGAGGCTGCCATGACCCTCTCTGTCCATGATCCCGACCTCTTGCGGATTGCCACCTACAACATCCACAAAGGCGTTCAAGGCATTGGACCGGCCCGCAGGCTCGAGATCCACAACCTGGGCCTGGCGGTGGAGCAGCTCGACGCCGACCTCGTCTGCCTGCAGGAAGTGCGGAAAATGCACCGGCGGGAAGCCGCTTATTTTGCGCAGTGGCCAGAGCTGCCGCAGGCGGAGTTTCTGGCCCCTGAAGGGTATGTCGCGGTCTACCGCACCAACGCCGTCACGCGCCACGGAGAGCATGGCAATGCCTTGCTCTCGCGCTGGCCTGTGATCGGGCACCAGCATGAAGACATCTCGGACCACCGCTTCGAACAGCGTGGCCTGCTGCATGTCGAGGTGGACTTCCAGGGGCGGCGTGTGCATGTGGTGGTGGTCCACCTGGGCTTGATCGCGGGCAGCCGCATCCGCCAGATCGCCCAGTTGCAGCGTTTCATCGAGCGCGAGGTGCCTTCGGGCGCCCCGGTGGTGGTGGCCGGGGATTTCAACGACTGGGGGCAGCAGATCCAGCGCATGCTGGCCCGCTTTGGCTTGCACGAGTTCGATGCGCCCCGCGCCTACACGTTTCCGGCGCGTTTGCCGCTGGCACAACTGGACCATGTGTACGCGCGGGGCCTGACCCCGGTGGGCCTGCAGGTGCCGCGTGGACGCATCTGGTGGCGCATGTCGGACCACCTGCCCTTGATTGCCGAGTTCCGTATCTGACCGCCCCATCCACCGTGCGCCACTTTGCCCAAGACCACCAGCTCCAGTTGTTGCAGGGCGCACAGGAGCTGTTTCCCGCCCTGATCCAGGCCATGGACGCAGCGCTTTCCGACATCCATTTCGAGACCTACATTTTTGATTTCACCGGTATGGGGTCGCTGGTGGCCGAGGCCCTGGCGCGGGCTGCCCGCCGGGGGGTGCGCACTCTCCTGGTCGTTGATGGCGTAGGAACCGGCCCACTGCCTGCCCCCTGGCGCGAGTCCTTGCGCGCTGCGGGGGTGCAATGCCGCGTGTATTCCCCCCTGGGGCCCCTGGGATTGCTCCTGCCCCACCGCTGGCGCCGTTTGCACCGCAAGCTTTGCGTGGTGGATCGGCAGGTGCTTTTTTGCGGCGGCATCAATGTGCTGGATGATTTCCATGATCCCAACCATGGTGTGTTGGAGTCGCCCCGTTTCGATTTTGCGGTGCGGGCTACCGGAACGCTGGTGGGGCAGGCCGGCGATGCCATGGAGCAGTTGTGGTGGCGCATGCAGGTGGTGCGCGATGTGCGCAAGCACCGTTTGCCCGAAGCCTTGGAGGCCTTGCGCAAGGCCAGTGCGGCACGGCATGCGGAGAAGGCCGGGCACGGACCCACCATACGCGCTGCGCTGCTGCTGCGGGACAACGTGCGCCACCGCAGCCAGATCGAAAAATCCTATCTGCGTGCGATTGGCGGTGCACGCCACGAGATCATCATCGCCAACGCCTACTTTTTGCCAGGAGGGCGCTTGCGCCGGGCGCTGGTCCGGGCTGCGCAGCGGGGCGTGCGGGTGCGCTTGTTGCTGCAGGGGCGGTACGAGTATTTCATGCAGTACCACGCAGCCCGGCCGGTCTATGGCATCTTGCTGCAGGCGGGGGTCGAGATCCATGAATATGCGCCCAGCTTTCTGCACGCCAAGGTGGCGGTTGTCGATGCCCAGGGCCCCAGGCCCTGGGCGACCGTGGGGTCTTCCAACCTGGATCCTTTGAGCCTGCTGCTGGCCCGCGAGGCCAATGTGGTGGTGGTGGACGCCGAGTTTGCCGTCGATCTGCGCCAGCGCCTGGTGCACGCGATGGAGCATGCCGGCCTGCGCCTGGACCCTGCGGGCTATGCCGGGCGCCCTTGGCGCGAACGGGTGCTGGACCGTCTCGCTTATGGCCTCATGCGCCTGGCCTTGTGGCTGACGGGGCGACGCTACTGAGCAGATCCGTGCGCGGAGTGCTCCTGTTTTGATAGAGCATGGCGAGGGTCCATCGGCCCTGGAGCCCTAAAACCCTCAAAAAACCGGGGTGTCAATCGCTGGTAGGATGGCTTCATGTCCAGTACCACTGCAGCCGATATGACGCCCTTCCCAACGGATGAAGGCACCCCGGTGTCCGTCAAAATTCGCGAGCGCCTTGCCCAGGCCCGCAAGCGATTCAATGCCAATGACAATATTTCCCAATTCATCGAACCGGGGGAGTTAGAGCAGTTGCTCGATGAAGTCGAGGTCAAGATGCAGGGGGTGCTTGACAGCATGGTCATTGACACCGAACGCGACCACAACACCCACAATACGGCGCGTCGCGTGGCCAAGATGTACCTGAACGAGGTCTTCCGAGGGCGCTATGTCCCCCAGCCCCCGATCACCGAGTTTCCGAATGCCGAGCATCTCAATGAGCTCATGATCGTGGGTCCCCTGACCGTGCGCAGCGCGTGCAGCCACCACTTCTGCCCCGTCATGGGCAAGATCTGGATCGGGGTCATGCCCAACGAACACACCAATGTGATCGGCTTGTCCAAATATGCGCGCCTGGTGGACTGGATCATGGGCCGGCCGCAGATCCAGGAAGAAGCCGTCATTCAACTGGCGGACCTGATCATGGAGAAGACCCAGCCCGATGGCTTGGCTATCGTCATGGAGGCCAGCCATTTCTGCATGTCCTGGCGTGGTGTGCGCGACATGGACAGCAAGATGATCAACTCCGTGATGCGCGGTGTCTTCTTGAAAGATCCTGCCTTGCGCCGTGAATTTTTGTCTCTTATCCCTGGGAAGAACTGACCATGTTGGTACGCCTGCTTTACGCCAGCCGCGCGATGGACACCTCTCCCGAGGCCATTGAAGCGATTCTGTCCCAGTCACGCCAGCACAACCCCGGTTGCGGCATCACGGGTGTTCTTTGTTATGGCGGCGGCATTTTTCTGCAGGCCATCGAAGGCGGTCGCTCTGCGGTGAGCGAACTGTATGGCCACATCCAGCGCGATCCGCGCCACCAGGATGTGGAGCTGCTGCAGTTCAAGGAGATCCAGGAGCGCTGCTTTGGCGGGTGGACCATGGGCCAGGTGAACCTGGGCAAGATCAACCATTCCATTTTGCTGAAGTACTCTGAACGGCCGGAGCTGGACCCGTATTCGGTGTCGGGCGAGGTGTCTTTCGCCTTGCTGCAGGAACTCATGGCCACGGCGTCCATCATCGGTCGCGCCTGAGCCCTTCGCTGCAACGACCCGGCCGCAGTCTGCCTTGGGGCGCTGCGGCTTTTTGCTGTCTGGCGATGGGCTGCGCGGGCAGCCCCCTGTCCCGGTCCAGACTTTCTTGGATTTCGATTCCGATGCTGTCCTCTTCCTTCCTTTTGGGTTGCGATTTCTCCAGCAGCCCGAGTCCGCGCAAACCTGTGGTGTTGGCCCTGGGCCAACGGCAGGGGGCGCGTGTCCAGCTCACGGCCCTGGAGCGTCTGGAGACCTTGGCCGCTGTGGCCGATTGGCTGGGCGTGCAACGCGCCTGGGTCGGGGGATTTGATCTGCCCTTTGGTTTGCCGCGCGAGCTGGTCCAGTCCCTGGGCTGGCCCTTGCAGTGGCTCGACTGCATGCGGCATTACCGCTCGCTGACCCGCGCCCAGATTCGCGAGGTGTTTGCGGCGTTCTGTGCCGCCCGGCCTGTCGGTGGCAAATTTGCCCATCGCGCCACCGATGGCCCTGCCGGCTCCAGCCCTTCGATGAAGTGGGTGAATCCACCCGTCGCTTACATGCTGCATGCGGGCGTCCCCTTGCTGTTGGACGCCGGCGTGTCTTTGCCTGGGCTCTATGCCGGAGATCCTGCGCGCGTGGCGTTGGAGGCCTATCCCGGGCTCTTGGCCCGTGAGGTGCTGGGCCTGCGCAGTTACAAAAGCGACGACCGTGCCAAGCAG
>JAQUDN010000035.1 GCA_028685665.1 Burkholderiaceae bacterium | reverse complement strand
AATCCAGCCAAATCGTTACGCGGTGCGCCACCTCGGTTCATATCCAAGAACGTGGTGAAGTCCGCTACCTTCCCATAGTCGCCCAGCAAACGGTGCAGCACGTTCAAAAACACCGATTTGCCATTGGCCCCAGTGCCGTGGAGCAAGAAAAAAACTTGCTCTTGGGTAGACCCGGTCAGGATGTAGCCCACCATGCGTTGGAGATAGCTGACCATTTCAACGTCATCTTGCATGATTTCGAGTAAGAATCGTTTCCAGCGCGGGCAACCCTCTGAGGTTTCGGCCAGGGGAATCCTGGTGATGTTCGTGATGAGGTCGTCTCGGTTGTGAGACCGCAGGGAACCATCGCGCAAATCGACGGTACCGCTAAGGCAATTGAGCAAAAGAGGGTCGGCGTCATAGTCGCGGTGCTTGGTCACCAACTGTGGCAGTGACTGGGCCAGCGCAAGGGCGGCGCAGATTGCATTTTTGCCATGCAGTCGTTTGGCATCCGCGTCCAGCTCTTTGGCGCGAAGTGTGAAGTGGTCTCCATAGTTCTGAATCTGAGCACGCATCATTGGAACCTCTACCTCCTTCATTCGGGTGGCAACGTTCTTCATGCATTCCACCGCAAAACCGGTTTCATCTTTTTCCCAGTGCGTGTCGGTCCAAACCATCCATGCTTGGTGAGAGGCGTCGAAGCGCAACAGTTCGCCGAATTGGTCGGCTAGTCGGTCAGCGAAGCCGATTTCACCGGGGCGAAAGTCGGGGAGATTTTGCGGCGCAGGTTGTGAGGATTGCGTGTTGGCGATGGCCTGCGGCACTACTTGCGCCATCATTTGTGCTCTCTGAGGCAAGGGAGTGCTCTGTGTAGCGGGCTCGTCGTTGCTCAATGCAAAAACCAGCTCGTCCTCGCCAGTTGAAGAGGCTTTGTTTGCAACGGTGGGCGTTGCAATGGCGGTGGTTGTTACTGTGTGGTTCATGTTCGTCCTTTCGTGTGGTTGATAGGACGAATGATTTCAAAGCGTGACTTTTTTGTACGGAACCACAGAGAACCACAGACTTGACAAATTTGGGCCTTTTATGGCGGAAAACCCCTGAGCGTCGCGCATCAGCGGAATGCATCCTCGACCGACGCAAGCTCGCGGACTTCCTCAATGAATTTCTTTGCATCCGCCAGCCCCAGAACCTTCGTAAGTGCGCTGATGCCTCTATGACGTACCGTGCCCGAGTTCTCAACGAGGAGGGCGTACAGCTCCTCAACCTGCACATCGAAATACCGCCGATTCAACACATCCAAGCTCTTGTGGCCGGTCAGTCGGCTCAGCTCCATGGGGTTGTTGACCTTCTTGGACAGGTTCTTGGTCGCAATCTTGCGCAGCGAGTGGAATGTCAGGCCGTTGATAGGCGGTTTGGCTTTTGCGCAAGCGATGGTGAACGCGCCGGTTACGGAGTTGATGGTGTTCGTAAAAATCAATCCTGACTTCGTTTCGCTGGCCTCGTAGAGGGGTCGCAAGATGTCTTGCATTTCGGGGGTGAGGGGGACAGAACGTCCGAGGGACTGGGTCACGCTCTTGGTGTGGTCGTTTTTTTCGCGAGGTAGTCGCAGGACGTTGTTATCCCAATCCACGTCTTCCCAGCGCATGCCGCCCGATTGTTCCCCGGTCTTCTTGTCTTTGGCGCTCTGGACAATTTCCCCCCGGCGAAAGGCCATGGCCAGCGCCAGTTTCACGATGGGCACCATCCATGGGGAGTGGTCTTCGAGCGATTCCATCAGGCGCTCGTACTCGTTGCCCATCCATGAGCGCTGGACATTGTTCTGAGGCTTGGGAAGCGAAATCCCACTGGGCGGGTTGTCCACGGGGTAAAGCCACTCATTGGCCGCGTGGGAGTAGAGGGAGGTCAGGACCGTGAAGTAGTTCCGAACTGACGAGGCAGAGTATTTCTGTTCGAGCAGTTGGTCCCTGAGTCGCATGAAGTCCTTTTTGGTCAGGTCCCGTAAGAGGGTGTTCTTGCCCAGCCATTCGGACAGGTGCGTGACGCGGTAGCTCACTTCCTTAAACGAGCGCTTGCCCGCGTAATGCTGGGTGTGAAACCGCTTGAGCGCCTGCTCAATGGTGATGGTCTCGTACTCGGCAACGAACCCACCGTGCTTCGTGCGGATGCTCTTGATTTCGTCCTCTTGCTCCTTGGCCCATGCTTTGGCCTTGTCCATGGTGTCGTGCGTGGCACTGCGGATGACGACATTGCCATCCTTGTCGGCCAGCTTGATTTGGGCCTCAAACGCTGTTTCCAGTTGCTTCAAAGCATTCTTGGGCAGCTTGCTGGGGTCGGGGTGTCCCTGACTCGCCAAGTATTCCAAGGCCTTGGATTTGAGGCGGAATTTCTGCTCCTTTTGACCGGCCAGCTTGACTTGCCAGGGAGAGCGATTGGAGATGTTTGCCATGGGTTCTGCCTTACCTGAAAAGTCTGGTCAGTTAGAATGCCGAGTTCCCCAGAGGGAGGCATTGCCTCTCTACGCGGGTAGGGGCCTGTTTGGGATTCTGCCCGAGTTTGGGAAATAGTTTGGGAAAGTCAAAAAAATCAGTCTGTTTTTTTTGGTTTTCCCTATGAAAATTTAATTCGTGCGCGTTTGGTTCATTCGGATTTAGGTCCTGACGCCAGCAATGGTGTGGGGGTTCGAGTCCCCCCCCGCGCACCAACGGTTAAAACCAGTTAAGTCCAGACGAATCAAGCCGAGTCGCACATAAAGCCCGTTTCCCTATGAGGAACGGGCTTTTTTCTTGGGTTTTGAACCTGTGCAATATGTATTGAGTCGCACCAAAACGCGCCGAGAAATACAGTGTGTTTCCCCACAATTTCACAGCGTGGGGAATTGGAGAGCGCATGGTGTGCATCACTAAGATCAAAACGGGCTGGCGCTCGCAAATCGCCAGCTCTTAGGCGCAATGCAGCGGAACCTCCTGGGCTATCTCATCGTCGTCTGTCGCTTGCAGCCTTCGAATTTCTCGGTCTTTCGCCGTCTCTACGGACGGGTAGCCTCTGCGATTCAGAACTGTGCCAGCTCAGTGTCAATCCACAGTCTTGCGCTTAAAGTTTTCGTCGTCCTTGCAGTATGCAAGTGCATCCCCAAGTAGACCGGCTAATCGCAACAGGTTTTCTGGCTTGTCGAGGAAGATGGATTCACCCGCGCCCATCTCCATTCGTGCCCTTGCGATTTCTGTGCGATGGGCATCGGTTAGGGGGATGCCGAATTGCATGGATGGGCGCTTTTTGTCACCCCAGAATCTCAAAATCCAACGGTTGTTTTTTCCCTGGAAAAGCACGCTGAAATAGCTTTCTGTGTCTTTTCCCTGCAGATCTTCATTAGACAAAAGGTCTTGGCAAATCTCCAGCACCCTTCGCTCGACGGCGGTTGTGATGATTTTGGGATTGGCTGGGTCAACGATCGCCGCATCTGTGACGATATCAACCAATACTTCTTCTTTTTCTGCTGTATCTGTTGGATGTGGCGCAGCAAATGAGCTTGCGACCACTTCGCTGATCGACTGGGCCAAGGCTTGCTTTACCAGAGGTTGCATGCTGTCCAGAAAACGTTGGGTGAATGTGCGCTGAATGCTGGCCCGGCCAGCGATGTATTTCACAAAGTCGAGGTCTGGCTCGCGCAAGATCGCTGCTACAGCTCCCTTGAATGCTGTGAGGTAAATGCTTTCTTCCGCAAGTGTCCGAAGCGCTTCGGGCTGAAACTGGTCGTGGTGGAACTTCATGAGCTGCTGAGCTATGTCAGATGCCGGGTTCTCGAAGTCAACTACCAAAAAAGGCTTGCTGTCCATGATGTTGCGGTTTTCCAGGTCTGTGAAAAACCGCCACTCACGTCCATTGGTAATAGCTGCGACTGCTACCTCCGGCGTTGCGTTGTAGTAGCGCGACAGTTGAGGGCAATGGTTGTTCAGGTTTTGGTTAAACCCCTTTGCTTCTACAAACATCACGGGGACGCCGTTGCAGAACAGGGCGTAGTCCACACGCTCGCCCGCCTTCGCGCCTGGGAAGTCGCTGGTGTGCTCGGCTCGGACCTTGGTGGGGTCGAAGGCGCTGAATCCAAGGATGTCTAGCAGGGGGAGGATCAGAGCCTGCTTGGTGGTCTCTTCTGTCGTGCAGTGTGAACCCACTTTTCGGATGTGCTCCATATGCGCTTGGATGCGTTGGGTGATATCGATCATGTTTCTGCAGGTCTAATTGATGTGTTGTCTATGGCTTGGGTTATTTGTCGAGGATGTTTTCGCCGTTAATCGTCAACGATGTAATCTTGCGTGCACCAGGTTCCACAATGTAACTGGCAGAGGATGCCACATCGATACCAAGATCCTTGCGTAGATTGGTCATCTTGGTTGCTGGACAGCCCATGAAAGGTGCAAGAAGGAAAAACGGTTCCGCCAACAAGGCCAAAAACAACCTGAAGATATGCACAGGCTGCGCGTTATCGCATGGGATGCCCGGCATTCTGAAACCATTGGCCTTCTCCTTGCGTATGTCGCACTATGCCCTCCATGCCCCCTGTCCCTTTTCTTTCGACTTGCACCAAAAGATCGTCCCTGCGGACTTTGCTGGCGGGGCTCACGGCCCCGCTGTTGCAGGCCTGTTCGCCGCTGGGCTTGATCAATGCCCTGACGCCGAGCCACACGCACCGGGTGCAAAAAGACCTGGCTTATGGCCCTGAGCCCCGGCATGCGCTGGATCTCTACCTGCCGACCCAGCCGGACCCGCGTGCGCCTTTGGTGGTGTTTTTCTATGGGGGCAGCTGGTCCAGTGGCCGCCGTGCGGACTACACCTTTGTGGGCGAGGCCTTGGCTTCGCGCGGCATCGGGGTGGCGGTGGCGGACTATGGCCTGAGCCCGCAGGTGCGCTACCCGGAGTTTCTGGAGGACTGCGCCTTGGCGGTGGATTGGGCCTTGGTCCATGCCGCAGAGTTCGGTGGCCAATCCGTGCATGTGATGGGCCACAGCGCGGGGGCCTACAACGCGGCCATGCTGGCGCTGGACCCCCGCTGGCTAGGGCGCCATGGCCGCAGTCCCCAGGCCTTGGGCAGCTGGATCGGGCTGGCGGGGCCTTATGACTTTTTGCCCATCGGCATTCCCGAAGTCCAGCTTGCCTTCCATTGGCCCGATACGCCCGAGGATTCGCAGCCCTTGTTCCATGTCCCGCAGAAGGTCTCGCCCAAGGCCTTGCTGCTGGCGGCGCGCAACGACAATTTGGTCGATCCGCAGCGCAACACGGTGGCCTTGGGGCGCTCCTTGGCGGCGCAGGGCGTGGCGGTGCAGGTGGAGTTGCTCGACGGGCTGGGCCACGCCAGCCTGATCGGGGCCCTGGCCAGGCCTTTGCGGGGGCTGGGGCCGGTGCTGGATCGGGTCGCGGGGTTTCTCCTTCCGCCGGCATCGGCCGAAGCGAGCCCGTCACCCCGGGGGTGAGGGGCCGCGGGCCTGGAGGTCGCCTGCAGCGGCGGGTTGCTTCCCGGGCAGGCTGGCTTCAGGGGTTTTTGCGCCGGGGGAAGGTCCACCAGGGCAGCACGGCGCTCATCGACAGCACGTCGCCGCAATGCATGGGCGTGTAGCCGGGCAGGGCCGCCATCTGCTGCTGCCACGCAGGGGTTTGCAGCAACCCGCGCAGGGCGCGCGTAGCGGGCTGTTCCAGTGTGGATTTCAGGCAGGCCAGGTGGTAGCGTTCCTGGACCAGGGGCACAAAGCCCAGGCCGCGGCTGTGGGCGGCCATCTCGATGCCGATGCCGACATCCGCCACCCCGGCGGCCACGGCCTGGGCCACCGCCCCGTGCGAGGGCTCGTTCAGGTCGAAGCCGGTGATGTCCTCAGGCGCCAAGCCGGCGTCGGTCAGCAGATCGCCCAGCAGCACGCGGGTGCCGGTGCCCAGTGGCCGGTTGACGAAGCGGGCGCCCGTGCGCGCCACATCGGCCAGCGAGTGCAGTTGCAGGGGGTTGTCCCGGGCCACGATCAGCCCCTGGGTGCGCCGGGCGAAACCGATGATCTTGTGGCGCCCCGGTTGCAGCAGGGGTTTGTAGGTGCGTGCCGCCAGCGAATCGGCCGCTGGCGCTTCCAGCGTATGGAAGCCGGCCAGGGTGCAGCGCCCCTCGTTGAGGGCGCGGATCGCGTCCACACTCCCCGTGAACCGGATATCCAGGTGCAGCGCACCCTGTTCGCCGGGCGTGGCGGCATGCGCGCGCAGGGCGGCCAGCGCATCGTCGTGGCTGGCGTAGAGGGTGAGCACATGGGCGCTGTCATCGAAGGCAACAGCAAACGCCCGCTCCAGGTCGGCGTGCAGGGCGGCGATCTGGGGGGCCAGCCGGGCCTGGGCCTGGCGCTCGGCCCACAGAAGCTTGGTGCCGAATTCGCTGAGCTGTGCCGATTGGCCCTTGCCCCAGACGATGAGTTCGCCCCCCAGTTCGGTTTCCCAGCGCTTGAGCGCACCCCAGACATGGCGGTACGACAGCCCCAGCGAGCGCGCCGCGCCCGAGATGGAGCCTTGCTGGGACACAGCTTGCAATAGTTCGGGCAAGGGGTTACGGATCAAGGCATCGCCCGCGTTGCGGCTGAGCGTGTAATGGAGCTGGACCCTATGCACGGTGGTTCATATCGCTGGAAATGGATGGGGTGCGTACGATAGCCCATCCCATGTCCACCTTGTCTGAAAGCGCGCGCACGGCGCTGCAACTCACCTTTTCTGCCGACCCGGTTCTTTGGCGCATCGTCGGGCGGTCTTTGTCGGTCAGCGCCACGGCCTGTGCCCTGGCCTGCGGCCTGGGCCTGGTCCTGGGGGCCTGGCTGGGGGTGGCACGGTTCGCCGGGCGCGGCTTGGTGCTGGCGCTGCTCAATACCTTGCTGGCCGTGCCCTCGGTGGTGGTGGGGCTGGTGGTCTACCTGGTGCTGTCGCGCAGCGGGCCTCTGGGGGCGCTGGGGTGGTTGTTCAGCTTCAAGGCCATGGTGCTGGCGCAGGCCATTTTGGTGCTGCCGGTGGTCATGGCGCTGACCCGCCAGGCTGTGGAAGACGCCGAAAACACCCATGGCGAGCAGTGGCGTTCGCTGGGGGCGGGCCCTTTTTTGCGCAGCCTGCTGCTGGCCTGGGATGGCCGCTATGCCTTGCTCACGGTGCTGATCGCCTCGTTTGGCCGGGCCATCTCGGAGGTGGGGGCGGTGATGATCGTGGGCGGCAATATCGACGGCTTTACCCGCGTCATGACCACCGCGATCGCCCTGGAGACCAGCAAGGGCGACCTGCCTTTGGCCCTGGCCCTGGGCCTGATCCTGCTGGCCATGGTTCTGCTCCTGAATCTGCTGGTGGCGGGGCTGCGCCGCTGGCGCGAGCGCGTGGATGGGGGCTCCATGGAGGCCCAGCCGGGGTGGGCCATATGAAACGGGAGCCGCCAGGGGCCTTGCTGGAGTTGCACGGGGTGTCGGTGCGCTGGGGGCGGGTCGAGGCGCTGGCGCAGGTCGATTTGCGCATCGCTGCGGGCGAGCAAGTGGCCCTGGTGGGCTCCAACGGCAGCGGCAAAAGCACCTTGCTGCGGGTGCTGCATGGCCTGGTTCCGCCCACCACCGGGGCGGTACGGGGTGGAAATGCCCTGGGCCAGGCGATGCTGTTCCAGCGCCCGCACATGCTGCGCACCAGCGCCTTGAACAATGTCGCCCTGGCCCTGTGGCTGCGCGGGGTGCGCTGGGCCGAGGCGCGGCGCCAGGCCCTGCTGGCATTGCAGCGGGTGGGTCTGGCCGCGCTGGCCCGCCAGAACGCCCGAACCCTGTCGGGCGGGCAGCAGCAAGGCCTGGCGCTGGCGCGGGCCTGGGCCCTGCAGCCCCGCCTGCTCTTGCTCGATGAGCCCACCGCCAGCCTCGACCCCCACGCCAAGCGCGAGGTCGAGTCCCTGATGGCCGATTTCGCGGCCGGCCGGGGGGCCAGCGTGTCGGCCCCGCCGGTCACCATGGTGTTCAGCAGCCATAACCTGGGTCAGGTCAAACGCCTGGCCAGCCGCGTGATTTACCTGGAGCGCGGCCAGGTGCTGGCCGATCTGCCCGTCGATGCCTTTTTCAATGGCCCCTTGCCCGAGGCGGCCCGTCTTTTTGTCACCGGAGAAACCGCATGAAAATTTCAAGATCTTTGAAGCCTCTAGCCTTTACCCAGTCTGCGCTAGCAGCTCTTATTTTGATAGCTTTTGGCAGTGCCGCTGCCCAGTCCATCACCATGGCCTCCACCACGTCCACCGAGCAGTCCGGCCTGTTTGGCCACCTGCTGCCGGCGTTCAAGAAAGCCAGCGGGATCGAGCTGAAGGTGGTGGCCCTGGGCACCGGCCAGGCGCTCGACATGGCGCGGCGCGGCGATGCCGATGTGCTGTTTGTGCACGACCAGGTGGCCGAGGAAAAATTCGCCGCCGACGGCTGGGGCCTGAAGCGTTACCCGGTGATGTACAACGACTTCATCCTGGTCGGTCCCCGGACCGATCCGTTGGGGGTGCGCGGCAAGGACATCGTGGAGGCCCTGCGCAAGCTGGCCACCCGCGATGGCAGCTTTGTCTCGCGCGGCGACAAGAGCGGCACCCACGCCGCAGAGCTGCGCTACTGGAAACTGGCGGGCCACGAAGCCGCCAAGGGCAGCGGCTACAAAGAGTGTGGCTGTGGCATGGGCCCTGCGCTGAACATCGCCGCCTCCAGTGGCGCCTACGTCCTGGCCGATCGCGGCACCTGGCTCAACTTCAAGAACCGTGCCGATCTGGCGGTGCTGGTGGAAGGGGACCAGCGCCTTTTCAACCAGTACGGCGTGATGGTCGTCAACCCCGCCAGGCACCCGCATGCCAAGGCGGCCGAGGCCCAGAAGTTTGTCGATTGGGTGGTGTCTCCGGCGGGGCAGAGCAGCATTGCGGCCTACCAGATCGGCGGGGAGCCTGTGTTCTTCCCGAACGCGGCGCCCTGATCCTGGCGTTCGCCCGGGTTTTCAGCCTCGGGCGCCCGGGTCAAAAACCCAGGGTGCGCGGCAGCCAGGTCGAAATCGCGGGCACAAAAGTCAGCAGGGCCAGCACGGCAAAGTGCGCGACCAGGAAGGGGGGCAGCTCCTTGGTCAAGGCCGCCATCGACACCCGCGTCGACACCGCGGTCACGAACAGCAGCCCGCCCACGGGTGGGGTGATCATGCCCAGGGTCAGGTTCACGATCACCACCATTGCGAAGTGGGTCGGGTCGATGCCCAGCGTGGTGGCAATGGGCGCCAGGATGGGCACCAGGATCATCACCCCCGGCAGGGGCTCCATGAAAATCCCGAAGACCAGCAGCAGCACGTTGACCGCGATCAGAAAGGTCACGGGCGACAGGTTCCAGCCCACGATGGTCTGCGACAGCAGCTGGGGAATGCCTTCGACCGTCAGCACCCAGGCGAAGGCGGCCGAGGTGGCCATCACCAGCAGCACCGAGGCTGTGAGCAGGGCCGAGCGCGACAGGATGCCCGGAAGCGCCTCCCAGGCCAGGGTCCGGTAGATCCACTTGCCGCAGACCAGGGCATAGAACACCGCGACCACCGAGGCCTCGGTGGGGGTGAAGATGCCAAAGCGGATGCCCACCAGGATCAAGACGATCAGCATCAGCGCGGGAATGGCCTTGATGCTGTTGCGCAGCATCTCCCGCGCGGAGGGACGCGGCTCGGTGGAGCGGTAGTTGCGCTGGGTGCAGACCCGCCAGTTCACGAAAGCCATGGCCAGGGCGATCAGGATGCCCGGCACGAACCCGGCCATGAACAGCCCGCCCACCGACACCTGCTCGTCCTGCATGGCGTAGATGATCATGCTGATCGAAGGCGGAATGATGGGGCCGACGATGGCTGTGCTGGAGGTCAGGGCGGCAGCGTAGGCGCGCGAGTAGCCGGCTTTCTCCATCATCTTGACCATCATCGAGCCCGGGCCTGCCGCATCGGCCAGGGCCGAGCCGGAAATGCCCGAAAACAGCGTCAGCGACAGCACGTTGGCGTAGCCCAGGCCCCCGCGCAGGTGGCCGACGAACTGGGCCGCAAAGCGCAGCAGCACGGCGGTGAGCGCCCCGCCCGACATGAGTTCGGCCGCCAGGATGAAGAAAGGCACGGCCATCAGCGGAAAGCTGTCGATGCCCGTGAACATTTCCTTGAAGACGACCAGTTGCGGGTAACGCCCCCCGGCAAAAACCGCCAGGGCGGCGGAAATCGCCAGCGCAAAGGCCACGGGAAAACCCAGCGCCATCAGCACGACGGCGGCAATGAAAAGAGTGAGGGTCATGGTGGGGTGTTCCGGGCGGGGTCAGAGCGAGGCGGCGGCTTCGGCGTCCATCTCGTCGGAGGTGGCGTAGCTGCCCTCCGCGATGTAAGCCCGGGCGATGAAGAGCAGGTGCACGAACATCAGCACAAAGCCCACCGGCATGGCCGCGTAGATCCAGGCCATGGGAATGTCCGTGGCCGCCGTGGTCTGAAAGCGCGTGGCCCACACATACAGCATCGAAAAATAGGCCATCACCAGGCAAAACAGGCCGATACCGGCGGCGACGAAGCTGCGCACCCCGCGCGCCAGCGCGGTGCCCACGGCGGTGTGCAGGTTGTCGATGGCCACATGGCCCCCGAAGCGCAGCACCAGCCCCGCCCCCAGAAAGGTGACCCAGATCATCATGTGCCGGGCCACTTCTTCGGCCCAGACAATCGAGTCCCCGGTCGTGTAGCGCAGCACCACGTTGGCAAAAACGATGCAGGACATGGCCAGCAGGAGAAGGATGAGCACCCAGCGGTTGCAAGCCACCAGAATGCGCTCGATGCGGTTCAGCATAGGGAGGTGGGCGCTGTCGGGAGCGCCTTGGACAAAAGACCCAAAGGAACGCCCGGGCAGGGCCGGGCGGTGTGCTAAAGCCAGCGGTCGCCAGCGGGGGGCTTACTTGGCCTGGGTGATCTGGTCCAGGGTCTTCTGGCCGAATTTGCTGGCGTATTGCTTGTAGGCGGGCACGATGGCCGCCTGGAAGGCCGCCTTGTCCACGGTGGTGGTGACCTGCACGCCGTGCGACTTGATTTCGTCCACGCCCTTTTTCTCGACGTCGTCGACGAACTTGCGCGAGGCCAGCGCGCCGGTCTTGGCGCCTTGGATGAAGGCGGCTTTCTGGGCGTCGTTCAGGCTGCCGAAGAAGGCCGGCGAGACGATCAGCGCGATGGGGGCATAGACATGCGAGGTCAGCGAGAGGTGTTTTTGCACTTGCCACAGCTTGGCCGACACAAACACCGACACCGGGTTTTCCTGGCCGTCGATGGTGCCTTGCTGCAGGGCCCCAATCACTTCGGGCCAGGCCATGGGCGTGGGCGAGGCGCCCAGCGTGCGGAAGGCGGTGATGTGCACGGGGTTTTCGGTGACACGGATCTTCAGGCCCTTGAGGTCCTCGGGCTTGCTCACCGCACGCTTGTTGTTGCTCAGGTGGCGAAAGCCCTGTTCACCCCAGGCCAGGGCGATCAGGCCGCGGGTCTTGAACTTGGTCAGCAGGTCCTGGCCGAATTGGCCATCGAGGACGTTGCGCGCATGTTGCGTATCGCGGAACAGGAAGGGGATGTCCACCACGCCCACTTCGGGCACAAAGTTGCTCAGCGCTCCGGTGGACACCAGGACGGCTTCGACCGTGCCCAGTTGCAGGCCTTCGATCAGTTCGCGCTCACCGCCCAGCGCGCTGGAGGGGAACTGCTTGAACTTGAAGGCGTTGTTGGTGGCTTTTTCCACCGAGTCGGCCCAGGCCTGGGCTGCCGCACCATAGTGCGAATTCACGGCCAGCGCATAGCCCATCTTAACTTCTTTGGCCTGTTGGGCAGCGGCGTTGCCGGAAGCGGCCACCAGGGCGGTCAGCGCAAAGCCCAGAGCCAGGGTGCGGCGGGCAGGGTTCAGGGTATTCATGGGGGGTCCAGGGCGTCAACAGAGAAGGCGGCATTGTAAGTTGACGGTCAGCCCGGGGCGGAGGGGGGCCGTGCCGCGCAAGACAGGCACAAAAAAGCCCTCTGGGGTGCCAGAGGGCTTTGGGGGGCAGCGATGACACCCAAGGGCCGTCGCTGTCCGGAAGACGGGATCAGCCGCCCTTGCGCGAACGCTTGCCAGGGTTCTTCTTGCTGCGGGTGGCGACGCCACGCTCCAGGCTGACGCGCTGGCCACGGCCTGCGGTGGGCAGGCTCGTGCCGGGCATCAGCTTGGGTTGGGGAGTGTGCTTGCGGTCGGCTTCGGTAACGATCTTGTTGCCCATGAGAGGTCTCTGAAAAAAGTGGAAACCCTGTATTAGGCCACAGGTCGTTGTCTGGCCGGGCGGGAAGACCGGGTCGAGGGCCGTGGGGGCTCAGCCGGCCGGTTCAAAGGCGTAGCCTGCGCCTGCCGCCGCCATGCGGCCAAAGGCCGGGAAGGGGAAGTGGAAGCCGCCCACCAGGGCCTTGCTCGCGGTGATGCGCTGGAAGATGTCGCGGCGGGTCTTGCGGGCTGCTTCGGCGTCCATGTCGAAGGTCACCGCCCAGTCGGGGTTGCGTGCGAACAGCGCGGGCACATTGGTCAGGTCGCCCAGGTAGTAGAAGGTCTGGCCGGCCGATTTCAGTTCGAACAGCGTGTGGCCCGGTGTGTGGCCGTAGGCCGCCACCGGCGTGATGCCCGGAGCCACTTCGGCGCCAGGTGCAAAGGGCACCAGCATGCTGGCGGGCATGGTGCTGAAGGTGCGGCGCACATTCTCAAACGCGCCTTTCAGCCCGGCGGGGGCGGCGTCCCGGCGGGCGTCGTCCATCCAGAAGGCGTGCTCGGCGGCGGGCACCATGACCTTGGCCTTGGGGTAGGTGAATTCCCCGGCCTTGTTGCGCAGGCCATTGATGTGGTCGCCGTGGTAGTGGGTGATCAGCACCGTGTCGATCTCGGAGGGCTGGATGCCCGCAGCGCGCAGCTGCTCGACGGTCTTGCCCGTGGTGGGGCCGCCAAATTCGCCCAGGCCCGTGTCCATCAGGATCTTGCGTCCCCCGGCCACGACCAAAAAGGGCGTGTAAGGCACATCGATGTACTCGGTGGGCAGCCCCTGCGAGGCCAGCAGGGCGCGTACTTCGGGCAGGGGGGCATTTTTGACAAACTCCTCTCCGAGGGGGCGGCGCGTGATGCCGTCGTTCAGCGAGATCACCTCCACATCGCCCAGTGCCATCTTGCGAAAACCCGGGTTGGGCAGGCTGGGGGTGCCCCAACCGGGCGCATTCTGGGCCCAGACCGGCACAAAAGAGCCCGCAGCGTATGCGGTGGTGGCGAGGCTTGCGCCCAGAAAATGGCGTCGGGTCAGCATGAATACTCTCCGGTCTTGAATTGAACGAGCGAGTTGCACTGTAGCAAGCCCGTCCGGATACGGAAGGCCGGGGGCCAATCCTGAGCGGCCTCAAGGGGTTTTGGCCGGGGACCGCCCGGCTTATTCCAGGTCGAAGTGCGCGCGCAGATCGGCGCAGAACCCGGCCGTACCGCTGAGGGACAAGGTCAGCGTGGTGCGGGGCGCGCCCGGGGCGCCGGGCGTGCGCGTGAGGCTCTGGGTTTCTGCGTCGAAGTGCAGCACCAGCGGGGTGCTGGTTTCTTCGGTGCCTTGCAGGTCGAAATGCCAGCTGCCGCCTTCTTCGATGGGGGCTGCCGGGGCGCCAAAGTGGGCCTCGGCCCAGCCCAGCACCTGGGCGATTTCTGCTTCCAGCCGGGCCAAATGCGAGGGGGCCACGCAGGCCATGGCGTCCAGGGTGCCGGTGCCTTCGCTGTCTTCGCTGTAGTCAAAATCAAGGTAGTCCAGGGGCATGGCGTCGGGGAGGTGAGGGGGGGACCTGCATTGTCGTGCAGCGCTCTGCATCGGGCGGGCCACCGCCTGCGCGGGACCCTTCACACTCTTGCTTTCGTCCCTGCTTTTGGAGACCTGTCATGTCCTTGGCTTTTACCGTGCCCCCGTCGCCCTCGGGGGCGGCTTTTGTGCTGCCCACCGGCTTTGCAGGCCGCGCGCGCAGGCCGATGGCACTGGCCTGCCTGGCTGTGCTGGCCGCCTGTGCGCCCGTCCCGCCCTTGCCGGCGGGGGCTCCGGAGCCCTCGGTGCAGGGTTTGACGCCCGCCCTTGCCGTGGAATCGCCCCCGGTGGCCACCGCCTGTCCCCCCGGCATTGCCGCGCTGGCCGATTGCCGGGCGGGCCAGGACAGCGCGGGGGCCTATTACCTGATTGCCTTGCCCCGCCAGTGGAACGGGCACCTGGTGCTCCATGCCCACGGGGGGCCTGCGCTGGGCGCCCCCCGGCCGGAGCGGGCGATGGAGGACCTGGAGCGCTGGTCCATCATGGTCCGCGCGGGCTATGCCTGGGCGGGCAGCACCTTCCGCCAGGGCGGGGTGGAAGTGCGCGCTGCGGCCCAGGACACCGAGCGCCTGCGCCAGATCTTCGCCACCCAAGTGGCTTCACCCCGGCGCACTTTTTTGCATGGCCAGTCTTGGGGGGCCAGCGTGGCGGCGCGCGCGGCCGAGATGTTCCCCCTCACCCCCGACGGCCGGCGCCCGTACGACGCCGTGCTGCTGACCAGCGGGGTGCTGGCCGGGGGCAGCCGCTCGTATGACTTCCGCACCGATGTGCGCGTGGTGTACCAGGCGCTGTGCCACAACCACCCCCGGCCCACCGAGCCGGCCTACCCCCTGAACATCGGCCTGCCGCGCGAAGCCACCCTGACCTCGGCCGACCTGCAGGCCCGGGTGAACGAATGCCTGGCCTTGCACCGGCCTGCCGCCGAGCGCACGCCCGCGCAGCAGCGCAAGCTCAAGACGCTCACCGACGTGATCCGCATCCCCGCCAGTTCCCTGCAGGGCCACCTGAACTGGGCGACTTTCCATTTTCGGGACGTGGTCCAGTACCGCACCGGTGGGCGCAGCCCGTTTGGCAACATCGGCGTGGTCTACCGTGGCTCGCCCGACGATGTGGCGCTGAACGCCGCCGTGCTGCGCTACCGCGCCGACCCCGAGGCCGTGGCCCGGTTTGCGCAAGACACCGACCCCACGGGCCAGATTCCCGTGCCGGTGCTCACCGTCAAGGGCGTGGACGACGCCACGGCCTTTGTCGAGCTGGACACCGTGTTCCAGGCCACGATGGAAGGTGCCGGCACGGGCCACCGGCTGGTGCAGACCTTCACCCGCCACGCGGGGCACAGCTACCTCAGCGACCCCACCTATCCCACGCTGATGGCTGCGCTGCTGCGGTGGGTGGAAGAGGGCGATGCCGCCCGGCCCACGCCCGCGTCGATCGCCGCCCAATGCCCCGCGCAGGAAGCGGTGTTTGGCGCAGGCTGTGCTTTTTTGCCGGACTACCGCCCGGCGGCGCTCCACACCCGCGTGCCGGACCGGGAGCGGCCCTGAAAAGGGGGCGGATGGGGCGTACCTGCCCGCCGCTGCGGCCGGAGAATAGAGGGCTGCCGACGTGGCCCCTTCGTTCTCGTTTCAACCCCCCTCCGTGGCCCCTGGCCTACGGCCTCCCTGGTGTGATCCATGCCTTCTCTTGCCCCTGTCTTGCAGATCAGCGATTTGCACTTTGCCTACCCCGAAGCTCCCTTGTTCCGTGGCCTGCAGGCCACGCTGCCCCCGGGCCTGGCCCTGGTGTGCGGTGACGCCGGCACCGGCAAAACCACCTTGCTGCGCCTGTGGGCGGGGGAGTGGCCTGTGCAGTCGGGGCGTTTGCAGCTGTGTGGCGTGGACCTGCAGGCCGATCCCCAGGCCTACCGCGCCCAGGTGTTCTGGGAAGACCCGCGCTCTGCGGCCCTGGACGCGACCACGCCACGTGCCTGGTGGGCCGCCCTGTCCGCGCGCCATGCCGCCTGGAGCGCACCGGCCCTGCAGGCGCATACGCTGGGGTTTTCTCTGGAGCCGCACCTGGACAAGCCGCTGTCGGCCCTGTCCACCGGAACGCGCCGCAAGGTGCTGATGGCGGGCGCCCTGGCCTCGGGGGCGGCCCTGACCCTGATCGATGAGCCCTCGGCGGGCCTGGACCAGCCTTCGCTCGGCTACCTGCAGTCGGCTTTGCGTGCACTGGCCACCGAAACCACCCGCACCGTGGTGATCGCCCACTACGAAGCCTGGCCCGGCATGCCCTGGACGGCCCGCCTGGATCTGCCGGCTTGAGCGCTGCCTGCCGCGCTCCGGGCCGGTCCTGGGCCCTTGCGGGGGCCAGGGCCGCGCCCATCGGCTGGGGCGACAGGGCGGGCGATGGGGCGTAAAGCCAGGGTAAAGCCGTGGTAAATCCCCGGAAGGTCGCTGCGGGCGTGCGGGGGCTTGACTACCATTGCCCCTCTTCACTTTGACAGGACCTCCATGCTGCCCCACGAATCTGCCCCGGCTCCATCGCGGCCCGTCCTGCGCAAGCGCGGACGGGGTTTTCGGTGGGGGCTGCTGGTGCTGCTGGTGGCGCTGGCCGGTGGCGGTGGGTGGTGGTGGCAGCAGCGCCAGGCCCTGCCCGAGGCCGCAGCCCCGAAAGCGGGCGGCAGTGCCGCCGGTGCGCGCGGCCCCGGCCGTTTTGGGGGAGGCTCCCAGGTGCAGCCCGTCTCGGTGGGCGTGGTGCGGCAACAGGATCTGCGGGTCTGGGTCACGGCCATCGGCACCATGGGCGCCCGGGCCACGGCCGTGGTGCGGGCCAAGGTCAGCGGCGAGCTGACCGCGCTGCATTTCAAGGAAGGCCAGACCGTCCAGGCCGGCCAGCTGCTGGCCGAGATCGACCCCCGCAGCTACCAGGCGGCCCTCAGCCAGGCGCAAGGCACGTTGCAGCGTGACCAGGCCCTGCTCAAGAATGCGCAGCTGGATTGGCAGCGCTACAAGGACTTGCTGGCCCAGGATTCGATTGCCACCCAGCAGGTGGACACCCAGGCCGCGCTGGTGCGCCAGCTCGAAGGCACGGTGGCGGCCGACCAGGCCCAGGTCGATGCCGCCCGCCTGCAGCTGGCCTACACCCGCATCACCGCCCCCCTGACCGGGCGCCTGGGGCTGCGCCAGGCTGACCGGGGCAATGTGGTCGGCCCCAGCGATGCCAACGGCTTGGTCACCATCAACCAGGTCCAACCCATCGAAGCGGTTTTCGCGGTGCCCGAAGTCCATTTGGCACCCATGAACCAGCGCCTGCGCGCCGGAGCCGAGCTGCCGGTCGAGCTGTGGGACCGCGAGCAAAAGCGCCGCCTGGCCACGGGCCGCGTGGGGGCGCTGGACAACGCCATCGACGCCACCACGGGCACCCTCAAGGTCAAAGCCGTGTTTGCCAACGAAGACGGGGCTCTGTTCCCCAACCAGTTCGTCAACGTGCGCCTGCAGCTGAACGTGCTGCAGAACGTGCTCACCGTGCCCGGCACGGCCGTGCAGAACAACGCGGTGTACCTGGTGCAGAAAGACGGCACCGTGACCCAGCGGCGCCTCCGCGTGGGCGTGGCCGAGGGCGAGCGGGTGAGCGTGGAAGGCGATCTCCAAGACGGCGACCAGGTGGTGACCGATGGCATCGACCGCCTGCGGGAAGGTGCCAAGGTGGCCGTGATCGACGCCGGTGCCGCCACCCGCGCCGACCAGTCTGCCCAGGACGCCGGCGCCCGCCGCGCCGCGCTGCTGCGCAGCCTGACCCAGGCCGAGCGCGACAAGCTCGCCACCATGGGCCCCGAAGAACGCCGCGCCTTTTTGCGCAGCCGCCGCGCCGCGCAGGGCGCTGCCCCTGCGGCGGCGGCCCCCGCCGGAACACCGGCAAAAACCCCTGCCGCCGCGCCCGCCAGCCCCGCCCCTGCGGCTCCGGCAGGCCCCGCGGCCCGCGCGGACAGCCCCGGCGCTGGCACCGACCGCCTCTCGCCCGAGGTGCGGGCCCTCCTCGACAAGATGAGTCCCGAGGAGCGCGAAACCCTCCGGGCCTTGCCACCCGAAGAGCGCCGGGCTTTCCTCCGTGCGCGGCGCCAGCAGGCCGAGGGGGGCGCACCCGCCACCCCCGCTGCGCGCTGAGGCCCTGCTTTTTTGCTCTGAGCGGGCCTTGCTGCCACCATGAACCTTTCTCGCCTCTTCATCCTGCGCCCCATCGCCACCTCGCTGTTGATGGTGGCCTTGCTGATCGCCGGTCTGCTGGCCTACCGCCTGCTGCCCATTTCGGCCTTGCCCGAAGTGGACTACCCGACCATCCAGGTGGCCACCCTCTACCCGGGCGCCAGCCCGGACGTGATGACCTCCAACATCACGGCGCCGCTCGAACGCCAGTTCGGCCAGATGCCGGGCCTGGCGCAGATGTCGTCCAGCAGCTCGGGCGGCGCCTCGGTCGTCACGCTGCGCTTTGCGCTGGACGTGTCGATGAACGTGGCCGAGCAGCAGGTGCAGGCCGCCATCAATGCCGCCAGCAACCTGCTGCCGGGCGACCTGCCCATGCCGCCGATCTACAGCAAGGTCAACCCAGCGGATGCGCCCATCCTCACGCTGGCGATCACCTCGCCCTCCCTGCCCGTGATTCGCCTGAACGACCTGGTGGAAAACCGCCTGGCGCCCAAGCTGTCCCAGGTGCAGGGCGTGGGCCTGGTGGCGATTGCCGGCGGGCGCCGGCCGGCCGTGCGCATCCAGGCCAACCCCACGGCCCTGGCCGCCCTGGGGCTCACGCTGGAAGACCTGCGCGGCGTGATTGCCGCCGCCAACGTCAAGCAGGCCAAGGGGGGCTTTGACGGGCCCGCGCGGGCGTCCACCATCGATGCCAACGACCAGCTGCAATCGGCGCAGGAATACGCCCAGCTCATCGTCGCCTTCAAGAACGGCAACCCGGTGCGCCTGCGCGACATCGCCCAGACCGTGGACGACGCCGAAAACCTGCGCCTGGCCGCCTGGGCCGGCACGCCCGAGACCGGTTCGCGCGCGGGCGTGATCCTCAATATCCGCCGCCAGCCCGGGGCCAATGTCATCGAGACCGTGGACCGCATCAAGGCCCTGTTGCCGCAGCTGCAAAGCACCCTGCCTGCGTCCATTGATGTGCAGGTGCTCACCGACCGCACCACCACCATCCGGGCCTCGGTGAAAGACATGCAGGTCGAATTGGCCCTGGCCATCGGCCTGGTGGTGGCCGTGATTTTTGTCTTCCTGCGCAGCGCATCGGCCACGCTGATCCCCAGCTTTGCCGTGCCGCTGTCGCTGGTGGGCACCCTGGGCGTGATGTACCTGGCGGGCTTTTCCATCAACAACCTCACGCTGATGGCGCTGACCATCTCGACGGGCTTTGTGGTGGACGACGCCATCGTGATGATCGAGAACATCGCCCGTTACGTGGAAGAGGGCGAGCCGCCGCTGCAGGCCGCGCTCAAGGGGGCGCAGCAGATCGGCTTCACCATCATCTCGCTGACCATCTCCCTGATTGCGGTGCTGATTCCGCTCTTGTTCATGGGCGATGTCGTGGGGCGCCTGTTCCACGAATTTGCCATCACCATGGCCGTGGCGATCCTGATTTCGGCGGTGGTCTCGCTCACGCTCACGCCCATGCTGTGCGCGCGCCTGCTGCGCCACACCCCCGAGGCCCACCATGGCCGCCTCTACCAGGCCACCGGCCGCTTCTTTGACCGGACCATTGCCGGCTACGGCCGCTTGCTGAGCTGGGTGCTGAACCACCAGGGCCTGACCTGGCTGGTGTTTGGCGCCACCCTGGTCCTGACCGTGGGCCTGTATGTGCTGGTGCCCAAGGGCTTTTTCCCGGTGCAGGACACCGGCACGCTGCAGGCCACCACCGAGGCCGACCAGTCGATCTCGTTTGCCGCCATGGCCGAGCGCCAGCAGCAGCTGGCCGAGCGCATCCTGCAAGACCCTGCGGTCAAGAGCGTCTCGTCTTTCATCGGGGTCGATGGCACGAACACCACGCTCAACACCGGGCGGCTGCTGATCGATCTGCAGCCCCATGGCGAGCGCGACCGCGCCCCGGTGGTGCTGCGCCGCCTGGCCGACGCCGCGCGCGACCTGCCGGGCATTCGCCTGTACGCCCAGCCGGTGCAAGACCTGAGCATCGAAGACCGGGTGGCCCGCACGCAGTACCAGTTGCTGGTTTCCTCGCCCGACATGGCGCAGCTCGAACGCAGCACCGCCGACCTGGTGCAGCGCCTGCGCGCCTTGCCCCAGCTCGCCGATGTGGCCAGCGATCTGCAGAACCAGGGCCTGCAGGCCTTCGTGCAGATCGACCGGGCCCAGGCCAGCCGCCTGGGCGTGACGGTGGCGGGCATCGACACCGCGCTCTACAACGCCTTCGGCCAGCGCCTGATTTCCACCATCTTCACCCAATCCAACCAGTACCGCGTGGTGCTGGAGGTGGCGCCGCAGTTCAAGCTCGGGCCGCAGGCCCTGCAGTCGATTTACGTGGCGTCGAGCACCGGCAAGCCGGTGGCGCTGTCCTCGGTGGCCCGCCTCGAAGAACGCAGCATGGCGCTGGCCGTGAACCATGTGGGCCAGCTGCCTGCGGCCACGCTGTCCTTCAATACCGCGCCCGGGGTGTCGCTGGGCGATGCGGTCCAGGCCATCCAGGCCGAGCAGGCGGCGGCCCAGGCGGCCGGGGCTTTGCCGCTGTCGGTGGAGGTGCGTTTCCAGGGCGCGGCGCTGGCGTTCCAGGCCTCGCTCTCGAACACCCTGCTGCTGATTCTGGCGGCCGTGGTCACCATGTACATCGTGCTGGGGGTGCTGTACGAAAGCACCATCCACCCGATCACCATCCTCTCGACCCTGCCTTCGGCGGGGGTGGGCGCGCTGCTGGCGCTGTGGTGGGCGGGGCTGGATGTGGACATCATTGCGATCATTGGCATCGTGCTGCTGATCGGCATCGTCAAGAAGAACGCGATCATGATGATCGACTTTGCCCTGGAGGCCCAGCGCGACCAGGGTCTGCCGGCCCGCGAGGCGATTTACCAGGCCTGCCTGCTGCGCTTTCGCCCCATCCTGATGACCACGCTGGCGGCCTTGCTGGGCGCTTTGCCCTTGATGCTCGGGGGTGGCGTGGGCAGCGAGCTGCGCCATCCCTTGGGCGTGACGATGGTCGGCGGGCTGATCGTGAGCCAGATGCTGACGCTGTTCACGACGCCGGTGATCTACCTGACCTTTGAGCGCTGGGCCCAGCGCTGGCGCGCACGGCGGGGAGGGGTCTGATGGATGCTCCTCTTTGTATCGCTTGTAGCGCTGGCTGGGTGCGGTCTCGGGCCTGTTTTGGCTTGGGGTTTGTGTTTGGGGTTGTGTTTGGGGTTGTGTTTGGGTTTGTGGGGCGGGCGGGGGCCGGGAGTTCGCCCCGGCGGGCGACGGACGTTCTTTTGCTTCGACGCAAAAGAACGTTACTGCGCCGCCAGGCACACCCCCCGGCCTGCGCCCTCAGTACAGGCACAGGTACAGGCACAGGCACCCAGAGAACTGCAAAAACAATAGCTGCCCACGCTTTCTCCATCAGTCCTGGAAGCCAAAAACACCTTCCATCCAGGAGGCCCGCCCCATGAGCCTCTCGACCCCCTTCATCCACCGCCCCATCGCCACCACCCTCCTGACCCTGGGCCTGGCCCTGCTGGGGGCGGTGGCCTACTTTCTGCTGCCGGTGGCCCCCCTGCCGCAGGTGGATTACCCCACCATCTCGGTCTCGGCCAGCCTGCCCGGGGCCAGTCCGGACACGATGGCCGCCACGGTGGCCACGCCACTGGAGCGCTCGCTGGGCTCGATTGCCGGCTTGAACGAGATCACCTCGCGCTCCATTCTGGGCACCACCACCATCACCCTGCAGTTCGACCTGGACCGCAATGTGGACAGCGCCGCCCGCGATGTGCAGGCGGCCATCAATGCGGCCCGCACCCTCTTGCCCACCGGCATGCCCAGCAACCCCACCTACCGCAAGGTGAACCCCGCCGATGCGCCGATCATGATCCTGGCGCTGACGTCGGACCGGCTCACGCGCGGGCAGATGTACGACGCGGCCTCGACCGTGCTGGCACAGAAACTGTCGCAGGTCGAAGGGGTGGGGCAGGCCACGGTCAGCGGGGGCGCGCTGCCGGCGGTGCGGGTTTCGCTCGACCCGCTGCGCCTGGCGTCCCACGGCATTTCGCTGGAGCAGGTGCGCGGCGCCATCAGCAGCACCAACGCCAACCGCCCCCTGGGCGCGGTGGAGCGCGAAGACCACTACTGGCAGGTGGCGGCCAACGACCAGGCCCGGGTCGCTGCGGACTATGCCCCGCTGGTGCTGCGCTGGCAGAACGGCAACGCCATTCGCCTGCAGGACGTGGCCGATGTGACCGATTCGGTGCAGGACGTGCGCAACTTTGGCGTGGCCAATGGCAAGCCCGCGATTCTGTTGCAGGTGTACAAGCAGCCCGGCGCCAACATCCTCGAAGCCGTGGACCGCGTGCGGGCGCTTCTGCCCGAACTCCAGGCCTCGATTCCCTCGGCCATCGATGTCCAGATCGTCTCCGACCGCACGCCCACGCTGCGCGCCTCGGTCAAGGAGGTGGAGCGTGCCTTGCTGATCGCCGTGGCGCTGGTCATCCTGGTGGTGTTCCTGTTTTTGCGCAACGGCCGCGCCACCCTGATCCCCAGCGTGGCGGTGCCGGTGTCGCTGGCGGGCACGTTTGGCGTGATGTACCTGGCGGGCTACACGCTCGATAACCTGTCGCTGATGGCGCTCACGGTGGCCACCGGCTTCGTGGTGGACGATGCCATCGTGGTGCTGGAAAACATCATGCGCCACATGGAGCGCGGCAAGACGGCGCTGCAGGCTTCGCTCGATGGCGCGCGCGAGATCGGCTTTACGGTGGTGTCCATGAGCATTTCGCTGATTGCGGTGTTCGTGCCCATCCTGTTCATGGGCGGCATCGTCGGGCGGTTTTTTCGCGAGTTCGCGGTCGTGATGTCGTCGGCGATTCTGGTGTCTTTGGTGGTCTCGCTCACCACCACGCCCATGATGTGCGCCGCCTTGCTCAAAGGCCGTCCGCCTGCCGCTCCACGCCCGGCGCTGGGGGGGCGCTGGATCGAGCGCTGGGAGCGCCGGGGCCTGCGGGCCTACCGCCACAGCCTGGCCTGGTGCCTGCGCCACCAGCCCGTGGTGCTGCTGGTGCTGGCGGCGGTGGTGGGGCTGAACGTGTTTCTGTACACCGCGATTGCCAAGGGCTTCATGCCCGAGCAGGACACGGGGCGCATCTCGGGCTTCATCCGGGCCGACCAGGCGACGTCCTACCAGGCCATGGAGCAGCGGCTGCAGCGCTTTCTGGCCATCGTCCAGGCCGATCCGGCGGTCGAGAACGTGACGGGCTTCACGGG